>NZ_OY726398.1:639222-958834 GCF_963378105.1 Mycolicibacter sp. MU0102
GTGCGGGAACTGGCCACGACCGCCCACCAGCCGATGCCGCGGCTGTACGTCAGCGACACCAACGCGCCCAACGCCTTCGCCACCGGCCGCAACCCGCGCCACGCCGCGGTGTGCTGCACCAGCGGAATACTGCGGCTGCTCAACGAGCGTGAGTTGCGCGCGGTGCTTGGTCATGAGCTGTCGCACGTGTACAACCGCGACATCCTGATCTCGTGTGTGGCTGGCGCACTGGCCTCGGTGATCACCGGTTTGGCCAACATGGCGATGTTCATGGGCAACCGCCGCGACGGCAACCCGTTGGCGATGCTGCTGGTCGCCTTGGTGGGGCCGTTGGCGGCCTCGGTGGTGCGGATGGCTGTGTCCCGGTCGCGCGAGTACCAGGCCGACGAATCCGGTGCCGTGCTCTCGGGTGACCCGTTGGCGCTGGCGTCCGCGCTGCGCAAGATCTCCGACGGTGTCCAGGCCGCCCCGCTGCCGCCCGAGCCGGAACTGGCCAGCCAATCGCACCTGATGATCGCCAACCCGTTCCGCGCGGGGGAGAAGGTCGGTCAGCTGTTCGCCACCCACCCTCCGATGGCCGACCGGATTCGGCGCCTGGAGGACATGGCCCGCGGCTAACGCGGTCCGCCTGCTGGCCCCCGCACCCCATCTGCCACTTTCGCACCCGCGCTTGGGGATAGATGTCTTGTCGAATCGGATAGCGCATGCGCTACTACCGGGCATGAACCATTACACCTACCGCGCCGAATGGTCTCGCGAGCACGACGAATACGTCGGCCGCTGCCTGGAACTGCCCTTCTTGAAGCATTGGGCCCCGACGCTGCGGGAGGCTATCGCCGGTGTTGAGCAGGCCGTCGATGAGCACCTGGCCGAGTCTGAGGGCGATGACCTACCGCCTCCCATCACCGACCGGAACTTCAGCGGCAACTTCGTGGTCCGTACCTCACCGTCGCTGCATGCCCGGCTCGCCGTCGAGGCCGCTGACCAGCACGTGTCAATGAACCACTGGATCGTGCAGAAGTTGGCCGACCGGCCGCCGAGCAGCCTGCTCGACTGGTGATACCGGATGCGCTATCCGATTCGCACTCATCTCACCCCCGCCGCGATGGTGCGCACGAGGCACACGGGTCGGCTGCGTCCGCCGTGGAGTCGGATTCGCTGGGGACCAGCACCGTACCGCCGGTAGCGCAATGCTGCCGCAGCCAATCTTCAAGGGCCTGCTCGGCGGCGTGATCGATGTAGGTGGTCTTGATGGCGAGCGTGACGTGCGTGCCGGCGGGAATGTGTGCCAGCACATTGGTCAGCCGGGGGAGCGCCAGGAAGGTGCACGCCCCGGACACGGTCACCAGCCACTCGTCGTCCCTGCCCACGGCGGTGATCTTCATCCGGATCACCCGCCAACCGGTCAAGGCCATCGCCAGCACCAGCCCGATCAGCACCCCGTGCAGCAGGTTGAGGAACACCACGCCGGCCACCGTCGTCACGTAGACGACGAGATCGCCGCTGCGCCAGGCCGTCTCGATGTGAATCATCTTGATCAGTTGAACTCCGACGGTGATCAGCAGGCCTGCCAGCGCCGCAGTGGGAATCTGCTGCACCAAGCCCGCGAACGGCAGAGCGAACAGCAGGATCCACACGCCGTGCAGGAAGGCCGACGCCCGCGACTTAGCGCCGGCGTTGACGTTGGTGGCGCTGCGGACGATCACCCCGGTAATCGGCAGCCCGCCCAGGAAACCCGAGGCGACGTTTGCCGTGCCTTGCCCGATCAGTTCGCGGTTGAAATTGGTACGCGGCCCGGTGTGCATCCGGTCCACCGACACCGCCGAGAGCAGGCTCTCCACGCTGGCGATCAACGCCACGGTGACCACCCCGACGAAGGCGGCAGCCCAGTTGCCCTCCGGCAGCGCGGGCAGCTGCACGGCATCCAGCAGTGATCCGTCCAGGGTGATGCGACGCACCTCGAGCGAGAAGACCAAGGACAGCACCGTTGCTCCGGCGATTGCGACCAGCGGCCCGGGGATCCGGCCGAGCGGACCCGTCACCGATCGCCAGGCAAGCATGATGATGATCACCAGGATGCCCAGGATCGGCTCGGCCCCATGAGACTCGATCAGCCCCTCCGGCAGGTTGGCGAGGTTTTCCCAGGCCGAACTCGCCGAGCGGCCGCCGAGTAGGACGAGCAGCTGCTGCAGGGTGATCGTGATGCCGATGCCGGCCAGCATCGCGTGCACCACGACCGGCGAGATCGCCAGCGCGGCCCGCGCCACCCGGCTCAACCCCAATAGGACCTGCAGCACCCCGGCGCCGACGGTGATAGCGCAGGTCACCTTCCAGCCGAAGCGCCCCACCAGATCCGCGACGATGACTGTCAGTCCGGCCGCCGGTCCGCTGACCTGCAGCGGTGACCCGCCCAGGGCGCCGACGACGAGCCCGCCGACGATTGCGGCGATCAGACCGGCCAGCACCGGTGCGCCCGAAGCCACGGCGATACCCAGTGACAGCGGTAGAGCGACTAGAAACACCACCAGGGAGGCAGGCAGGTCATACCGCAGAATCGAGCGGGACCAGGCTGTTCGTGATTTGAGGCGTGATTTGACGTTGGCTTGCGCGGTCAGCATCCGGTAGTTCCCCTGCCCTCATAAGATATTGCTGAGATGCAGAGAAGTTATTCATGTCTTATTGCCAAAGGCGTAATGCGACATGTCCAGGAAGTAAACACAAGTTACACATTCGGAGCGAACGCACAGGAACCATACAGTTAGAAGCCAGAGCCGGTGACCTCATGCCCGGGCGCCTCGGCGATCAGGCCACGGTAGGCCTGCTCCACCGTCGAACCGTGGTTGATCACGCCGTCGACCTCGCGTGCGATCGGCATGCTCAGCCCATACTGCGCGGCGAACTTCATGATCACGCTGGCGGCCCGCACACCCTCGGCCACCTGATTCATCGACGCGATGATCTCGTCGATCGGCTTGCCGGAGCCCAACTGCTCGCCGACAAAGCGGTTGCGGCTGCGCTGGCTGGTACAGGTGACGATCAGGTCGCCCATCCCGGCCAGGCCCGCGAAAGTGTCGCGGGCGCCGCCCATCGCCTCGCCGAGCTTGGACATCTCGCGCACTGAACGCGACATCACCATCGCCCGGGTGTTCTCCCCGATTCCCAGCGAGTAGCCCATGCCGACCGCGATCGCGTAGACGTTCTTCAATGCGCCGGCCATCTCGACCCCGACCACGTCGTCGGTGGTGTAGACCCGGAATCGCTTGGTGCGGAACAGCGACGCCAGCTCGCACGCCAGGCCCGGGTCGGGCATGGCCAGCACCGCCGCCGCGGCATAACCCTCGGCGACCTCGCGGGCGATGTTCGGGCCGGCCAGGATGCCGGCCGGATGCCCGGGCAACACCTCGTCGACAATCTGCGACATCCGCATGTTGGTGCCCTGCTCGAGACCCTTGACCAGCGACACCACCGGCACCCAGGGGCGCAGCTCGGTGGCCAACTCCTCGAGCACTCCGCGGAAGCCGTGCGACGGTACCGCCATCACGACGACGTCGGCGCAGTGCGCGGCTTCGGCGAAATCGGTGGTGGCGCGCAGCGTGCTGGACAGTTCCACATCGTTGCCCAGGTAGCGGCTGTTGCGGTGGTTGTCGTTGATGTCGGCGGCGGTCGCCTCCGATCGCACCCACTGCAGCGTCGGCGCACGGCGCGAGCAGATGGACGCCACCGTGGTACCGAACGATCCGCCTCCGAGCACGACGACATTGGGTGTACGAGTAGCAGCAGGCATGAGCGACAGCGTATTGCCGTCGTCACGGCTGTACCCCCGGTTTGTGAACATGTCGCCTAAACGGCGGACCAGCCCCCGTCGACCGAAAGCGTGGTGCCGTGGATATTGGCGGCGTCGTCGCTGGCCAGGAACACCACGGCGGCCGCGACCTCGGCCACGGTGCTCATTCGCCGCGACGGAATCCGGGCCAGCACGGGTGCCACATGCTCTTCGAACTCCGCGCCGCGTTCGGTCCGGATCGGTCCGGGGGCAACGGTATTGACGCGCACGCCGGAGGGGCCGTATTCGTCGGCCCATGACTTGGTCAGCGAGTGGACGGTGGCCTTGGTCGCGCTGTATAGCGCTGAATTCGCCGACCCGATCAGCCCGCTGATCGAACCGACGTTGACGATCGCGCCGCTGCCGCGCTGTGCCATCGCGGGCGCGAGCGCGCCGGTCAGCAGGAACGGGGCGAACACGTTGATCGCGAACGCGTCGCGGATCTGTTGCTCGGGAACCTCCGCGGTGGGCGTCGGCATCAGCAGCATGGCTGCGTTGTTGACCAGGATGTCGATCGCACCGCCAACGGCGGCTGTTGCCTCGGCGGCCAAGCGGGTGACCTCCGCTCCGCCGGCACCCAGATCGGCGCCGATGAACGCAGCGCGGCCACCCGCTGATTCGATGCGCTTCACCACATCGGCTCCGCGTTTCGGATCGCGTCCGCTGATGAGGACCGACGCGCCGGCCTCGGCCAGCGCGGTGGCGATGCCGGCCCCCAGTCCGGCGGTAGAACCGGTGATCAATGCTGTGCGGCCTGCAAGCCGCGTACTGTTTGGACCCATGAGTCCAGATAGTTCACCTATCAAAATGGACCCGCAAGTCCAGAAATTGACCAGCAAAGGGGCGGCCACCCGCTGGCGGATCATCGAGGGCGCCGCCGCGGAGATCCGCACCGCCGGGGTCTCGGCTACCACGCTCGATGACATCCGGGCGCGCACCCAGACCTCCAAGAGCCAGTTGTTCCACTACTTTCCCGGCGGCAAGGAACAGTTGCTGCTCGCCGTCGCCGAACACGAGGCCGAGCTGGTGCTGGCCGACCAGCAGCCCTACTTGGGCGAGCTCACGTCCTGGGCGGCCTGGCAGCGCTGGCGTGACGCCGTGGTCGACCGCTACCGCCGACAGGGGCAACACTGCCCGCTGGCGGTACTGATGTCCGAACTCGGGCGGACCACGCCCGCGGCCCAAGCGGTCACCTCGTCGCTGATCCGGCAGTGGCACGCCGAGATCGCGGCGGGGATCCGCGCCATGCAACAGGGCGGCAAAATGGCGGGGCGCATCGACGCCGACTCAGCGGCAGCCGCCCTACTGGCGGGCATCCAGGGCGGCGTCGGCATCTTGCTCGCCACCGGTGATCTCGGCTTCTTGGAGGCCGCCCTGGACCGCGGCATCGCCGCGCTACGTGCCGAGACGTGACCTATCCGGCCAGCGGGATGGCCTCCCCGGCCCGCCCGAACACCATTGATTCGGTGATCTGGTCGAACCGGAAGTCCAGGGCGTCTGCGAAGTAGTTCTGCCGCACATTCCAGGGTCGTTTGGTGCCGGAGCGCGGCAGCGCGTGCGGCGCGCGCAGCACATAGCCGGCCTGGATATCCCACGCCGACTTCTCGGCCATCGGCTCGTCACCCAGGTGCGGGTAGGCGTGGGTGTAGCCGCGAGAAGTCATGTACGCCAGCAGTTTGGCGGTGGCCCGGGCGGTGATGTCGGCCCGCAGCGTCCAGGAGGCGTTGGTGTAGCCGACGCACCAGAACAGGTTCGGCACGTCTTCGAGCATGTGCGCCTTGTAGACGAATCGGTCGGTGGACTTGATCTCGGTGCCGTCCAAGCTGATCCGCACCCCGCCGAGCGCCTGCAACTGCAGGCCGGTGGCGGTGACGATGATGTCGGCATCCAGATGCGCCCCGGACTGCAAGGCGATCCCGGTGGCGTCGAAGTGGTCGATCCGGTCGGTGACCATCTCGACGCGCCCGGCGCTGATCTCGGCGTACAGATCGGCGTCGGGAATCAGGCACAGGCGCTGGTCCCACGGTTGATACGGCGGCTTGAAGTGAGTGTCCACGGGATAACCCGGCGGCAGATTCTGCACAGCCGTGCGACGCAGGATCCACTTCAACAGCGGGGGAGTCTTGCGGGCCAGGAACCAGACGTAGCCCTCGAACAGGGCCATCACAAACCGGATGATCGGGTGACCCACCTTGCGGGGCAAGAGCTTTGCGACCACGTCAACGAAGCGGCTGTACATGCTCGCCGAGACCAGATAGGTGGGCGTGCGCTGCAGCAGGGTCACGTGACCGGAGCGCTGCGCCAACGCCGGCACCAGGGACATCGCAGTGGCGCCGCTGCCGATCACCACCACCTTCTTGCCGGTGTAGTCCAGATCTTCGGGCCAGTGCTGAGGATGCACCAGCGTCCCCGCGAACGTCTCCGATCCCGGGAAGTCTGGGGTGTAGCCCTCGTCGTAGTTGTAGTAACCGGAGCCGAAGAACACGAACCGGCCGCGGTAGGTCCGCTGCGTCCCGTTGTCGTCCGCCGTCACCGTCCAGGTGTCGGTCGCCGAATCCCAGTCGGCCGCGGTGACGTGGTGGTTGAACCGGATGTGGTCGTCGATGCCGTGCTTGCGCGCGGTGTCGGTCAGATAGTCGCGGATCTCGTCGCCGTTGGCGACCCGTTCGCGGCGGGTCCACGGTTCATACGGCAGGCACAGCGTGAAGATGCTGCTGTCCGAGCGCACCCCGGGATAGCGAAACAGGTCCCAGGTCCCGCCGATGCGCTCACGCCGTTCCAAGATGACGTAGCGGGTGCCGGGGTTGCGCTCGGCGATGCGATACGCCGCGCCGATACCGGAGATGCCGGCTCCGATGATGACGACGTCCACGACCTCTTCGGTAGTCACGAGCCCCAGCCTAAGCACGCAGCGGCGGCCGGACCAGCGGTACCGGTTACCGGTAATTCACGAACTGCAAGGCCACATCCAGGTCGGCGCCCTTGAGCAGCGCCTGGACCGCCTGCAGGTCGTCGCGCTTCTTCGAGGACACCCGGATCTCGTCGCCCTGGACCTGGGACTTGACGCCCTTGGGGCCCTCGTCGCGGATCAGCTTGTTGATCTTCTTGGCGTGCTCGGCGTCGATGCCCTGCTTGAGGCTGCCGCTGACCTTGTAGGTCTTGCCCGACGGCTGCGGGTCCCCGGCGTCGAACGCCTTCATGGAGATGTCGCGTCGGATCAGTTTCTCCTTGAACACATCGACAGCGGCCTTGACCCGCTCCTCGGTGGAGCTGACCAGCTCGATGTTCTCCTCGCCCTTCCAGGCGATGGTGGTGTCGGTGCCGCGGAAGTCGAACCGGGTGGCCAGCTCCTTGGCGGCCTGGTTCAAGGCGTTGTCGACCTCCTGCCGGTCGACCTTGCTGACGATGTCGAACGATGAGTCCGCCACGAGACCTGTCCTCTCCTTGAGTTGTGCTGGCCGTTTGTGTCTGAGGTACATCCTCGTTGTAGTCTGCTAGGCGCACTACGGCAGGTTGCCCGAGCGGCCAATGGGAGCGGACTGTAAATCCGTCGGCGGAAGCCTACACAGGTTCGAATCCTGTACCTGCCACACCTGATCAGGCCCCCTTTCGAGGGGGCCTGATTGTTTTCACCGAGAACTGGCCGGCCTGATCCCGTGGTGTAGTTCGGCGACGTCGGGGTGGGCCCGGGTGCGGGACTTCCACGCGTTCTCACCGTAGGTGTCGAAGATGGGGTTGTCCGGATCGGTCTCCACACCCCGCGCCAGCACTGCGAGCTCAGCGGGCAGGGTGATGCGCGGAACGGTGGCATCCAGGGCCGGGTTGAGAAAGTACGGAACAGATATCCGGTCGGTGCCGGGCCCAGGCGAGCGCACCCGGTGCCGGGTGGCCCGCAGGTAGCCGTCGGTCGCGACTTCGAGCAGTTCGCCGATGTTGACGATGAAGGCACCGGCCAGCGGGGGAACATCGACCCAGTCGCCGGGTGAGATTTCCACTTGAAGCCCTTCGGAATCCGGCTCGACGAGCAGCAGGGTCAAGACGCCCGAATCCTTATGAGCGCCGACCCCTTGGCCAGCCTGCGGGCTTGCCGGATAGCGAACGACCTTGATCAGGGTCGCCGGCGATGCGGCGAATGCGTCGTCGAACAGGTCTTCGGCGGCTCCCAACGACGCCGCCCAGTGCCGGAGCAGTTGCAGGCCCACCGAAGACAGCGATCGGTCCCACGCTTCGAACGCCGAGCGGAAGGCTGCGGGCCGCGCGGGCCACAGGTTCGGGCCCTGCAGGTGCCAGTACCCCTCCGCTGCGGGTAGAACCGGACGTTCAGGGCCGATGTCGATCTGCTCTCGCCAGTCGACACGCCCGTTCGTCAGCTCTCCGCCCAGACGTGAATAGCCCCGGAAATGCGGGCTTTTCAACTGGCTGATCTGGTTCTTCTCCGCCTCGGGCAGTCCGAAGAACTGCCGGGCCAGCTGGAGGATCTCGGTGCTCTGCTCCTCGGGTATGCCGTGGCCGGTGAGGTAGAAGAAGCCGCAGGTGTGCGCGGCCTCCCGTAAGGCCAGACGAAACACCGCGGTGTCGGTATCGGCGTCGGCCAGGTCCAGCACAGGCAGCATCGGCCAACCGCCTACAGGTCGCCGGAGAAGTCGGCGGTCAGCCAGCGGTCGGGCCGGATGGTGAAGAGCACGCTGGATGCACCGTCCATGTTGGCGGCGAATGCCCGGCCGCCTTCTTGGCCCAGGTAGCGGATCGCGATGGCCTCGCGCTGCGGCAGCGGAGCCGGCGTGACCGCATTGACCACGGTGCCTTCGACGATCACATATTGGTAGGGCAGTTCTTCGCGCTGCACCACCAGCGTCACCGCACCGGCCTGCTCGATGAGCTTGGCTTTTCGTCGGCCGGCGCCGGTATTGACCAGGATGTCGCCGCCGGGGGTGTAGTCGTACCAAATCGGGACGCTGGCCGGCGGGCGGCCATCGGCGGCGGCGACGGATAACACGGCCACGTGCTTGTCGGCGAGAAACTGCTGGCGTTCGTTCTCGGTAAAAGGTTTGGGCATACCGGGTCGAACAGTGCGGGGCTGGGGGCTATTCCACTTACACTCCGGCGATGTCTGCCGAGAAGGAGCCCGGAATGCCCGTAGCGGATCTCGTCGTCATCGGCACGGTGCTCACCGTCAATGACGCGCAACCGACCGCCGAGGCGCTGGCCGTCGCCGACGGGCGCATCGTCGCGGTCGGCGACCGCAAGGACATGGACGGCCTCATCGGCCCTGACACCCGGGTGCTCGACATCGGTGACGGTTGCCTATTGCCCGGTTTCGTCGAGGCGCACGGGCATCCCCTGATGGAGTCGGTCGTGCTGTCCGGCCGGATGGTCGATATCCGGCCGGTCACCCTGACCGATGCCGACGCCGTTGTGGCACTGATCCACCAGGAGGTCGCCGCCCGCGGCGCCGACGGGGCCTACGCGATCGGCTGGGACGCGCTGCTGCAGCCCGGGCTTCCCGAACCCACCCTGGCTTGGCTGGACGCCGTCGCCCCGGAGCACCCGCTGGTGATCGTGCACAACTCGGGCCATAAGGCGTACTTCAACGGTGCGGCCGCCCGACAGGCCGGGCTGAGCCGCGACACCCCCGACCCGATCGGTGCGAAATACGGCCGCGACGCCACCGGCGAACTGGATGGGACCGCCGAGGAGACCGCGGCGCTCATTCCGCTGCTGGGTAAGGCGATGCTGCCCGGCGACGCCCCGGCGATGCTGCGCGCCGAATGCGCGCGGCTCAACCGGGCCGGCCTGACAACTATTTCGGAGATGGCGTTTTCGCCGCAGTTCCGGCCGCTGGTTGAGCACCTGCGCAACGAGCTGACCGTGCGGCTGCGCACCTACGAGATCTCCAACGAGGCGTTGCACACCGATGCTTCGCCCGGGGACGGCGACGACATGGCGCGCCAGGTCGGGATCAAGATCTGGGTGGACGGCTCACCCTGGATCGGCAACATCGACCTGTCGTTCCCGTACCTGGACACCGACGCCACCCGCACCATCGGCGTCGAGCCCGGATCGTGCGGGCACGCCAACTACACCGGTGCGGAACTGACCCGCATCGTCGAGGCGTACTTCCCACGCGGCTGGCAGATGGCCTGCCATGTCCATGGCGATAACGGGGTCGACACCATCCTCGATGTCTACGAGGACGTGCTGGCGCGGCACCCGCGGCCCGATCATCGGCTGCGCCTCGAACACGTCGGCGCCATCCAGCCCGCGCAGTTGCGCCGCGCCGCCGCGCTGGGCGTCACCTGCAGCCTGTTCGTCGACCACCTGCACTACTGGGGTGATGTTCTGGTCGACGGACTGTTCGGCGAGGAACACGGCTCGCGGTGGATGCCGGCGGCGTCCGCCGTCGCGACGGGTATGCGCATCTCACTGCATAACGACGCGCCGGTCACCCCCGAAGAGCCGTTGCGCAACATCAGCGTCGCCGCCACCCGGATTGCGCCCAGCGGGCGGGTCCTGGCGCCCGAAGAGCGGCTCACCGTCGAGCAGGCGATTCGGGCGCAAACCCTCGACGCGGCCTGGCAGCTGTTCGCCGACGAGGTGACCGGCTCCCTCGAGGTGGGCAAGTACGCCGACCTGGTGGTGTTGTCGGCCGACCCCCGCACCGTCGCCCCGGAAGCGATCGCGGATCTAGAGGTGCGCGCCACCTTCCTGGCCGGCCGCCAGGTGGTCTGAAACGACAGGCCATCCGGCCATTTACAGGAGATTTAGGGGTCTAAAGTCCCCTAGCGGGCTCAAGGCTGGTAAGGCTAACCTTCGTTGCATGAGCCTGCCGATGCCCGACCGCAAAACCGCTGATCTGCCCGGCCACTGGCTGTTCGCCCGCCTGGGCAAACGGGTGCTGCGGCCCGGCGGGCTGGAGCTGACCCACCGGATGCTGGCCGATGCGCAGCTGGCCGGCGCCGACGTCGTAGAACTCGCACCCGGCATGGGGCGCACCGCGAAGGACATCCTGCAGAACAGCCCCGGCACCTACACCGGCGTCGAGGCCGATGAGAACGCTGCCGGCGTGGTCCGCTCGGTGGTCGGCGAACGGGGACGCGTGGTCACCGGCGAGGCATCGAAGACCGGCCTGGACGCCGACAGCGCCGACGTCGTCATCGGCGAAGCGATGCTGACCATGCAGACCAACGCGCACAAGGCCGAGATCATCGGGGAGGCCTACCGAGTGCTGCGCCCCGGCGGCCGCTACGCCATTCACGAGATGGTCCTGCAGCCCATCGACGTGCCCGAGGCCGTCAAGGACGAGGTCCGCACCGCGCTGGCCCGCTCCATCAAGGTCAACGCCCGCCCGCTGACCGCCGCGGAGTGGACCGAATTGCTCACCGAGGCCGGCTTCACCGTGGAGAAGATCTCGTATGCGCCGATGGCACTGCTGGAGCCCCACCGGCTGATCGCCGACGAGGGTCTGGTCGGGGCGCTGCGTTTTGTGTTCAACGTGCTGCGCGATGCCGACGCCCGGGCCCGGGTGCTCAACATGCGCGCGACGTTCCGTCGCCACCGCAACAACATGGCCGCTATCGAGGTGATTGCTGCCAAGCCCGCCTGACCGCGCCACCTCTGCCACCTCTGCGCCGAGCCGGAATCTGGCGACGCGACACGCCAGTTGGGCGTCGCCAGATTCCGGCTCGCGGCATGATGAGCCCATGACAACCCGCGACCGCGACGATTCGGGCCGCCCCCGTAACGCCCGCCCGCGTGATCGGCTGGGCCGCCCGCTGCCCCGCGGCAGCCAGGGCGGGGTCGAAGGTGTTCCCGACGACCTCGATCTACCGCCGACCCAGATGCTCGCCTATGCGCAGCTGTTGCTGGACGATGGGCTGGCGTTCAACGCCCACGAGGTGCTGGAAGCCGCCTGGAAGCATCGGCCCGCCGCCGAGCGTGAACTGTGGCAGGGCTTGGCGCAGCTGGCCGTCGGCGTCACCCACGTGCAGCGGGGCAACGTCGCCGGCGCGGTCAGTCTGTTGCGCCGCGGTGCCGAACATCTGGCGACGGTGGCGCCCCCGGCCCCGTTCGGGATCGATCTCGCCGGATTGCTGGGCTTCGCCGCGCATTTGGCCGACGACCTGGCGGCCGGCGTCGAGATCGCCCCGCAGCGGCTGCATCCGCGGCTGGTCGCGTGAGCGCCCCGATTCGCTGGACGCTTGCCGACGGCCGCGACCTCTTGTTCTTCGCCCTGCCCGGCCGTGCCCCGGTGCCGGTGGCAGACCTGCGGCCGCTGTCGCCTCGTGACCCCGAGCCGTCGCAGTTGCGCTTCGACCGGACCACCGGCCAGTGGGTGATCATCGCCGCGCAGCGCCAGGACCGCACCTACAAGCCCCCCGCCGAGGCCTGCCCGCTGTGCCCGGGACCGAGCGGTGAGACCAGCGAGGTGCCGGCGCCCGACTACGACGTCGTGGTCTTCGAGAACAGGTTCCCGAGCCTGGCGGGATTTCGGCGCGATAATGACCGATCAGCGGGAGAAACCGCGCCGAATTCGTTCATCTCGGCCCCCGGCAACGGCCGTTGCGAGGTGATCTGCTTCTCCGCCGATCACACCGGTTCGTTCGCCGACCTGCCGGCGGCACATGCCCTGCTGGTGGTGCAGGCGTGGCGGCATCGCACCGCTGATCTGTTGGGCCGTGCGGGTGTCGAGCAGGTGTTCTGCTTCGAAAACCGCGGCGAGGAGATCGGGGTGACGCTGGCTCACCCGCACGGCCAGATCTACGGCTACCCCTACCTGACCCCGCGCACCGCCGCGATGCTGGATCAAGCGCGTGCGCATCGAGTTACGCACGGCACCAACCTGTTCGCCGATCTGTTGGCAGCCGAGCGTGCCGAGGGCACTCGGATCGTGGCGCAGACCGACCACTTCACCGCGTTCGTGCCGTTCGCCGCTCGTTGGCCGGTGGAGGTGCACCTGTATCCGAATCGGTGGGTGCACAACCTGACCGACCTGACCGATGACGAGCTCGACGACTTCGCGGCCGTCTACCGAAACCTGTTGGGTCGCTTCGACCGTATCTACGACGCCCCGCTGCCCTATATGGCCGCACTGCACCAGTACCGCAGCGACGGTGCGCAGGCCGACGGCTATTTTCACGTCGAGCTGATGTCGATCAAACGCAGCGCCACCAAGCTGAAGTTTCTGGCGGCCTCGGAGTCGGCGATGGACGCGTTCATCGCCGATGTCACCCCGGAGTCGGTGGCGGCTAGGCTGCGTGAGCTGTGATCACCTACTCCGCGCCGGGCCGGGTCAACCTGATCGGCGAACACACCGACTACAACGGCGGTTTCGCGCTGCCCATCGCGTTGCCGCAACGCACCAGCGTCACCTTCACCCCGGCCGAGACCGACACGCTCACCGTGCTCAGCGACCGCGCCGACGCACCGGTGAACATTCCGCTGAACACCACACCCGGGAAGACCCCCGGCTGGGGCGCGTATGCCGCCGGGGTGATCTGGGCGCTGCGAGACAGCGGGTTTGCGGTCCCCGGCGGAACCATGGATATCCGCAGCGACGTACCGATCGGCTCGGGCCTGTCGTCGTCGGCGGCGCTGGAATGCGCGGTGCTCGGCGCCTTGGCCTCGGCCGCTGGGCTGAACATCGATCGGATCGAGCAGGCCCGGATCGGCCAGCGCGCCGAAAACGACTATGTCGGGGCGCCAACGGGGTTGCTGGATCAGCTGTCGTCGCTCTTCGGGGAGGTGTCCAGCGCGCTGCTGATCGACTTCCGCGATGTCGCCGTACACCCGGTGCCATTCGACCCGGACACTTCGGGGGTGACCCTGCTGCTGCTCGACTCCGGGCAGCGGCACGGCCACGTCGACGGTGAATACGCTGCCCGGCGCGCCTCGTGTGAGCGGGCCGCCGCAGCATTGGGAGTCGCATCGCTGCGCGAGGTCCAGCACCGCGGTGTGGAGGCGCTGGATGTGCTCGCCGATCCGGTCGATGCCCGGCGCGCTCGGCACGTGCTGACCGAGAACGAGCGAGTGCTGGATTTCGTTGCGGCGTGCGCCGAGCTGGATTTCGCCTCGGCCGGAGCGTTGTTCACCGCGTCGCATGCCTCGATGCGCGACGACTTCGAGATCACCACCGAGCACATCGACCTGATCGCCGACAGTGCGGTGGCCGCCGGCGCGCTCGGCGCCCGGATGACCGGCGGCGGGTTCGGTGGCTGCGTTATCGCGCTGGTGCCCGCCCAGCTCACGTTGAAGGTGGGCGACGCGGTGCGCGCGGCGGTCAGCGATGCCGGATACCCCGAACCGGAGGTGAGTCGGGTGTATGCGGCGGCGGGGGCTGGATAGCCTTCCGGCTCAGATCATTTCGTTTTCGGTCAGCCACCGCATCACCGGCCAGCCGATGAAAACCGGCAGCCAGCAGGTCAGGACCCGGTAGAGCAGCACGGACGGGACCGCCAGCGCGGCGGGCACACCGAACGCGGCCAGCCCACCGATCAGAGCGGCCTCCACGGCTCCCACTCCGCCTGGTGTCGGCGCCGCGGAGGCCAGGGTGCCACCGACCATCGTCACCACCGTGACCGTCACGAACGACGTGTTGCCGCCGAAGGCCTCCACGCTGGCCCACAGTGCCAGCGCCGCACCCAATGTGGTGCCGGCTGCCCCCAGCACGATCAACGCCAGCCGCTTGGGCTCGCGGGCCAGATCCATCAGGTCCCCGGTGACTTCCTTGAGGCGCGGCCGCAGCGCCGTGGTCAACCACCGGCGCAGGTTGGGTACCAGCAGCACAATGCCTGCCAAACCGAGCGCCACACCGGCGATCAGGTACAGCATGGTCGCGCCGGGTACGAAGTGGGACAGGTCCGTTGAGGCGCCCGCGGCGGTGGTGAAGATGACCAGCAGGATCACGTGCACGATCACTTGCACCGACTGCTGCAGCGCGACCGCGGCGGTGGCGCGCAAGGTGCTCAGGCCACCCTTTTGCAGGAATCGGGTGCTCAGCGCCAGACCGCCGACCCCGGCCGGGGTGGTGGTGGCCGCAAAGGTGTTAGCCACCTGCATGATCGCCAGATTGCGGAAGCTGACCAAGCCGTTGGCGCAGGCCCACAGAGCGCCCGCGGCGCCGACATAGGTCAGCGACGAGACGATCAGCCCGACCAGCGCCCACCACCAGTTCGCCTGCCGCAGTTGGGAGAAGAAGGTGGGCACCTGGCTGATGAAAGGGTAGGCCACATACACCAAGGCAACGAGCAGGATCAGCTGAATCAGCTGGCTGCGGGTGAACCGGGTGATGGTCTTGGTCTGGATCTGATCGGTGTTGGTCTGACGCTTGACTTCCTCGCGGGCGGCGGCGATCACGGTGCCGACATCGGGGACGGCACTGCGAAGCCGCGCGGGTACCGCGGATTTGGTGAGGCGTCGGGAGGCGGCCAGCACCGAGGTGCGGCCGAAGTACTCGATCGCCGCCTCCACCGCCGCGGCCGCGTCGTACAGCGATGATGTCGTCACCAGAAGCTGGGCGATGTCGGATTGCAGCTGGGTGTCGGTGGCGCCGTACTCGGCGTTGCCGAAGCCGCCGAACAGCACCTGGCCGGCATCGACGGTCATCTCCTTGGCGCGCAGGTCGCCGTGTGAGATCTGCTGGTCGTGCAGGCGCCGCAAGGATTCCCAGGGCTGGGCCACCGGCGTGGTGGCGGTGCAGTCAGCGATCGGCGTGCCCCGGGGCGGGGTGTGGGCGTACAGCGTCCAGCCCCGGTCGAGGGAGGCGACCGCGACGGTGTTGGTGTTGGCGAACCCGGCGTCGGCGATGGAGATCGCCATCAGTGCGCGATGCTCCACGGCCCGGTGCAGCGAGGCGTGCAGCGGCGCGGTCTCGGTGGTGCGCAATCGGAATTTGCGCCAGAGCTGGCGCAGCGCGCCGCCGCTGCGCTGGTTGGGGCCGTACAACTCGATGATCACCTGGTGGGCGCCGACGGTGGACAGCACCAGCGGGCCGGGCCCGGCCGGCCGGATGACGGCGAGTTCGGAGACGGTGTGACCGCGGCGGGCCAGGGCGCGGACAGTGCCGTCCAGCGGCACTTCCAGCGCGGGGGTGCCGACGATCAGGATCACCAAGGCCCCGACGAACCAGCCGACGGCCAGCCCCAACAGCGAGCGCGCCGGGACGATCGCGCTGACCACCAGGTGGATCGGTACGAACGCCAGCAGCAGTGCCCACCACCAGCGTCGCCAGCGGGCCGGCAGCCAGGGGCCGGAGACGGTGAGCATGGCGGCGAGCATGGCGATCCACCGCGGGTCATCGAGGAACTGCGCCAGCGTGGTGGCCAGCCGATCAGAGAGGTCGAAATGCCAGTTCGGTGCGGCCATGCCGGTGCTGCGGATCGACAGTGACACCACCGCGAGCAGTCCGGCCACGGCATAGGCTCCGAGCAGCTTCCATTGCTGGGAGACCACCAGCCCGATCAGAATCGCGAACGGCAACACCAGGATCGCGATGCCGTAGGCGAGGTAGACAAGGTTGGCGTGGACGGGCGAGAGCACCCCGACGATCTGGGATACCGACCGCTCGAGTGCCACCCACTCGTAGCGGGTGACCAACGAGCTGGTGATGACGGTCGCGAGGAAAAATGCGGCCAGCACCAGACGCAGAATGTCGTTGGTGCGTCGGGTCAGCGGCTGCAGCAGGTTGCCGGTGACGGCGACGTCGCGCCCCTCAACTCGCATGATCTCTTTCGGTCCGTCTCATGCCGCATCACGCGGCGGCTCGCCACAACTTAACCGGTGAGCTGCGGTATCACGGTGGATTGTCGGCGACATTGGGGCCGCGTCGGCCCGCGTGAGTCCCATGCGTCACACCCGTCACCACCGGGACCGGCATGAGGGGTGCCCGGCTTGCAGCGACGCGCGGTTCAGAGCGGGTAGCTGACCCCGGTCATCTTCTCCGACTCCTCCCACAGCCGCAGCCACAGCCGCTGATCCTTCGAGAGCTTGTTCGACGGGCACGGTCCCATCGCGCCGCGAGATTGGTTCAGCTTGGTGGGGCCCCAGTAGGTGTCCGGGTCGGCGTCGGGCACGGTCGCGGCAAACAAGGTCGACTCGGCGCCCCGCTCCGGCGGCTGGCCGACCAGCGGTAGGCCGTACTTGGCGATCAAGCCGACGACGGTCTTGTCGTTGTCGAACAGGTCGGTGGTCGACACCCCGGGGTGCACCGCGTAGGAGCGCAGCGGCGAGCCGGCCGCGACCAGCCGCCGCTGCAGCTCGCGGGCGAACATCAGGTTGGCCAACTTGGACTGTGCGTAGGCGAGGTTGCGTTGGTAGGGGCGGTGCTCGTAGTTGAGGTCGTCGACCCAGAACTTGGGGGTCTGCTTGTGCGCGATGCTCGACACCGTGACCACTCGGTCGCTGATCCGGTCCAGCAGCAGGCCGGTCAGCGCGAAGTGGCCCAGGTGGTTGACCCCGAACTGCGTCTCGAAGCCGTCCACGGTGCGCCGCATCGGGATGTTCATGATCCCGGCGTTGTTGACCAGCACATCGAAACCGCCCTGCTGCGTGGCGAAATCGCGCACCGAGGCCAGACTGCCCAGATCCAGCGCCGCCACCCGGACGTCACCGTCGATGCCGTCGGCGATCTCCTGGGCCTTGGTGGTGTTGCGGCAGGCCATCACCACGCTGGCGCCCTTGGCGGCCAGGGTGCGGGTGACGACCTCACCCAGACCACCGTTGGCGCCGGTCACCACGAAGGTGCGGCCGGACTGATCGGGGGTGTCCGCGATTGAAAAAGACATGCTGGTCACCGTACCTGCCGGTGGCGCTCACGCCGTAGCGCTGTTCGGTAGCCGGACAGCTCAGATGGTGTCTACCAGCGACAGGAAAATCAGTGCCCATGGCACGCCGCCGGCCAAGAGTGTCAGGCCGGATCCACCGACGGCCAGCCCCAGGCCGCGCCGGCGCGGTGACTGCGAGCGCAGCATCCACGCACCGATCAGCAGTGATGCGAACGCCGTGATGGTGAATGTGGCGGCGAACATGATGCGATATCCGGCGTGGCTGTCTATCGGAAAATGACCCAGTAGCCAGCCGACGCCGAAGGCCGTCGCGAACACGACCTGGACGACGATCGGCGCTGATCGGGTGGCCGTCCGCCAGACGTCGTTGTCCTGTACACGAATTCGTGCCCGCAGTTGATTGAACATGCCCGAGTCCTCTCAGTGCAGGTGCTGCAGCAGCTGGTAGATCACGGTGGCGGGGATGACGGTGACGGCGATGGTCAGGGGAGTTGCGAGGTAGCCGATGAGGATGCCGCGCCCGACCTGGCCAGCCTCGCCGGGCAGTTCGCGCATGAACAGTCCAGTCGGCACCACCACTACCGTTGCGATAACAAAGAAGAAAACGCTGGCGAACCAGAGCGGCAGCCAAGCCCACGTCGCAGTCTCAACGATCGCGATGGTCGCCAACGCGGCCAGGAAGCCGCGCGGTCCGTAGCGAGCTGCCGGGTCAGGGGTGGTCATGACGGCTCCTTCAACGGTGCTTAGCTGATTGGTCTCGACGAGACGAAAGGCGGAGCATAGACAGGCCCGAATTCGCGGGCCGTCGCATCGTCGAACGCGGCGAAGCGCGAACTGCCGACGCCGATCTCGTGGTGGATCGGCAGATTGGTGACCGGGCCCAACCAAGTGTTGCCGGAGTGTGCCGGATCGATCAACACCGTGCGGGTGCCGCCGCTCGGCAGATCCTGGTAGACCTCCAGCGACGGGTAATTGGTCCGTGTTCCGTCGATATAGACGCCGTCGTGTCCCGGAGTGAACACCAGATCGCCGTTGACGCTGAGCCGATTGTCGCGCAGTGGGCCGTGCGCATCCGTTGTGAAGCCGGGCACCAGCGGGTTCCCGGCGTCGTATTTGATGCGCACCGACCCGTCAGCGGCTTGCGCGATGCTGCCCTGGGGGACGCCGACTGCCACTTTTCCAGGGCCGCCACTGCCGTTGAGTTCAACCGACGGGTTCTGTCGCATCACCACGATTCCGTTCTCGTAGTCGATGTAGGTGGTGACCTTTGTGTCCTCGGGATCAAAGTGCGCATTAGGTCCACGATCGTTCCCAAAATCGCGAGAAAGTAAACCGCTCTTGACATCTCGCTGTGGGATCCATTGCGATGCACGCACAACTCCTTGCCCCGGCACCGGATCGATCCGGGCCACCCGAACCTCGGAGTTCACCCCCTGGAACTTGGAGTCGTAGGTGCTCGGGTCCAAGGCCGCCGCAGTAGCCCAGTCGGAGGCTGATACCGGGTCTCGCCCGAAGACCTCCCGGAAGGCGTCGATCTGGTTGAGCCGGCGTTCCTCATCGGTGGCCGGGCCTCGTTTGAAGGAGTGGTCTACAGCCTGGATGGTCGGCCGGTGCTCGACCGAGTAGCCGCCATTCAAGGTGCGCACCGACTGCGCGCGGGCCTGACTGTCAGCGGCGGTGTCGGCGATCACCTGGTGAATGTCATGGGTCTTGGCGGTCAAGAACCGCTGGAACTGCCGGGCTCCGGCGGGAGTGTCCAACGCGAGTGCGCGATGGTGGGCCAACGCCTCGCGGATCTCGGCCTCGATGCTGTCGAGACGCCGGTGTCCCTGCAGGGCTACCTGCGTGGCACCGCGCACCGTCGCCAGGAAGGCCCGGTCGGCCTGTACGGACTGCCGCAGTCGCCGCGCCAGGACATCCTCGCGTGCTCGCGCGGCATCGGCATGGGCGCCGAGTTCCTCGGGCATACCGGCGACGCTAGTTCAGTGACGATGATCCCGGTATTCACCCGAGGTCGAGTCGTGAGCGTCAGTCCTTGAAATACACCAGCTGATGTGTGCTGGCCAGCAGCTGGCCCGCCCGCGACCACAGGTGCGCACTCTGATCGAAGTAGCCGCGCGAGAAACGATTGGCGTGCGCGCTGGCCAGCAGGAAATCGCTTCCAAGCGTATCGATTTCGCCTTGGTCGGCGTGAAAATAGGTGGTCAGCGAGATGGTGCCGGCCGGCAGGAAACGGCCGCTGCGCAAAAACACCCGAGGAAAGAACACGTCCGACAGGCACGCCAACGCCGCGAAGTCCAGCGGCCGATCCTCGGCGTCGCGCACCCACAACGTGGTGGTCGACGAAGTGCTGGGCTCGACCGTCTTGAGGGGCACCGGGCCGTCGGTGAAGCGCATGTCGTAGCGCTTGGCCCAGACGATGGCATCGACGAACGCGCCGGGGGCGACGTCCTCGGGAGCGGGCGCACTCGGCGGGTGGGACTCGTCGTCGGCCCAGGTGTCGCGATGCAGGCCGAACAGTGCGGTGGCGGTGGTCTTGACCTCGTCGCCCTGGCGCAGCTCGAGCACCCAGTGCTGGTTGCTGCGGTTGGTCCGGGCGGGGCGCAGCGAGATGTCGAACTCGCCATCGGCGATCGGTGCGGCGAAGTTGACAGTCAGCGCCAGCGGGTCACCGATGCGCTCGGGGTGAGATTCGACGGCGCGCAGCAACACCGCCGCGGTGATCCCGCCGAATGGCCCGACCATGTTGGCCCACTCCGGGTGGGTCACGCCACGAAAAGTGCCGGCGTCGACGGTCTCGAGCTGCATGGCACGGTCGAAGGGGTGTGCTGTCACGGGAGTCCTTACCGGTGATCGGAGCGGTCCCGATCACGCTATCGCGGTGACCACCCAGGTGCGGCCCGGGAACTGCACCACACCGTCGACCCGTTGGCGGCGCAGCTCGTCACGCAGTTCCTCGACCGCCCCGGCCCAGCCATCGGCACCCAGCCTGGCTTCCAGTTCGGCGCGGGCCTGCTGCCCGGTGCGGTTTGCCAGGATCAACGCCAGTCGTTCCTCGACGCCGTCACTACCGTCGATCCCGAAATTGCAGACCCCGTCGAAGGCTTCCAACGCAATGTCATTCCAGCCGGCGTTGGTCAGGATTGCTCGCACCCGCTCGGGATTGCCGAATGCCAGCGGACCCGGCGCCGTGGGATCCAGCGCGGCAGGAGGTGACTCCAGCTTGGCGGCAAGCACATCGGTGCCCGCGGTGAACATCGGATTGTCGCCTTCGCGCCAGCACACGAACGCCAGCCGGGAGCCCGGGGCAGTGGCGGTGCGGATGTTGGTGAACGCCGCCACCGGATCGTCGAAGAACATCACTCCGAACCGCGAGATGACCCGATGAAACGATGCCCCACCCGCAGCCCGGTGCAGGTCCATGGTCTGGGCGTCCCCGAGGATCACCGTGGCCTCGGGAACCCGCCGGCGCGCCGCGTCCGTCATCGGCTCGGAGATGTCCACGCCGAATGGAATGGCGCCCAGGTCGGCGGTGCGCTGCAGCAATGTGCCGGAGCCGCAGCCGATGTCGAGCACCCGCTGACCTGCGGTGATGTCGGCCGCCTCCATGACCGCGTCGGCGAATGGTGCCAGCACCGCCTCGAAGGTCGCCGCGTTGTCCACCCAGTCGATGCCCTGGGCCGCCCAGGCCTGCTGCTGTTCCTCGTTCGCCATTCGTTCAGCGTAGGGAGCGGCGGGCGGCGGGAAGGATTAGGGGAGTCGCCCGCCTTGCAGCGACAACCGACGTTATGTCAGGCCCGCGACCGGGATTGTCGCGCAGAGGCGGGCATCACCCCACATGGTCCCGCCGCGTCGCACGCGACCCAGCCCGAGGCTTGTGGATCGCGCGTCGCCCATGATGTTGTTCTAGGTCAACACCCCGGCGAAGGAATCCCACATGCCCGACGCTCCGCTGCGTGACGATCACCTTGAGCTGCTGCGCCGTCGCGCACTGACCGAGGACGCGGCCCGACCGCACGCGGTGCAACGCCGACACGACGCCGGGGCCCGTACGGCCCGCGAGAACATCGCCGACCTGGTCGACCCCGGGACCTTTGTGGAATACGGGCGATTCGCGATCGCGGCCCAACGTGCCCGCCGCGACGTCGACGATCTCATTGCCAACACCCCCGGCGATGGCCTGCTGGGGGGAACCGCCACGATCAACGGCGCGCTGTTCGGACCCGAACGTGGCGCCTGCGCCGTGTTGTCCTACGACTACACCGTATTGGCGGGCACGCAGGGCGCGATCGGCCACTTCAAGAAGGACCGTCTGTTCGAGCTGATCGAACGGATGCGCCTGCCCACGGTCTTCTTTGCCGAGGGCGGCGGTGGCCGGCCCGGTGACACCGACTATCCGACGGTGTCGTCACTGGGTGTGCCGGCATTCGCCTTGTGGGCCAAGCTGTCCGGGCTGGTGCCGCGTATCGCGGTGGTCAAGGGCCGCTGCTTTGCCGGCAACGCTGTGATCGCAGGCGTTTCGGATCTGATCATCGCGACCGCCGACACGTCGATCGGCATGGCGGGCCCGGCGATGATCGCCGGCGGCGGATTGGGCCACGTCGCACCCGATGACGTGGGCCCGTTGTCCGTGCAGGCACCCAACGGCGTCGTCGACGTTGTGGTGGCCGACGAAGCCGAAGCCGTCGCGGTGACCAAACAAGTCCTGGGCTACTTCCAGGGCGCTACCGCCCCCGGCTCGGCGGCAGACCAGACCGCCTTGCGCACCATGACTCCCGAGCGGGCACGGCGGGCCTATCCGCTCAAGCCGATCATCGAGACCCTCGCCGACGTCGAGTCGGTGACTTTCCTGCGGGAGAAGTTCGCGCCCGAGATGGTCACCGCACTGGCTCGTATCGACGGCCGCCCGGTCGGGATCATCGGCAACAACACCATGGTGATGGCCGGAGCCATCACCGCCGCCGCCTCCGACAAAGCCGCACGTTTCCTGCAGTTGTGCGACGCCTTCGGACTGCCCATCGTGTCGCTGGTCGACTGCCCCGGCTACATGGTCGGGCCCGCCGCCGAAGCAGAAGCACTGGTACGGAGGGCATCTCGGCTGCTGGTGGCCGGCGCGGCGCTGCGGGTGCCGCTGATCGGGGTGATCCTGCGCCGTGGCTATGGGCTGGGCGCGCAAGCCATGCTCGGCGGCAGCCTGCACCAGCCGGTGCTGACGGTCGCCTGGCCGGGCGCGCATCTGGGCCCGATGGGGCTGGAAGGCGCGGTGCGTTTGGGGCTGCGCAAGGAACTCGACGCCATCGCCGATGACGACGAGCGCGAAGAACGCGTCCGCCAAGCCACCGCTGCCGCCGAAGAACACGCCAAAGCGCTCAACGCCGCAACGCTTTTCGAAATCGACGATGTCATCGACCCCGCCGAGACTCGCGGTCTGATCGTCGCAACGCTGGCGGCGTCAGCCGGGTTCGGCCAAGACGTGCCACCCCGGCGGTTCGTCGACACGTTCTGAGGAGCCGCCTGCATCAGAGCAACCGGCCGAGCACCACGAACGCCGCCACAGCGAACAGCACCGCGTTCAGCGCCACGCTCTTGGGCTCCTGCAGTCGGGAATGCGCCCAGGCCGCCCCGACCATAACGACGCACAACCCCGCGGCGGCCAGCGGTGTCAGCGCCTGACCCATTCCCGTGAGGCCGGGCGCTACCAGCCCCAGGGCCGCCAGAAGTTCCATCGCCGCGGTGAAACGCACCACCGGCATGGGAAACATCGCCACCCCGGTCTGGCCGGTGTCCAGCAGCCGCTGGCGCGTCATGGTGAGTTTGGCGCCACCGGAGGCGGCGAATATCGCGGCCAGCGCGAATTGGGCTGTCCACAGTGCGATGTTCATGATCTCGGTCCTTCCTGTTTTCGGTGTTCATCTGCTAGGACGGAAGGAGGCCGGCGAATGTGACAGTTCGCTGGTGTCACACTCGCCCACGCGGAATCGTCTACATGACATGAGCAGGTACCAGACCATTCGCTATGACCGCAGCGAACACGTCGGAGCCCTGACGTTGTCGCGACCCGAGAAGCGCAACGCGATCAACCCGGCAATGCGCGCGGAATTGAACCACCTCGGCAGGCAATTGCTGTCCGACGAGACCCTTCGCTGTCTGATCGTGACCGGCGACGGCCCGTCCTTCTCTGCGGGCATCGACCTGGTCGAAGACATGGCCGGGACGTTGACCGCATTCGCCGATCGACCCCTCGATGACGAGACTGTGGAGCTCGGGCTCCGGGTGGCGGGGGCCTTCGAGTGGATTCCCCGGCTCGGCTGTCCCAGCGTCGCAGCGGTCCGGGGGCACGCCTACGGGGCGGGCCTACAGCTGGCACTGGCCTGCGACTTCCGCATCTTCGCCCACGATGCCCGGGTCGGTTTGACCGAAACCCGCTACGGCCTGTTGCCCGACATGGGTGCCACGTTTCGACTCCCACGACTCATCGGGGAGGGGAGAGCACGCGAGCTGATCCTGTTCGGCGAGGTCATCGATGCCGCCGAGGCGCTGCGCATCGGACTGGCCAACCGTGTGGTCGGCGACGACGAACTCGATTCCGCGGCCGGTGAATTCGCTCAACGTCTCGCGAGTCAACCGCCGATCGCGGTCCGTGGGGCGCGGCGTGCCATCGAGGCCGGCCGAACCCTCGACGACGCCGCCAGCCTACGAGCCGCAGTCACCGAACAGGCCCGCTGCCTGGCGTCCGACGACTTCCAGAAAGCCACCCCAAAGCAGACAAGGTGATCCCATGACCATCGACCTGCCCTACATCGACGAGCACACGCTGCGGATCGACGCGCCCCGCAATCGGGTTTGGAGCGCCCTGCAACGCTACGTCGAGGCCATGTTGCGTGACAACGAACGCAATCGGATGCTCGCGCCGCTTGGCCTGCAGCCCCGCGCCGGCTTCGAAGTGGCTGAAAGCGTTGAACCGCAACGGATCGGATTGGTCGGACAGCATCGCTTTTCGCGCTACCGGCTGGTGTTCGAGCTCACCGACGACCAGGCAGGCGCGACGCGCGTGCACGCCCACAGTTACGGGGCCTTCCCCGGACTACACGGTGGCATCTATCGCGCCCTGGTCATCGGGACACGGATGCACGTCGTTGCGACGAACCACTTGTTGCGCGGGATTCGCGCCGCGGCAGAAACGGGATAGAAGTCGCGTTCGCCGATCACGCCGCCGAGCGCAGATCCGGCCGATTCCGCAGCGGCGCCCATCCCACGTAGGTCAGGTACAGTCCGACCAGCGCGAACAGGACGTAGGCGGCGCGCGCCCAACCCTCGGCGCGCATCGCGATGTTCACGCTCGATAAACCGGCGTAGGGAAACACCGTCAACGCAAGCCCCTTGAATAGGGTGATCCAGCCCGTCACCGAGACGCAGATGGCCGCTGCGCCGCGCCAAAGCGGGTGCAGGGCCACCACCACCAATCCGGCCAGCAGGGTGAACGCCCCAGCCTCCCAGAGCAACAACGGATCGGGTCCGAAGTCCGAGGCCTGCGCCCACACCTGCGGGATACGAGATAGGGCCGCCACAGTGACGATGACCAGGAACGGACCGATAACGCGGGCGAACAGCCGCGTCCGGGTCGAAGATTGCTCTGACACGCTCATCGCCCTGCCCTCCTGGACCTTGTTTCACCAGGTTACGGGCATTGTGTGACGGCCACCACCACTGGCCGTATCAGCGGCCGGTGGTGGTGTCCAATGTCAGGTCCCAGGCCGACAGCCATGGCGTGATGGTCTGGGCGATCGAGAAAGGGTGCGGATCTTCGCACTTGGGCTCGGAATAGGTGCCGTCGGACACCGCGATATAGATGCCGACCGCCTCGGCGGCGCCGTCGTCGCGCAGTCGGTAGACAGGCCCGCCGGAGTCGCCGCAGGTACCGCCGGCTTCAAACCGGACCTTGTTCGCCTCGCTGGCCACCACCGGCCCGCACACCGGCCCGCCGCTGCGGATTCCGTAGTGACACAGCACATCACCGACCGATACATATTCGGCTACCCCGATCACCGGATGCCCATCGATCAGCGAAGTCAAGGGAATCTTGCCCGGATCGTCCAGGGTGATCAGCCCGATGTCGTAGTCATCCCAGTTGCTGCCGTCGCTGACGGTCTCGGTGAAGGTGCCGATGGTGCGGTAGGCGAAGGCGCCGCCGTGGCGGATCACCGCCTGCCCGGGCCCGCCGCCCGGGTTGCAGTGCCCGGCCACCAGCAGCCCGGATCGGCCGTCGCGGGTGTGCACCAGGAACCCGGTGGTGCAGCTGACCGCGCGTTCGTCGCCGCCGGGGGAGACGTTGATGCCGATGCCCGGCCCGATCGCACGCGCCATCGGGACCGGGATCACCGGGTGCGCCGGGTGGGTGCGGTTCACCTGGTACAGGCCGATGAAGATCGCGGCGACGACGACGGCGGTCCCGATCCGCCACGCCGCCGTCTTCAGCGTCTCCCAGCGGCCCCGTTCCGTCACCGTGGCAACGGTAGCGGGTGCGTAGGCTGGCCAGATGGCGTCCCCGATATTGACCGCCGACTTTGCCCGCGAGTTCCCCGAACTCGCCCAGCCCTGGCAGGCCGCCACTCCACCGGAGCCGAAGCTGCTGGTGCTCAACGAGAAGCTGGCCGCCGAACTGGGCCTGGATCCGGCCTGGCTGAAAAGCGCCGAGGGCCTAAAGCTGTTGACCGGGACCAACGTTCCCGACGGCGCTACCCCGGTGGCCCAGGCCTATGCCGGACACCAATTCGGCAACTACGTGCCACTGCTCGGCGACGGGCGCGCACTGCTACTCGGCGAACTCGCCGGCGACCATCGACACGACATCCACCTCAAGGGTTCCGGGCCGACTCCCTTCGCCCGCGGCGGCGACGGTTTGGCCGTCGTCGGCCCGATGCTGCGCGAATACGTCATCAGCGAAGCCATGTACGCGCTGGGGATCCCCACCACCCGCTCGCTGGCCGTGGTGGCCACCGGAGCCCAGGTGCAACGTGAGGCGCCGGTGCCCGGGGCGGTACTGACCCGCGTTGCCGCCAGCCACCTGCGGGTCGGCAGCTTCCAGCTGGTCGCCCAGCAGGCCCGGGCCACCGGTGACCTGGGGTTGCTGCGCCGGTTGGCCGATTACGCGATCGCCCGGCATTATCCCGATGCCGCACAGGCCGAGAACCCTTACCTCGCACTGTTTCAAGCGGTCGTCGAAGCCCAGGCGTCGCTGATCGCACGCTGGATGCTGGTCGGCTTCGTGCACGGCGTGATGAACACCGACAACATGACGATCTCCGGGGAGACCATCGACTACGGGCCGTGCGCATTCATGGAGGCCTACGACCCGGCGACGGTGTTCAGCTCAATCGACCATGCCGGGCGCTACGCCTACGGCAACCAGCCGCTGGTCGCGCAGTGGAACCTGGCCCGATTCGCCGAAACCATCCTGCCGCTGTTTGCCGCCACCGAGGAGCTGGCGCTGTCGGTGGCGGTGGAAACCCTCGAAGGGTTCATGCCGCGCTATCACGGGCTCTGGTCGGCGGGGATGCTGGCGAAGTTCGGGCTGGCCGGCAGTGTGGAAGCTGCCGCGCTGATCGACCAGGCGTTGGCGCTCATGAATGAAAACCACGTCGACTACACCTCGTTCTTCCGGCAGTTGGCACGGGCCGGACGGGGCGACCCCGACGCACTTCCGGTGGTGTTCGCCGACTGGCTGGGGCGCTGGCGGGCCATGCAGCCCGACGTCACCGCGATGGACCAGATCAATCCGGTCTACATCGCGCGCAATCACCTGGTGGAGCAGGCGTTGACCTCCGCGATGCGCGGCGACCTATCGACGGTGGAACAGCTGCTGGACGTGATCGCCGAGCCCTACCGGCAGCGCGATGGGTTGGCGGCATACGCCGCGCCGGCACCGCCGGAATTCGGGGCCTACCGCACGTTCTGCGGGACCTGACTAGTGTCGGCCGCGAGCTGAGCACCAAGGTACCATCTGAGAGGTAGAAAGGTACCAATCATGGCGTTGAACATCAAAGATCCTGCGGTTCACAATGCGGTCAAAGAAATCGCCAGTATCACCGGCGAATCCCAAGCGCAGGTGGTCGCCGTCGCGGTACGGGAGCGCCTGGCCCACCTGCAAGCCGACGCCGCTGCAGCGCGGTTCCTCGACATCGGGCGCCGTGCCGCAGCTCGGATGACTCCGGAGACCAAGCGGCTGGACCACGGCACACTGCTCTACGACGAGCGCGGCATGCCGGCATGATCGTCGACACCTCGGCGATCATCGCGATCCTTCGCGATGAAGACGATGCCCCTGCCTACGCCCACGCCATCGCGAATGCGACCACACGCCGACTGTCTGCTGCCTCCTACCTCGAATGCGGGATTGTCCTGGACTCCCAACGTGATCCGATCATCAGTAGAGCATTGGATGAACTCCTCGACGAAGCCGAATTTCGCATCGAACCGGTAACCGAACGGCAGGCGCGGCTCGCGCGTCGGGCCTACGCGGATTTCGGCAGGGGAAGCGGCCATCCGGCCTGTTTGAACTTTGGGGACTGCTTGTCGTATGCCCTGGCGGCAGATCTTCGTGAACCATTGCTGTTCAAGGGCGACGACTTCGAGCACACGGGAATCCGTTCCGCTCTCGACGAATAGGCCGGAGAACAACTCGACAGAGTCCTGGCCGGCCAGCGAAATTCGTGCTCACTCCGGCGTCGACAACGCGGCCTGATGGCTTCCGTGAGCAGCCCGATGCGCGCCATGATGCGACGGCACGTGCGGGCTCCGGAGCCCCGGGGGCGCGGCATGGCGCCCCGTTGAACCGCCGTTCTCGCTGATCTCGAATCGCCGCGCCAGCCGGGCCAGCGGTGCGGGCGCCCACCAGTTCCAACTGCCCATCAGGTGCATGAAAGCCGGCACCAACACCATCCGGATCAGCGTGGCATCCACCAGCACCGCCAGCGTCAGACCGAGGCCGAGCATGCGCATGAACGACACCTGTGCGGCGATCAGCGCCGCGAACGAGATCGACATGATCAGTGCCGCGGCGGTGATCACCCGAGCGGTATGCGCCAAGCCCTGCGACACGCTCTCGTCGTTGTCGGCGCGGGTGCGCCCCGAGGCCAGCCAGTACTCCCGGATCCGGGACACCAGGAATACCTCGTAGTCCATTGACAGCCCGAACGAGATGCAGAACAGCAGCACCGGCACGTTGGCGACCAGCATCCCGGTGGGCGTCGTGCCCAGCGCTCCCAGGTGCCCGTCCTGGAATATCCAGACCAGCGCCCCGAACGCGGCGCACAACGACAACACATTGAGGATCAGCGCCTTGATCGGCAGCACCACGCTGCCGGTCAGCAAGAACAGCAGCGCGAACGTGATGGTGGCGATCAGCCCCAACACCAGCGGCAGCCGGTCGGTGATCGCGTCGACGCTGTCCCGGTTGATCTGCGCCAGTCCGCCCATCTGCACCGTCCGCTGACCGGGTGTCGGCACCTGATGCAGCAGGTCGAGCTGGGTGTCGGAACGCTGCGAAAACAGCGGGGCGGCGCTGGCGACGGTCAGCAGCACGGTGTCGTCCTTGATCCCGGTTGCCGCCGAGGGATCGCCCACCCGTTCGCCGCCGACGAAGGTGCCGGTAGGTGCCGACACTGAGGACACCTCCGGCACCCGGGACAGCTCGGCGGCGTAGCGGTCCAGCTCCTGCGGCGCGATGCCGTTCGCGTCACGGACCACGATCGGTACCGCCCGGTCGGAGTCGTCGGCGAACTGCTCGCGCAGCGCGTCGCCGACCTGATGCGCCGACGCGCTTCGCGGCAGCACCCGGTCGTCGGGGTAGCCCCACTTCACCCCGAGGAAGGGCACTCCGACCGCCACCAACAGGGTGACCACCGCGAGACCGATCGGCACTGCGTGGCGGGAAACGAATCTTGTTGAGCGGTACCAGAATCCCTCTTCGATCGGTTTTGCGACGGGTTCAGGACGCCGCAGCAGCCGCCGAATCGGGCGGCGCAGGTTCAGTGCGTCGAGCCGGGGCCCCAGCAGGGCGATCGCCGCCGGGGTCACCACGATCGCCGCGATCGCCACGAACGTCACCGTCGCCACTCCGGCGTAGGCGAACGACTTGAGGAAGTACATCGGGAACAACACCATGGCCGCCATCGACAGCGCGACGGTGATCGCCGAGAACAGCACGGTGCGACCCGCGGTGGTCATCGTCCGGATCAGCGCTCGATCGGGGGCAACACCCCCGGCCAGTTCGTCGCGGTAGCGGTTGATGATCAACAGGGTGTAGTCGATCGCCAGCGCCAAACCCATGGCGGTGGTGAGGTTCATCGCGAAGATCGACACATCGGTGCCCAGGGTGATCAGCCGCAGCACCGCCATCGAGCCGACGATCGCGAGTCCACCGAGCGCGACCGGCAACGCCGCCGCCAGCAGACCGCCGAAAACCCACACCAGCACCGCGAAGCTCAGCGGGATCGCGATCGACTCCATCAGCAGCAGATCATGTTGATTCTGGTGATTGATCTGGGCATAGACCATCGCGCCGCCCCCGGCGCGCACGCTCACCCCGTCCCGGTCGTGGGTCACCTGGTCGGCCAGGGTGCGGGCGTACTTCTGCGCGTCGTTCTCGCCGCCGCGCAGGTTGGCCACGATCAGACCGGCGGAGCCATCGGTGCTGGTCAGTCGGGCGGCCGCCGACGGCGGATCCGTCCACGGCGAGGCGACGTTGAAGACGTGCGGCGAACGCTGCAGGACTCCGGCGATCTCGGTGCCTACCGAGCGGGCCCGCTCGCTGTCGGCTCCGTCGGGCGAACTCACCAAAATCAGCAGCTGCTGGTCACTTTGGCCGAACTTGTCGGTCAGCAACGCGGTGGCCTGCGCGGACTCCGAACCGGGGTCCTGAAATCCCCCCGCGGACAGGCTGTCGGCCACGGGAATCCCGAACACCGCGGCGGCGACCATCACCAGCCCGGCCAGCGCTAGGACGCGGCGTGGAGCGGCGAGGGCCAGCAGGGCGATCCGGTGCAGCACGTAGTGACCTTCCGCTGAAATGGTCCACCGAAGGTACCTACGGCACCCCTACGGACAAGATACGTAGTGGATGGCCCAACCGTTCAATATTCGCCGGCTGCGCCGCGCCGTTGAACCACGGCCGCGGCGGCACCGTGACCTCGACATGGACAACACTCCGACCGTGGCCGCCGTGGCCGTGGAATTCCCGTCTCACCAACACCGTCAAGGTGAGGTGATGGCCGCCCTGTCGGACTTCGCCGGCCCCGACTTTCAGCGCTTCGCCGCCCACAGTGGCGTCGCGACCCGTCAGCTGGCGCTGCCGTTGGCGCGGTACTCCAAGCTCAGTGGCTTCACCGAGGCGAATGACGAATACCTAGACATCGCACTCGATCTGAGTGAACGGGCGCTGCTGGCGGCGCTGGATCGCGCCGACATCGCGCCGGGTGATATCGATGTGGTGTTCTCGACGACGGTCACCGGCCTGGCCGTACCCTCGCTGGAAGGCCGATTGATGTCGCGGGTCGGGCTTCGGCCCGACGTCAAACGTGTCCCCCTGTTCGGCTTGGGCTGTGTCGCCGGCGCGGCGGGCCTGGCCCGGGTCCACGATTACCTCCGGGCGTTCCCGACTCACGTGGCGGCCCTTATCGCGGTCGAGCTCTGCTCCTTGACGGTTCAGCGCGAAGACCTTTCAGTACCAAATCTTGTTGCCGCCAGCCTGTTCGGTGACGGCGCCGCCGCGGTGATCGCAACAGGCGCCCGACGGTACGCGAGCGGGCCCAGGCTCTTGGCCACTCGAAGCCAGACCTATCCCGACACCGATGACATCCTGGGCTGGAAGATCGGCAGCGAGGGATTCAGCATCGTGTTGTCTGTGGAGATCGCCACTGTCGTGGAGAAGTACCTCGGTGACAACGTCCGTGAATTCCTGGCTGATCATGGATTGGTCAGCGACGACATCTCGACCTGGATCGTGCATGCCGCCGGCCCGAAGATCATCGATGCGGTCGAGAACGTGCTTCGCCTGCGGTCGGATGCGCTGACGCCCACCCGAAATTCGTTACGTGACCACGGGAACCTGTCCTCGGTGTCGGTCCTGGATATTCTTGACGGCATCGAGTCCAATCCGCCGCCGCCTGGATCCCTTGGCCTCATGATCGCGATGGGGCCGGGCTTCTCCGCCGAACTCGTACTGTTGGAGTGGTAGGCATGTACTACTTACTGGTCCTGGCGGTGGGCGTTGAACGGCTCATCGAATTGGTGGTGGCCAAAAACAACGCACGGTGGGCGTTCGCCAACGGCGGCGTCGAATTCGGGCACAGCCACTATCCGGTGATGGTCAGCATCCACTCGGCGCTGCTGGTCAGCTGCGTTGCCGAGGTGTGGGTGCTGCACCGACCGTTCATTCCCTGGCTGGGCTGGCCCATGTTTGCGGTCGCGGTCTTGAGTCAGGTGCTGCGCTGGTGGTGCGTGCGCACGCTCGGCCGGCGTTGGAATACTCAGGTGATCGTTCTGCCGGAAAGCCCGCTGGTGCAAGGCGGGCCGTATCGCTGGATCCGTCATCCCAACTATGTGGCAGTGGTACTCGAGGGGTTGGCGCTGCCGTTGATCCACACCGCCTGGCTGACCGCGCTCTGGTTCGGCCTGGCCAACGCGGCGGTGTTGCGGGAACGGATTCGGGTGGAGAACGTCGCGCTGGGGTACCGGTGATCGGCTTCGACACCGACCTGCTGATCGTCGGTGGCGGGCCGGGGGGAATCGCCGCCGCGTTATGCGCTCGGCAGCAGGGACTTTCGGTAGTCGTTGCCGATCCCCGGGCCAGCCCGATCGACAAGGCCTGTGGGGAGGGCCTGATGCCGGGCGGGCTGGCCGTGTTGAAGTCGCTCGGGGTGGATCCGGTCGGTATGCCGCTGCGCGGCATCAACTATCTCGACGAGCAGCGCCGGGCCGAGGCGCCCTTTCGCAACGGCCCGGGGCGCGGCGTGCGGCGTACGACGTTGCACGCCGCCATGACCGATCAGGCCAAGCAGAACGACGTCGACTGGATCGCGACGAAGGTGGACGACGTACGCCAAGATGCTGAGGGCGTCACGGCGGGCGGCATTCGGGCCAGATGGCTGATCGCCGCCGACGGACTGCACTCTGTTGTTCGCCGCGCCGTCGGGATCTCCTGTGTCGCGGGCTCTCCGCGGCGCTACGGGCTGCGCTGGCACTACCAGGTTCCGGCCTGGTCCGAGTTCGTCGAGGTCTACTGGTCACGGTGGGGCGAGGCCTACGTGACGCCGGTGGAGCCGGGCCTGGTGGGGGTGGCCATCTTGTCGCCGCACCGCCCGCAGCTCGACTGGTTTCCGTCCCTGGCCGCCCGCCTCGCCGACTTTCAGCGCGGCCCTGCTCGCGGCTGCGGACCGATGCGGCAACTGGTTTCGCGCCGCGTCGCCGGGCGGGTGCTGCTGGTCGGTGACGCCGCCGGCTACGAGGATGCGCTGACCGGTGAGGGCGTGAGCCTGGCCGTCAAACAGGCCGAGGCCGCGGTGGCGGCGATCGTCGGTGACAACCCCATGTCCTATGAGCGCGCCTGGCACTCGATCACGCGCCGCTATCGCCTGCTCACCCGCGGTCTGGTGCTGGCCAGCGCGTGGCAGCCGGCCCGACGCGCTGTGGTTCCCGCCTGTTGTGCACTGCCGGCGGTGTTTGACCGCGCGGTGCATCTGCTGGCGCACTGAGTGTCCGCATTGAGGCGCTACTCGATGGCGGACAGCACCATCTGAGTGGAGCCGCGGGAGCCGACGGTGATGCGCACGGCTCCGTCGGGATAGTTCCGCACCCGCAGTCCGCTGTCGGCGAAGACCTCGCTCCACGGCCGGCCCGCCGCCGGCAGGTACACAAAGTTCGCGTGGGAATCGGTGGTGTACACCCCGGAGGCGCGCAGCCGGGTCCGCAGGTAGCTGCGTTCGGCGACGATATGGGCGATGCGCTGCTCCAGTTGTGCTTCTGCCTGGTAGGAGGCGGCCACCGCCACCGTGCAGCCGGCGCTGATACCGAACGGCAGCTGCATCGACCACAGCAGGCCGGCCAGCTCCGGTGCCGCCAATGCGTAGCCGATTCGGAGCCCGGCCAGACCGTAGGCCTTGGAGAAGGTGCGCAGCACAATCACATTCGGGAAGCGCGCAATGAGCCGCGGGACGTCGATGCGCTGGTGCGGGGCGACGAATTCGATGTAGGCCTCGTCGAGCAGCACGATGGTGTCGGCAGGAACGTCGGCAACCAGCCGTTCGACGTCGGCGATGGTCTCCAAGGTCCCGGTCGGATTGTGCGGGCGGCATAACACCACCACCCGGGCATCGTCGGCGGCCCGGGCCATCGCGGTCAGATCGAGATGCCCATAGCCGTCGAGGGGGACGTCCACCGCGGTCAGACCGGCCATCTGGGCGAAGGCGGGATAGCCCTCAAAAGTGGGCTTGCTCAATACGATCCGTTCGCCAGGAGTCGCCGCCGTCTGCAGCACCCGCATGGCCAGCCCGGACGCCCCCGGGCCCAGCGCAACATTCTCCTCGCTCACCCCGGCATGCTCGGCCACCAGTCGGCGTAGCCGGGTGGGCAGGAATTCCGGATACCGGTTGGCGGCGCCGATGAAGTCAACCAGCGCTGCATGCACCGCTGGCAGCGGCGGTAGCGGGTTCTCGTTGAGGGCCAACGCATACGGGTCGACGGCCGGCGGGAGTGCGTTGTCAGGATGCGTGGTGGCCGAATCCGCTCGCGCTGCCGAGGTCATTGCGGTCGTCCGCCCCAGCGGATGGCCGCCGCGCCGGCGAAGTCGCCGGCGTGTGCGAAGCCGGCCATCACCACCACCTGGCCCGGCTGCACCCGGTTGCCGGTGATCGCCCGATCCAGATTGATCGGGATGCCGGCGCCGAACAGGTTGCCGCACTCATCGAAGGTGTCGACGTGTCGTGATTCGGGCACTTCGAGCGCTTCGCGCCAATTGCGCAGAAAGACCCGGTTGGGCTGATTGGTGACCAGGAGTCCGATATCCGAAGGAGACAGGCGGTTGCGATGACAGACCGCGAGCGCGACTTCGGGAACCTGCCGGTTCCCTCGTGCGAGCACCTTGGTGATCTTGTCTTCGGTGAATCCGATGTAGGCGGCGCCGGGACCGGGCTGCCACCACTTGCGGGGCGGGTCGGTGTTGTAGGTCATGTCGCCGGCGTACTGGCCGTAGGTCCGGCACTCGACGTCGATGATCGGGGACTGATCTGATCGGGTCAGCAAGCCGACGGCGGCGCCGTCACCGGGAACCGACGCCTGCGATTTGCCGCGCACGGCGGGCTGATCGAAGACCTGGCCGGCGGCGTTCTGCGCAATCGCGATCAACGCGGTTTGCCCCGCGCCGGCCGCCAACAACTGCCGGGCCACGTTGATCCCCAGCACGAAAGCGGCGCATCCGCCGTTGTGCAGGTCCAGCACCGTAGACGGGCGCATCCCCAACCGGTGGGCGACGCCGCCGCCGGCGCCGCAGAACGGGATGTCCGGCAACTGGGTGTGGGTGATCAAGATATCGACGTTCTCTATGACCTCGCGACCGTGGCGCTCGATGATTCCCTGCGCCGCCCGCTCGATCATGTCGGCCGCGGTCTCGTCTTCTCCGACGTGATGGCGGAATCGGGGCGCGCGGAACATCAGGTTGTCGCGCAACGTGTCGGACTCGGCGAACTCCGTGTAGTAGTCGGCGGCGATGGGCTCGCCGGGAAGGTAGCTGGAGACGTCGATCAGGCTGACTTCGGTTTCGCTGGATTGATTCATGATCGCCTCATCGCATCCAGAACGGGGTGACCGGCAGGTCATTGTGATGGCGGTATTCGGCAATCGCCTTCAGGTTCTTCATTTCCAGCAGGTGGCCGGCACTGAACATGTCCCAGAAGTCGCCGACCCAGACCGGGCGCTCGGGCGGAGCAGCGTCCGGATAGGGGTTGTGGTCGTAGAACGGGTGGTGGCAATTGGTCCACAGCACAACCGATCCGGGCTTGTTCAGTACGACCTGGGCGTCGACGATTCGGATCAGGTAGATCATCCACAGGTGGTCGGGCTGGTCCCATGCGCAGTGGTAGTCCACCGTGAGGGCTTCCCGGTTGGAGACGGTGCGGGTGTAGATCTTGGTCTCCGAACCCAGCCGGTCGTAGGCGAGCCAGAGGCCCTCCTCGTCGGTGGGGGTGAAGCCACGCAGGCTGTAGGTCCACTCTTCCAGGCATCGCGTATCGGAGAGATAGTCGAACAATTCGTCCGGCGGACAGTCGATGTAGTCGTTGACGGTGCAGTAGTCGCCGAACACCACATCGTGGGGGTAGACCGAATGCATCATCTCCATGATGATCGGGGTGGCGACCTCCCGGGGGCTGGTCTCGACCCGGACCAAGCCGTCGATGGGACCGGGCGTACCGGCGTGAACGCTGATATCAGCGAGGGCGGGCAGCGACATCGAATTGATCCTCCTCGTCGGTTGGAACATTGCCGTTATGACTAACTGAAGCAGTGGATTTCGCCGACGCGTCGGCCGAAAGGAACGGCGCGAACGGTGGAATCTCGTCGGCGGCGCATTCGATGCTGATCACCGTGGGCCCTTCGCGGTCCAAGGCCGAGGCCACGGCCGCGTGAAATGTTTCGGCGTCGTCCACGTCGATCGCGCTGAGCCCGGGAAACATCGACGCCAGGCCGTCACCGAGCTGGCTGGGAGTGAAGCGGTTGTAGCTGTAGAAGCCGTCGTAGAACAACTGCTCGCGGGTGACGCACATGGCGTGCGCGTTGTTGTTCAGCAGTACGAACAGCACCGGAAGCCGGTACTGCACGGCGGTGTGGATCTCCATGCCGTGCATGAAGAACGCACCGTCGCCGGCGATCACCACGGTGCGCCGGCTGCGGCCGAAGGCCATCCCGATCCCAGCCCCGAAGCTGTAGCCCATGCCGCCCATCCCCAATGCGACCAGGAAACGCCCGTCGCGCCGCGGCGGCAGGTAGTGGATGGCCGCAGCGCCGGTGTTGCCCGCATCGACGACGATGTCGGTCCCGGCCGGCAACGCTCGGTCCAGCACGGCCATCGCGTCGCGATAGCGCACCCCGGGGCCGGTGTAGGGCGGGGGACTCAATTCGGTGTGCGGCACCGTCTCGGGCACCCGCAGCCACCGGGGGCGCCCGGCTCCCGAGAGCTCTCGGCAGATCGAGCGCAGGGAAACCCGCAGATCGGCTGTCTGCACGTGCGTACACGGAACATAGGGCGGTGCCGAACCGATCGAGACCGTGTGGATGGAGCTCAGTGCCGCCTCGAGGCCGGCGCGGGCAGTCATCGTCAACCGGGTGCCCACCACCAGGCACACCGCACTGCCGGTCAGGGCATCGGCGACCGCGGGGTGGCCCATGATGCCGGCCACGCCCAGTGTCGACGACGACCCCAGTCCCGACGTGCCCGAGACGTCCTTGGCGTCGGGAACGCACACCACTCGAGCCCGCAACAGTGCCCGCAGGTTCTCGAGGTCGGTGCGGGCGTCGTCGCGGGCCACCTGTTCGCCGGCGATGATCGTGACCGGTCCATGGGCGTTGCGCAGCGCGTGGATGATCGGATGCGGGTCGCTGATAACGACGGGATCGGCCTGGGCGTCGCCGTTGCGGTACGGACTGGCCGTCACGAAGCCCTGCTGAACGTCCTTGGGCAGCAGCAGCACCGCGGGCCCGCCGCCGCGTGCCGCGGCGATCGCGCGGGGCAGGGCAGTCACGATGTCTTCGGGGTTCATCACCCGCTCGCAGAAGACCGACACCGCCGAGAACAAAGCCTGCGCGTCGAGCGCACCGTTGCGACCACTGGTGTCTTGGAAACTGCCTCGACCGTCCAAGACGATCGGGGCCTGGCCCACCAGGGCCAGCACCGGAACTCGGCTGGCCAATGATTCCCCGAGTCCGGCAATCAGGTTCAGGGCGCCGCCACCCGACGTCGCGGCGACCACACCCAACCCGGCACCGCTTCGGCTGTAGCCGTCGGCCATGGTGGCGGCCGAGAACTCATGCTTGGCCAGCACCGCCGTGATGTCCGGACGGAAATACGCCGCATCGTAGAGATCTTCGATGTTCGCGCCGTCGACGCCGAAGATGTGACCGACCCCCATTGCCGCCAGCTGGGCGACGATGAAATCGACCACGGAAGCGATCCTGGACATCTGCCCACCTAACTCGTGACGATGTCATTGACACGGTTTCCGTCGGGCATTGGTTCGAAGGAGGCAACGGCGGGGCCGATTCCCCGGGGTTGTTACAGCGTGCGCTCCAGCAGGACCTGGCCGTTGTCTGCGGACACCACCTGAACCGAGGCGATCTGATCTGACGGTGTCGAGATGCTGGCGGCCGGCGTCGCGGTGCGCCCGGGTTCGGCGACCCAGGTCGCCAGCCGGGTCTGGCTGCCATCGCGGCCGACCACCACCAGCGCCAGGGTGTCGTGGTGAGCGTTCACCGGCGCCAGGCAGACACAACTCAAATCGATGTAGCTGCCCCAGGATTCATCCTTGACCGCGACCGTCGAGGCGAGCGCCGTCGTCCCGACCTGTGCCATCGGCACCGCATCGTGATGTGGGGACGGCGTGGTCACCGAGCCGATGCCGAGCAGGACACCGACCCCGAGTACGGCGGCTGCCGCAGCCGATGCCGTCCACGTCATCAGCCGGGTACGCCGGCGCCGCCGGTGGACCTCGGTCAACAGGGCCGGGAGCAGGTAGGCCGGCGGGGGCGGCTCTATCGCGTCGGACTCGCTGATCGCAGCCACACACGTGCCGTCGAGCTGCGAGAGCAGGGCGGGCACGCCGCTGATCTCGGTCACGGCGTCCCGGCACTGCGGACAGCCGGCCAGATGCCCCTCGAATTCCCGGCGGTCGGCCGCAGACAGCGAACCGAGCACGTAGGCGGCATCCCACATTGCGTAAGGGTGTTCAGTCTCGACCGACCCGCAGGCCGAGCCGAACTCTCGCGGCGACGTCATCGTGTCACCCCCATCTCCTGCAGGGCGAGTCGCAGAGCCCGCACCGCGTAGTGCAGGCGTGATTTCACCGTTCCCTCGGCGATCCCGAGGTCCGCGGCAGTCTGGCCCGTGCTCCAGCCACGGTAGTAGGACCGTTCGATCACCGCCCGGTGCTCCGCCGACAGGTTGGTCATGGCGTCGGCGATCAACATCCGGTCCAGGGCGGTGTCCACCTCGTCGCGGGTGGGTTGCTCGGGCACGGTCGAGTCATCGAGCGGCGTGGCAACGGCATGGCGGTACTGCGCGCTGCGCCGTTCGTCGATGATCATGTTGCGCGCCACGGTGCACATCCAGGCCCGTGGTGACCGTTCGGTGTCGCCGATGACCTCCGGGTGCTGCCAGGCGCGCAGCAGCGTCTCCTGCACGACGTCTTCGGCGCGGCTGGCGTCACCGGTCAGGCGCAGCGCGTAGCGCCACAGCACCGCGGCGTGCTCGTCATAGAGCGCCTTCATCAGCGCGGCTTCGTGATCTGGCGGTATGCCAATGCGAGGCAATCTGATCACCTCCTGCCTAATGACACGACGTGGGTGCCCGTCGGGTTCATACGGTTCCTGCTCGATCAGGGATCCAGCTCCCGTGAAAACCGTGCGGAACGCGCCGCGGAAGCCGCACCCGGGCCACCGGTTCGGCGTCGAACTCCGACGCGCTCAGGATCACCAGTTCGCTGCACTTGCGGACGGGGCTGTAGACGTAGGTCAGATACCAGCCGGCCGATTCGTCCGTGTACCCCGGTGCTGGAGCGAACACCGCCTCATCCGGTGCGCCTGCCATGCCGTTGACGCCGAACCGGTGGACTTCGGCGCTGTCGCGGGCCAGGTCGTAGCGGACCAGTCCGTCTGTGCCGACGGCGACGGCGTAGCGGGCCTGTGCGCCGACGCGCCGGTCGTCGACGCGGGGGAACTCGATGTCACGGTCGTCGAGCTGAACCTCCTGCACGACGCCCGTGTTCAAGTCGATCGTCCAGCGCCACAGTGCGGCGTCGGTCTCAAAATCACTGTTGCCGCGCCAGATTTCCGGGTAGCGAACCACCTGCATGACGATCGCGTCGCCCTGGGCCGACGCCACATCGAACGCGTTGGCGACGTGGAAGACGTAACACGGGTTGATGTCGAACCACCGAACCGGGCCGAAGGGGTCATCGCGGCGCAGCACGCCCAGGCGGGCGCCGTAGTCGTCGTCCCACCGGTACGGCAGGTCGCGCTCGATGGGCCGGGTGAGCGCAACCTGCGGATTGAACACCAACGGCAGGTCCAGGAACACCACATGTTGTGCGGTCAGGGCGAAGTCGTGCATCAACGTCAGACCGGGAACATCGATCGGACGGCGAACCTGGACGGCGCCGTCGGCGCCGGCGCGGTAGTAGTTGATGTGCGGGTGGCTGAGGTCGCCGTATCCGAAGAAATGCAACTCGCCGGTGACGGGACAGACCTTGGGATGCGGCGCCATGGAATCGATCAGCTTGCCGGCGAAGTCGTAGGCACCCAGCGTGTCCAGATCGGGGGTGAGCTCATAGGGCAATGCGGTGTCCATCAGCGCCAGGGTCTTGCCGGCGTGCCGGATCACGTGGGTGTTGGCCGCGCTGGAGTGCAGATTGCGGCTGCCGTCCGGGTTGAACAGCGGCAGGGGGCGATCGAAGCTCTCGGTGCGCACCCAGCGGTTGCGATACCAGGCCGCTCGGCCGTTCTCCAGCCGAACCCCGTGCACCATGCCGTCGCCGGTGCACCAATGACCGCCCGCTTCGCGGGGGTTGGGCCCGTTGCGTAGGTACCAGCCGTTGAGTTCGGGCGGGATGTAGCCGTCGACGGGCAGATCGAAGGCGGTGAGCTCGTCGGGGACCGGAGCGTAGTTGCCGGGGCGAAAGACTCCGAAGACCGTCTCGGGCGGCTGAATGACCGCTACCGCTGCGTGGGACTTGCGGTGGTCTTGCGCTCCGTTGGCCCGATGGACGACGCCGGCCGCCGCGAGACTTCTGCTGAGTTCGCTGTCGATGGCTGCTGTCACGTCGGTGGATTCCAGGTCGGGTTCGGTGAAGTCCTCTTGATCCAGCAGCGACAGCACCGCCGGCATCTCGGACAGTTCGGTGACGGAGTCCTGGCATAGCGGACACTCGTCGAGGTGCGTCTCGTACTCGCGATAGTCGGAATCCGAGAGTGACCCCAGCACGTAGGCGGCATCCCACATGCCGTACTCGTGGTCAAACGTCATTGCACCGTTCCCATGATTCGCAGTGTCTGTTGCAGTGCCCGTAGCGCGTAGTGCAGTTGGGTCTTCACGCTGCCTTCCGCGATCTCCAGATCGACCGCGATCTGCTCGGTGCTCCATCCGTAGTAATAGGCACGACGTAGCAAAGCCCGGTGTTCAACGGAGAGCCGCGCCAGCGCGGCGGCGACCGTGGCTCGATTCGGCGTGAGGTCGCGGTGCAGGGCACTTGAAGCGCTGTCGAAGCGGAGCCGGGCCTGGTCGTCGGTGGTCATGGCGGCTCAGGCCCTGCCGGTACGCGCAGACGTGTCCGGCCGTGGTGTGCCCGCGGTCGCGAATCGATCTTCCGCTGGTTTTCCTCTACCCATGCACCAGCCTCCCGGAAGTGACACGGCGCAGCGTCCCGTCTGGTTCAGTGTCGCGCGTGCGGGACGGCCGCGGTAGAGGCTTTTAGGTGGTGGTGACCAGCGTCAGCTGCCAGGCCTGCAGCCACGGCTTGATCAGCTGCGCGACGGAGGACTCTTGCGGGTTGTCGCAGGCCGCCTCGGGATCCTCACCGTCGGAATCCACGGTGAGGATGCCGACCGCTTCGGCGGTGCCGTCCGGGCGCATCCGGTAGGCGGGGCCACCGGCGTCGCCGCAGGTGGTAGTCGCGCTGAACCTGACCTTGCCCTTTTCGCTGGCAGATACCGAACCGCACATCGGCTCGCCGCTGCGGACTCCTAAATGACAGAGTGTGTCGCCGATGTCGACGCGCTCGGCCACGCCGCTCACCGGATGCCCATCGACCTCGGAGGTCAACGGGAACTTGTCGGGGTCGTCCAAGGTGATCAGGCCGATGTTGTTGCCATCCTTGCCGTCGTAGACGCTCTCGGTGAAGGCGCCGACGGTGGGGTAGAGGGCACCGTTGTGGATGGACACCGTGCCGGAGCCTCCCGGCTTGTTGCAGTGCCCCGCCGACAGCAGTCCCGGCCGGCCGTCCTTGCTGCGTACCAGGAAACCCGCGGTGCAGCTGGTGGCCTCGGAGCTGCCGGTAGAGGACACATTGATGCCGACCCCGGGACCGATCGCCTCGGCCGGCGGCTGCGGGATGAGCTGCTGCACTGGCTGAGCACGGCTGACCCAGACCATGCCCGCCAGGACTGTGAGTACGCCGGCCGCGATGGACAGGCGCTTGAGCAGGGTTTTGGGCGGGGGTCGTCGGAAGGCGGCCATTTAGGCGAGGGTACCGAGGGTGGGGGAGTGTGCGGGTGGGGCGGTTACGCGGAGGGCGAACAAGGGGACGTTGTGAACGGCGTCATCGGCCCTCTACGCCGAGCCCTGACCGATCGCTGATCATCCCGACGCCGGATTCCGTCCGGGCCTGCCGCAGTTGCGGTCACGTATGAACACAGCGCTGAAGCGGCGGGCGACGTAGTGTGCAACGCGCTACGCGGGGTCGGAGTAGTGGACCACCGTAGTCGGTCGTGGCCGCTAATCTCCGTCGCATGGACACCGGCGTCTACGAATCCCTGCTCACCGAGCAGTTGACGGCGCAGCTCGCGCGCCGCACCGACCTGCTCGGCGATTTTGGCACCGTCGACGAAGCCGAGCACTCATTGACTATCGCCCGCTACCTCGCGCCTATCATCGAACGGTCCCTGCACGCGGCGCGCACCGTCGAAGACCGCGTGGCCCTGACCCACCGCATCCTGGACGTACTACCCGACACCTACACCGACGGTGCCGCACTCCATGCGGGCGAGCCAAGCAAGATCATTCGCCTCGACGAAGTTCGACGGGCAACGGCGCTGAGCGCCACCAGACTCCCACGTCCAGCCACCCCGTTCTCCGACGCCGCGCTAATGACTAATGGCCGTGGTGAGCCGACCCTGGCTGCCGAGCTGCGCGCTGAGCTGGCCAGTGCCGACCAGGTGGATCTGCTGTGCGCCTTCGTCAAATGGCAGGGCCTGCGCCTACTGGAGAAGGAACTGACGGAGCTGCGCGAGCGGAACATCCCGCTGCGCGTCATCACCACCACCTATCTCGGCGCTACCGACGCCCGCGCCCTGGACGCGCTGGTGACCGAGTTCGGCGCCGAGGTCCGGGTCAACTACGACACCGCCATCACCCGCCTGCACGCCAAGGCGTGGTTGATGCGGCGCAACACCGGCTTCCACACCGCCTATGTCGGCTCCAGCAACCTGTCGCACGCCGCCCTGGTAGACGGGCTCGAATGGAACGTGCGCCTCTCGGCAATCGGCACCCCGCACCTGTTGGAGAAATTTCGGGCCACCTTCGACTCCTACTGGGAAAACCGTGATTTCGAGCCGTACCGGCCCGGCCAAGACGGCGAACGGCTCCGCCAAGCCCTGCAGACCGCATCCGGGGAGCCCAAGCGCGATTCGCTGGCGGTTACCTTGTCCGGTCTGGAAGTGCGACCGAAACCTTTTCAAGCCGAGATGCTGGAACAACTCGATGCTGAACGCACCCTGCACGATCGGCACCGCAACCTGATCGTGGCCGCTACCGGAACTGGCAAGACCGTGATGGCCGCGCTGGACTACCGCCGGCTGGCTCGCGACATCCACAGTCGCGACCTCACCCTGCTGTTCGTAGCTCACCGCAAGGAAATCCTCGGGCAGGCACAACGCATGTACCGCGAGGTCCTCACCGACGCCACCTTCGGCGAACTCCTCGTCGACGGCCAGCAGCCGACCAAGTGGCGGCATGTGTTCGCCAGCATCCAATCGTTGGCGGCGAGCCGGTTGGCTGGCATCGATCCCGATCACTTCGACGTCGTCGTGGTCGACGAATTTCACCACGCAGAAGCCGCTTCCTATCAACGACTGCTCGATCATGTACAGCCGATCGAGTTGCTGGGTCTCACCGCCACCCCGGAGCGTGCCGACGGTGCGGACGTGCGCGCCTTTTTCGACGGCCGCATCGCTGCTGAACTGCGCCTCTGGGAGGCGCTGGAACAAAACCTGCTCTGCCCGTTCCACTACTTCGGGATTCACGACGGCACTGACTTGGAAACGGTCCAGTGGAAGCGCGGGGGCTATGACCTCGCCGCACTGAGCAGCGTTTACACCGCCAATGACGCCCGCACGCGCATCGTGTTAAAGCAACTGCGCGACAAGGTTGGAGACGTTGCAGCGATGCGCGCGTTGGGATTCTGTGTCAGTATCGACCACGCCCACTACATGGCGCAGTGTTTTAACGATGCCGGGATCCCGGCCTTGGCGGTCTCGGGCGAGACATCCGCAGATGAGCGTCGCGCTGCCCTTGCCGCGCTGCGCAACCGCGAGATCAACATCGTCTTCGCCGTCGACTTGTTCAACGAGGGGTTGGACATCCCCGAGGTCGACACCGTGCTGTTTTTGCGCCCTACTGAGAGCGCTACTGTCTTCCTGCAGCAATTGGGTCGCGGACTACGACTTACCCACGGCAAGACAGTGCTGACCGCGCTGGATTTCGTCGGTCACCAGCGCCGAGAGTTCCGCTTCGACCAACGCTTCCGCGCCCTGACCGGTACGGCTGGCAAGGCGCTGCAGCATCAGGTTGAGCAAGGCTTTCCGTTCCTGCCATCTGGCAGCCAGATCGTGCTCGACCAAGTCGCCCAGAAACTGGTGCTGGACAACATCAAACAACAGGTTGCGCCTCGCTGGTCGGCGTTGCTCTCCGAAGTTCGGACACACCCGGATGACCGGCTCGCGGGCTACCTCAACGAGTACGGCCGGAGCCTGCCCGACGTCGTGAAGAACAACCGGTCTTGGACCACACTCTGCCGTGAGGCCGGCAAACTATCCGCCGACGCCGGTCCCCGCGAAACGGAACTGGTCAAACGAGTCCGTGCTCTCGCACACGCCGATGATCGGCTGCGCTGGCAGACGTATCAGGCCATCCTTGATGGAACCGTCGACCTGAGCGGCCCGATCCAGCGACGACTAGCTGCGATGCTGTTCTACTCGCTGTTCCCCAACGGAGGCGGGTTCGCTGATATCGCAACCGGGTTCGATGCCCTGGTCGGAGAGCCTGTTGTCGACGAGATGCGCCAGGTCATTGATATGGCCTTCTATACCGCCCGGCGCACCACCTACGATATGGGTCGCCTCGTCCCGTCGCTGGCTGAGGTTCCGCTGCAGGTGCACGCCACCTACTCGCGCGAGGAGATTCTCGCTGCGTTGGACTACGCGTCGCAGAACCGCACCCCGAGCACCATGCGTGAGGGTGTCGTTTGGCGCCGGGATCTCAACACCGATGCCTTCCTGATCACGCTGAAGAAATCCGAGACTGACTACTCGCCGACTACCATGTACCGCGACTTTGCCCTCAGTGACCAGTTATTTCACTGGGAGTCCCAATCAACCACCTCGGTGGCCTCCCCGACCGGGCAGCGTTATATCCACCACCGCGAAAACGGCTCGCATATCCTGCTGTTCGTGCGCGCTGCGAAAACCAACGCGCTCGGTGCCGCGCCCTATGTATTCCTTGGCCCGGCTGACTACGTTTCGCACGAGGGGGAGAAGCCGATGGCGATCACCTGGCAATTACGCCAGCAGATGCCGGCTGAAATTTTCCAGGCGTCGAGCGTGGCGGTGGCGTAGGTCTACCGCCATACACTCACTCGCCGGTAGAACCATCTGATCGAGCCGGCAATAGTGCGTTGCCAGCTGCCTACATCCTCGGGCCGGTGTCGCGATGCGCCGCGCCCAGCCCACCAACACCCACCCGAATCCACCACTGCGGGTGGCTAATGTCCAAACGCGCGCTCTGCTGGTAGCCCTCCCACGTCGGAACCCCCGGCGCCTGGCCGCGGTAGATCCCCCGCGCGGCGGCGACCACCCGCTCGAATTGGGTCGGCCAGCTGATGTCGGAGGCGATCTGCTCGAGCACCGCGCGGTCCCGTCCGAGCACCCGGTCCACGATCTGCAGCGACGGCAAGGCGTGCCGCTTGTCGCCATTACACCGCGGGCAGGCCAACACCAGGTTGGCCAACCCATCGATGCCGACCAGTGACCACGGCAATACATGGTCGATCGGATTGTCGGCCCGTAACGCACTGTCGCAGTAGAAGCATCGTGCTCCAAACACATCTTTAAACGGTTCGCGCACTGCGGCCATCGAGATCCGTCCTCGCCCGAACAGGTGGCCGCTTACGTCCGGTACGTCAGCATCGAGGAACTTGTTCATCCGGCGCACATCGTCGACCCACATGATCTCCAGTGCGGGTTTGAGCAGCCCGGCCAACCGCGCCAAGGCGTAAGCGACGCCGGGCTTGAGTTCGACGGCGTCACCGTGAGCACGCAGCGCGGCCCGGGAGATATGGTCGTGCAGAAACGAGTCGTCGTAGAGGAACCGGTCACCGGCGGCGCCGCCGGGCAGATGCTGCAAACGGTGCAAGGGTTGTTGGGCCAAACACAGGGTGATGTCGTCGATCGCTGCGCGGTAGGGCTGCGGGGCGCGTTCCATCGTGACCGCGAGTGCCGAACCGCTATGGCCGGCGCCGGACTCCTCACGAAACCTTGTGGTGGCGGCGAGGATCCGTGCGCGCGGCTGTGTCGACTGACGAAGTTCGTGGCCGTCGAAGGGCCGCACTTGCCGCCAGTAGATCTCCAGGACGCGGTGCGCCAGGTCGGGGATCGGCACCGTCAGCGGTGCGTCCGGCTCATCGGGGAGGTGCTCGATGCAGTGCTCGATCAGCGCCGTGATGGTGGCGAGTTTGTAGGTCGCGGTCCGCAGGCCGGTCTCCAGAATCGCGACCACCCGCTGGCCGAGCAGTAGCGGGTCGATCAGCCCGTCAGCCACCGCAGGTCCTGGTACCGGTGCGACGTCGAGCCGGCTGCGCTGTCTGGGCACCGGCGATAGGACGACACGAAACGCAGTATGGCAGGAAGGGGCGATGCCCACTGGCAAGCTGGTGCGGGCCAAGCAGGCGCGAAACGCGGCCCAGAAGGTCGTCGGCGTATCGGTAGATGAACACCGCGTTCCCGCGCCCCGCTATCCCCCAAGTACCCCGCCCTCACCCCTGCGACCATGTACCGATGACCGCAACACTCGTCGCCAAGAACATCGCAGGCGGCTTCGCGCACCGCACCCTGTTCGAGGGCGTTGACCTCACCGTGGCGCCGGGCGACGTCGTCGGCGTCGTGGGCGCCAACGGCGCCGGCAAGAGCACCCTGTTGCGGATCCTGGCCGGCGATCTGGAGCCGCTCGAGGGTGCGGTCAACATCGCTCCGGCCGATGCGTTCGTCGGTTGGCTGCCGCAGGAGCACGAGCGGGTCGAAGGGGAGACCGTCGCCGCCTACATCGCTCGCCGGACCGGCTGCGCACAGGCGGCGCAGGCCATGGACGCCGCGGCCGCCGCCTTGGCCGATCCGGATCTGGCTCCCGCGCATACCGATCCGGCCGAGGCCTACTCCATCGCGCTGGACCATTGGCTTGTCACCGGCGCGGCGGACCTCGACGACCGGCTACCGGCAGTGCTGGCCGACCTCGGACTGGACTCCGAGGCGGTGCAGCCCGAGTCGACGCTGATGACCGGCTTGTCGGGTGGCCAAGCCGCCCGGGTGGGCTTGGCCGCGCTGATGCTGTCGCGGTTCGACATCGTCCTGCTCGATGAGCCGACCAACGATCTTGACCTGGACGGATTGGCTCGGCTGGAGCAGTTCGTCCGTGATCTTCGTGGCGGGGTGGTGCTGGTCAGCCACGATCGGGAGTTCCTGGCCCGCAGCGTCACTCGGGTCCTGGAATTGGATCTGGCGCAGAACACCACGACCGTCTTCGGCGGCGGATACGACAGCTATCTCGAGGAACGCGAGATCAACCGCCGGCACCGCCGTGACCAGTACGAGGAGTTCGCCGAGAAGAAGGCCGACCTGGTCGCGCGCGCCCGCGTCCAGCGGGAATGGTCCAGTCAGGGCGTCCGTAACGCCATACGTAAGGCCCCGGACAACGACAAGATCCGCCGCCGCGCCGCCACCGAGTCCAGCGAGAAGCAGGCGCAGAAGGTGCGTCAGATGGAGAGCCGGATCGCCCGCCTGGAGGAGGTCGTCGAACCCCGTAAGGAATGGACGCTGCAGTTCACCATCGGGGAGGCACCACGGTCGAGTTCGGTGGTTGCGACGCTCGACAATGCGGTGGTGCGGCAAGGCGATTACGTCCTCGGACCGGTGTCGCTGCAGGTGGATGCCGGCGAGCGGATCGGCATCGTGGGCCCCAACGGGGCGGGAAAGTCGACGTTGCTGCGCCTGCTACTCGGCCGTCAGCAGCCTGACGCGGGCCGCGCAAGCCTGGGCGCCAGCGTCGCCATCGGTGAGATCGACCAGGCGCGCGCCGATTTCACCGGCCCCGCCCGGCTGGTCGATCGCTTCGAGCAACGGGTCCCGGACTGGTCGACCGCCGACGTGCGAACCCTGCTGGCGAAGTTCGGGCTGACCGCCGACCACGTGGAGCGCGCGGTCGACGACCTTTCGCCCGGGGAGCGCACTCGCGCCGGCCTGGCGTTGCTGCAGGCCTGCGGCACGAACGTGCTGGTCCTCGACGAACCGACGAATCATCTCGATCTGCCCGCGATCGAACAGCTTGAGCAGGCGCTGGACACCTACGACGGCGCGCTGTTGTTGGTGACTCACGACCGCCGGATGTTGCAGAACGTCCGGTTGGACCGCACGTGGCGGGTCGAAGCCGGGGGTGTTACCGAGCTGTAGGCGGGAGGGCGTTGCCGCGCTCATGGAGTGGTTGCCGATGTCAGCAGCGACACCCCTGAAGCGTCTACGTTGATCACCCCCAGAGTGAGCAGATCGGCGCGGCGACAACGCGATCGGCAAGCGGATAACGGCGAGGCCCGGAGTGCAACACCGCACCGCCGAGGAATCGCTCGCCTAGCTCATCGCGGAGCCAGCACAGGTGCTTGGCATCGTCAGCACTTGGCCCGCTACTGGACTTGATCTCGAATCCAAACACGGAGCCGTCGGCGTACTCAACGACGATGTCGACCTCGTGGCGACCTTGTTCGGAGCGCAGGTGATACAGGGTGGGTTCTGTTTCGCTCACGGCAGCGTCGGCACGCAGTTGCGCCATGACGAAGGTATCCAACAAGCGTCCCAGCAGGTCGCCGTCGCGGCGGACGCCCGCGAGGTCAAGACGGAGCTGCGCTGCAACGATGCCTGGGTCGAGGACGTATCTTTTCGGGGTCCGCACCAGCCGCTTGAGTCGATTAGTCCACCACGCCGGCACTTCCTCGATCACCAGCAGATTGGTGAGCAGCCGGTCGTAGGCCAGTGCGGTCTTCCGATCTACACCGGCGCTTTCGTAGATGGTTTGGGCAGCAACGACACCCGCAGTGTTCAAACACAGCGCATGGAAGTAGCGGCGCAGCCGTATCGGGTCGCGACCGTGCTCGACCGTCTCGGCATCCCGCGTGAGCAACTGATCGACGTAGGCTCGAAGCCATTGGCGGCGAAGCCGATCCGAGGCGGCCAGCACCGCATCGGGAAACCCAGACCGCAACGCACGCGCGATGTACTCGTTGAGGACGGGTGACTCCTCGGAGGTTGGCAAACCATCGACGCCGTGGGCCGGGAGCCGATCGAGTAGTGATCCCGTGGTGCAGTCACCATGGATCTCACGCTCGGTCATCCCATACATTTGCACCCGCAACGCGCGGCCGGTCAGTGGCCACCCCGAACTCTCCAGATCGGAGCGCACCGATCCGGTGATCAGGAAACTGCCGGACCCCGGGCGTGCGTCGACCGCCCGCTTCACGGCGGCCAGAATCGCGGGTGCCAGCTGCCACTCGTCGAGCAGCACGGGCCGTGCAACGTCCAACGCGCCATCGGGATCAGCGCGAACCGCCGCAGCTTCTGCTTCGCGGTCGAGCCGAACAATGGTGCGAGCGTGTCGGGCTGCCGTTGTCGTCTTCCCGCATGCTCGTGGTCCCACCACCAGCACAGCGGGAAAGCCGGCCAGCAGCTCGGCGATCATTGAATCGACCATCCGGGGTACATACGGCGTGGTCATGCCGGGAGAGTACCAGTTATCGGGCGCTGATTCCCGATATTACGCAGCTTCTAGTACCGGTTTACCGCAGCTCTTGATACCGATATTCCGCGCTGGGCGTGGCAGAGATCTGGCACGCGGCCGCATCGCCGTGGCGTTCCCTCGTGCCGATACGGAAGCTGGCCGTAGCGGCGGCGAGTTTGACGGGACTGGCATTTTCCTTAGAGATATGATGTGGTGTAGACCACGTTGGAATCGTAGATGTGATGCACACCACAGGAGATAGGGCGATGACCACTTTTCTGAGCGGCTTGGCTGCCACCGCTGCCACCGCGACCGTCGGCGCCGGCATGATGGGTCACGCCACCCTGGCGTTGTGTGTGGGCCTGGTGTCGGCCGCCTTCTTCGCCGGCCAAATCTGCTGATTCACGAGATGGGCACGCTTTCCCGCGCGTGACCTACCGGCAGCCATAGGCCGCCGGCATATATCCGATGCCCCGCCGTGGTGTGAGGCGCCGACAACTATCGTCGAGCGATGACACCCGAGGAGCGGCTGACCGCGCTCGAACAGATCGAGGCGATCAAAGCCCTCAAGCACCGCTACTTCCGGGCCTGCGACGCCAAAGACCCCGAGACCTTCCGGGCCTGCTTCATCGCCCGCGGTGCCGACATCCACTACGGACCGCTGGGCGGGTTCGACGACGCCGACCAGATCGCAGAGGTCTTCACCCGGATCGCGCTGCACAAGGTGGACGGCAAACCGGCGATCCTGGACATGCACCACGGCATGCACCCCGACATCACCATCACCGGCCCCGGCACAGCCACCGGACGATGGACGCTGAAATTCCGCCAGCTCAACATGATTGAGCGCACCGAACGCCTGCTCACCGGCGAATACGACGACGACTACGTGATCGAGGACGGCGCCTGGAAAATGGCCCGCAGCCACTTCCGCCAGCTCTGGGTGATCACCCGACCGCTCGGCGACGACACGATTGTGGAGGCCTAGAGATGACCACCCGCATCGCCTTGGTCACCGGCGCCAGCCGCAGCGTCGGCAAGGGCATCGCGTTGGCGCTCGGCTCGCACGGCTGGACCGTCTACGTCACCGCGCGGCATCAGGGCCCGCTGGACGAGACCGCCCAAAGCATCACCGAACGCGGCGGGCGCGGCATCGCCGTGCAGTGCGACCACCGCGACGACGACCAGATCGCCGCGCTGTTCGCCCGCATCGCCGACGAGCAGAACGGCCGGCTGGATCTGCTGGTCAACAACGTCTGGGCGGCACCCAAGGGGTTCGGTGGATTCGCCGAGAAGTTCTGGCAGCGCCCCCTATCGGACTGGGACACCCTGATCGGGGTGGGCCTGCGCGCCCACTACGTCGCCTCGGTGCACGCCGCGCAGCTGATGGTCCCGCGCGGTGCCGGCCTGATCGCCAACATCTCCTCGTTCGGAACCCGCGGGCACCTGCACTCGGTGCTCTACGGCATGTCCAAGGCCGGGCTGGACAAGATGGCCGCCGACATGGCCGTCGAACTGACCGGAACCGGGGTGAGCGCGGTATCGCTGTGGCCCGGACTGGTGAAAAACGAAGTCATGCAGGGCTTTATGGCCCGTGGCCTGGACAACTTCCAAGGCTTCCCGCTGGCCAACGCCGAAACCCCGGAGTTCATCGGCCGCGTCGTCGCCGCCCTGGCCAATGACCCCGACCTAGCCGCCCGCAGCGGCCACACCCTGATCACCGCCGAGACCGCGCTCGACTACGGCATCACCGACCTCGAGGGAAACCAGCCGGACTCGCACCGCGAACTGTTCGGCGGCGGGCCGCTGTACTGACCGGCTACCAATTACTCGGCGCGTAATCCTTGAGGAAGCACCCGTACAGATCTTCGCCGGCTTCCCCGCGCACGATCGGGTCGTAGACCCGGGCGGCGCCGTCGACCAGATCCAGCGGGGCGTGGAAGCCCTCCTCGGCCAGGCGCAGCTTGGTGGGATGCGGGCGCTCATCGGTGATCCAGCCGGTGTCCACCGCGGTCATCAGAATGCGATCGTTCTCCAGCATCTCGCCGGCGCTGGTGCGGGTCAGCATGTTCAGCGCTGCCTTGGCCATGTTGGTGTGCGGGTGGCCCGGACCCTTGTAGCGACGGCTGAACTGTCCCTCCATCGCCGACACATTCACCACGTACTTACGGCGGGCGGGAGCCGCCGCCATGGCGGGCCGAAGCCGGCTCACCAGGATGAACGGCGCGGTTTGGTTGCACAGCTGCACCTCGAGCAGCTCCAAGGCGTCGACCTCGTGCACCCGCTGGGTCCAGCTGTTGATCGGGGCGGTGTCGGGCAACAGCCCGCCCGCGTCGATCGCGGTACCGGCGGCGATCCGCTCCGGCGACGCGCTGCGGGCGGTCAGGGCCAGTTCGGTCAGTGCGTGCGGTGTCTGGTGCTCGGCGAGGCTACCGGCCAGGGCCGCCGGGTGGGCGTCGCTGACGTGGTCGAAGGTGATCACGTCCACCAGCTCGCCTGCGGGGGTGCGCTCGGCCTCGACCAGGGCGGCATACGAGCCGGGTGCGCGCCGCACCGTCTGTGCCGCGTTGTTGATCAGGATGTCCAACGGGCCCTGGGCGGCCACCGTGTCCGCCAGCGCGACGACCTGCGCCGGGTCACGCAGGTCAATACCCACCACCTGCAAGCGATGCAGCCAGTCGGCGCTGTCGGGCATCGCGGCGAAGCGCCGTACCGCATCGTTGGGGAACCGGGTGGTGATGGTGGTGTGCGCGCCGTCGCGCAGCAGCCGCAGCGCGATGTACATGCCGATCTTGGCGCGCCCGCCGGTGAGCAGGGCGCGTCGTCCGGTGAGGTCGGTGCGAGCATCACGCTTGGCCCGGCTCATGGCGGCGCAGCCCGGGCAGAGTTGGTGGTAGAACGCGTCGACCTGCGTGTAGTGGGTCTTGCAGATGTAGCAGGCCCGCGAGCGCAACAGCGTGCCCGCCGACGCCCCGACGGCGGCAGACACCAGCGGAATGCCCTGCGTCTCGTCATCGATGCGGCCCGGTGCTCCGGTGGCCGTGGCGGCGATGACGGCCTGGTCGGCGGCGGCCACCGCGTCGCGTCGGGCGGTCCGGCGGGCCTTCTTGACCGCCTTGAACATGCGGGCGGTGGCCCGGCGCACTGCGACGGCGTCGGGGTGCTCGGCCGGCAGCGAGTCGATCTCGGACAACACCTGCAGGCAGGTCGCGAGTTTCTCCGGGTCGATGACGGTCACGCCTGGTAAGGGTACGGCCCCGTAACGACCGGCAAAAACACGACAGACCCACGAACAGGGTCAAGGTAGTGCCACGCGGCCAGATCGTCAGGTAATCTAACGACCGTTCTACGCGCGGAACTCAGGTTCCGTATGGGTTGGCGACAGGTTTTCTTCGCCTGAATTGGGCGTTGCGCGAGCCGGGTTGCCCCGTCTGGATCTGATCGACCCGAACGACCGAGAGGCATGCACCCGGTGTTCCGATTAATGAGGCGGTTCTGGATTCCGCTACTGCTGGTGGTTGTCGTGGCACTGGGTGGGTATGCCATTTCCCGGATTCGCGCATCTCTGGGCCACCAAGGCCCGAACCTGGCAGAGGGTTCGGCAATCACCGAGAACTTCAATCCGAAGCACATCACCTACGAGGTCACCGGGACCGGTGGGACCGCAAACCTCAACTACCTCGACGAGAACGGGCAACCGAATCTCATCGAAAACGCGTCGCTGCCTTGGTCGTTCACGATCGTGACAACGCTGCCGTCGATGTCGGCCAACATCATGGCCCAGGGCGATCGCAACACCCGCGACCTTCGATGCCGGGTGACCGTCGACGACGAAGTGCGCGACGAGCGCGCCAGCGACGACACCATCAAACCGTTCATCTACTGCTTGGTGAAATCCGTATGAGCGAGCCGCAGACCCGCCGCCCCTTCTTAGGCCGGATGGTCCGGGTCTTCTCGCTGCCGATCATCCTGTTCTGGGTGCTCCTGGTGATCGTCCTGGGTGCGGTGATCCCGTCACTGGGCGAGGTCGCGGCCACCCGGTCGGTCCCGATCAGCCCTACCGGCGCGCCGTCGTACGCGGCAATGCTCAATATCGGCAAGGTGTTTCAGCAGTACGATTCGGACTCCACGGCGATGGTCGTGCTCGAAAGTGATGAGCCGGTCGGGGAGGCCGCGCACGAGTTCTACGACCAGATCGTCGCCAAACTCGAGGCCGATCACGAGCACGTGCAAAACGTTCAGGACTTCTGGAGTGATCCGCTGACCGCGGCGGGTTCACAGAGCGTGGACGGCAAGTCCGCCTACGTGCAGATCTTCCTCAATGGCTCGCAGGGCACCACCGAAAGCCATGAGTCGGTGGCGGCGGTGCGCGACATCGTTGCGTCGGTGACCCCGCCGCCGGGTATCAAGGCCCATGTCGCGGGCAACACGGTCCTCAATGCCGACACCAGTGTGGCCGGTCATCAAAGCATGCATCGGCTGGAGTTTGTGTCGGTCGCCATCATCATCGTGATGCTGCTCGCCATCTACCGCTCGGTGGTGACGATGCTGATCTCCATGGTCGCGATCGGCCTGGGACTGTTTGCCGCAATGAGCGTTACGGCCGCCGCCGGCAACATGAACATCATCGGCCTGACCCCGTATGCGGTGAGCATGGTGACGATGTTGTCCATTGCCGCGATCACGGATTACCTGATCTTTCTGCTCGGCCGATATCACGAAGAGCGAGCGAAGGGCCTCGATCCCGAAGAGGCGTTCTATGTTTCCTATAGCGGTGTCTCGCACGTCATCCTGGGCTCGGGGTTGACCATCGTCGGTGCCCTGATGTGCCTGAGCATGACCACGTTGCCCTACTTCCAGACCATGGGTCCGCCCTGCGCGATCGCGATTCTGGTCGTCATCGCCGCATCACTGACCCTGGCCCCGGCGATACTCACCGTCGCATCGAAGTTCGGGCTGCTCGACCCCAAACAGAAACTCTCGACGCGGAACTGGCGCAAGGTCGGTACCGTCACGGTCCGCTGGCCCGTCCCGGTCATCCTGATGAGCAGCGCCCTTGCCGTCGTGGGCTTCATCAGCTTGCTGACGTATGTGCCGCAGTACAACGATCAGAAGTTCACCCCTGCCGACATGCCGGCCAACCTGGCCATGGCGGTCGCGGACCGGCATTTCTCCCAGGCCCGGATGAACCCCGAACTGTTGATGCTCGAAACCGATCATGATCTGCGCACTCCCGCGGACATGCTGGTGATCGAGAAGGTCGCCAAGAGCGTCTTTCGCATGCGGGGCATCGATCGGGTGCAGACCATCACCCGCCCACTGGGCGCGCCGATCGAACACAGCTCGATCCCATTTTTGCTCGGTGCGCAGAACGCCGGCACCCTGCAGGCCGCGAAGTTCAACAACGACAACTCGGCTCAGATGCTCGAGCAGGCCGACGAAATGAGCAAGACCGTCGCCAACATGGAGCGCATGTACGCGATCACCAAAGAGATGACCGAAGTCACGCACAGCATGGTCGCCAGGACCCACGACATGGCGGACACCACCGATGAATTGCGCGACCACATCGCCGATTTCGATGATTTCTTCCGGGTGTTCCGCAACTACTTCTACTGGGAACCGCACTGCTTCGACATTCCGATCTGCAACTCGCTGCGATCGATCTTCGACACCATGGACGGCATCGACCAACTCGACGAACAGATACAAGGTCTCACCGTCGACATGGACCGTCTCGATAAGTTGCTGCCGCAGATGTTGCCGGTTCTGCAGAACACCATCGACTCGATGACGACGATGCGCGACTTCATGCTCGCGACCCACAGCACCATGGCCGGAACCCAGGCCCAGCAACAGGAATTGGCCAAGGGCGAGACGGAGATAGGTCTGTACTTCGATCAGGCCAAGAACGATGATTTCTTCTACATGCCGCCGGATGTGTTCGACAATCCTGATTTCAAGCGTGGCATCAAGATGTTCATGTCGCCCGATCACCAGTCGGTCCGGATGATCATCACCCACCAGGGCGACCCGGCCTCGGTGGAGGGCATCGCACATGTCCGGGACCTCAAAGACGTTGTCGCCGACGCCCTCAAGGGCACCCCGCTGGCCAGCGCGAAGGTCTCGCTCGCCGGTACTGCATCGCTGTACGCCGATATGCAGGACGGCGTCGTCATCGACCTGATGATCGTGCTGATCGCGTCGCTGATCCTGATCTTCGCGATCATGCTGATCATCACCCGCAGTGTGGTGGCCGCCCTGGTGATCGTCGGCACCGTGGCCGCGTCCTTGGGTATCGCGTGCGGATTGTCGGTCCTGCTCTGGCAGGACATCCTGGGCCTGGGCGTGCAGTGGATCGTGATCCCGTTGTCGATGGTGATCCTGCTGGCAGTGGGTTCGGACTACAACCTCTTAGTGGTCTCGCGCCTGCGGGAAGAGATCACCGCCGGGCTCAACACCGGCATCATCCGAGGTGTGGGGGCTACCGGGCGTGTCGTCACCGCGGCGGGCCTGGTGTTCGCCTTCACCATGATGGCGATGATCGTCAGTGACCTGCGCGTGGTCGGCCAGCTCGGTACCACAATTGGTATCGGCCTGATCATCGACACGTTGATCGTCCGGGCATTTATGACACCGTCGATCGCTGCGGCGCTGGGTCGGTGGTTCTGGTGGCCGCTCAACACTTTTGAGATCACCCGGCGGGGCCGCGGCGGTCCCGGACCGCGGCCGGCCGATGACAACACCGCGCCCATTCCGCAACCCACATCGTAGGTGTCGAGCGATGGCAGACACCGAATCGAAATTGCGCAGGCGCACCGATGGGCGACTCGATCGGTCGCGTGATCCCGCGATCCTCGATGCCGCGTTGGCCGCCTTGGCCGAGAACGGCTACGACGACACCAACATGAACGACATCGCGGCGCGAGCCGGTGTAGGCAAGGCCGCCATCTACCGCCGTTGGTCGTCGAAGGCTGCGTTGATCGCCGATGCGCTGGTGTACTGGCGGCCCGACCTGATGGACGACGACGTCGCGGACACCGGCAGCCTTGCCGGCGATTTCGACGCGTTGGTGGGGCGGATGGCGCGCACCGACGAGGCGATGATCCCCAACGACGTGGTGTTGCGGGTTGCGGTCGAGGCCGCCCATGATCCACACCTGGCCTCGGCGCTCGACGACATGCTTCTGCTCAAGGGCAGGCGGGTGGTGACCACCATCCTGCAGCGGGCGGCGGACCGTGGCGAGGTGGCACCCGGGCGTGACTGGTCGCTGGTCGCCGATGTGCTGGCCGGGGTGGGTCTGATCCGGGTCATGAGCGGTCAGAGCTTCGACGCGAAGTTCGCCCGGCAGGTCATCGACACGCTGGTCCTTCCCGCTGTCCTCGCGGCGAGCGCCGATTAGTGATTCGCTCAAGGTCGCAAATACAATCGCTGGCGCAATGACCGAGATCTCCGCTGAAGCGGGCCGACGCCGCACCTTCGCCGTGATCAGCCACCCCGACGCCGGCAAATCGACTTTGACCGAGGCTCTGGTGCTGCATGCCAAGGCCATCACCGAGGCCGGCGCGGTGCACGGCAAATCCGGTCGTCGTGCCACGGTGTCGGACTGGATGGAGATGGAAAAAGCGCGAGGCATCTCCATCACCTCGACGGCCCTGCAGTTCCCGTACCGCACCCCCAAGGGGCAGGACTGCGTCATCAACCTGCTCGACACTCCCGGCCACGCCGACTTCTCCGAAGACACCTACCGGGTGCTGACTGCCGTCGACTCCGCGGTCATGCTCATCGACGCCGCCAAAGGCCTCGAGCCGCAGACCCTCAAGCTGTTCCAGGTGTGCCGCCATCGCCGGATCCCGATCATCACGGTGATCAATAAATGGGACCGCCCCGGCCGCCATGCCCTGGAATTGATGGACGAGATCCACACCCGCATCGGACTACGTCCCACCCCGCTGACCTGGCCGGTCGGCATCGCCGGAGAATTCGACGGGGTGCTCGATCGCCGGTCCGGAAACTTCATCCGGTTCACCCGTACCGCCGGTGGCGCCACCGCAGCACCCGAGGAGCACATCGCCGCGGCCGACGCGCACGCCGCGGCCGGAGCCGACTGGGACACCGCGGTCGAAGAGTGCGAGCTGCTGTCCGCCGACGGATCCGACTTCGACCGCGAGGCGTTCCTGGACTGCACGGCGACACCGGTTCTGTTCACCTCGGCGGCCTTGAACTTCGGCGTGAATCAGCTGCTCGACGTGCTCACCGAGCTGGCGCCGGCGCCCAGCGGGGCGCTCGACGTCGACGGCGGCCGGCGCGCCACCGATGCACCGTTCAGTGCCTTCGTGTTCAAGGTGCAGGCCGGAATGGACTCCGCCCATCGCGATCGCATCGCTTTCGCGCGGGTGTACTCGGGAACCTTCGAACGTGGCGATGTTCTCACCCACGCTGCGAGCGGCAAACCCTTTGTCACCAAGTACGCCCAGTCGGTGTTCGGCCAGCAGCGTTCCACCTTGGACACCGCCTGGCCCGGTGATGTGATCGGGTTGGCCAACGCCGCCGCCCTGCGTCCCGGCGACACGTTGTATTGCGATGTGCCCGTGCAGTACCCGCCGATCCCGAGCTTCTCGCCCGAGCACTTCTCGGTGGCGCGCAACGTCGATCCCAGCAAGCACAAGCAGTTCCGCCGCGGCATCGAACAGTTGGACCAAGAGGGTGTCGTGCAGGTGCTGGTCTCCGATCGCCGCGGTGAGCAGGCGCCGGTGCTTGCCGCGGTAGGCCCGATGCAGTTCGAGGTGGCCGCACACCGGATGGCCGGCGAAATGGGTGCGCCGATCACGCTGGAGCCGCTGCCCTATCAGGTCGCGCGGATCGTGGACGCCGGCGATATCGACTTCTTGAGCAAACAGTCGTTGGCGGAAGTCTTGACCCGCACCGACGGCGTGCACCTGGTGCTGTTCTCCAACGCGTGGCGCTTGCAGGGTTTCCAGCGAGACAACCCCGACGTGCAGCTGCGGTCCTTGGTGGCCGCAGAGGGGTAACTGAACCGCCGCTGTCAGCGGTCAATCACACAGCGCGGCAAGCAGTTCGGGAAGCGGCACGGTGGCGATGCCGATGGCGGCGTCGCCGATACCGTAGGGCAGTACCAGGGTGTCGGCATGGACCAGAGCGCCACAGGAGTAGATCACATTGGGCACATAGCCGTCCTGCTCGTCGGTGGCGGGGCTCAGCAGCGGTTGGCGTAGCCGACCGACAATCCGAGTCGGATCGTCGAGATCGAGCAGGATCGCTCCGATGCGGTAGGTACGCATCGGGCCCACGCCGTGGGTGAGCACCAGCCAGCCCGCCTCGGTCTCGATGGGAGGACCGCAGTTCCCGAGTTGCACCGCCTCCCACGCCTGCGCCGGTCGCTGGACGGGAACCGCGCTCGGCCACACGGATAAATGATCGGAGTAGGCGATCGCATTCGACTCGCGGTCGGCCCTCGACAGAGCCGCGAATCGCCCGTGGATCCGGCGCGGAAACAACGCCAGACCCTTGTTGGCTGCGGCGCGTCCGACGATCGGTGTAGAGGTAAAGGATCGAAAATCCTTTGTCTCCAACAGCTGTTGGTTGATATGGGTTCCGCTGTAGGCCGTGTAGGTGGCTAGCCACCTGATGGTTCCGTCATCGTCGATGAAGCGGACGAAACGGGCGTCTTCCATCCCGGCCTGCTCAACCTCGATCGCCGGCCATAGCACCCGTTCGGACAGCGGCATGCTGTCAGCGAAATCGACCGCGTAGGTTCGCTCGGCGACGGCGCGGATCACCGAGATCGTTTCTCCAGCACGTCCACGGGTACTCAGTCGGGTCTCCATCGTGGCGAGTCGCTGATCGAGTTCCGCGCGGGTGAATCGATCACCGAGCGCATCGAGTACGTAGCGACTGGCTTCGCCCGCGTCGTCGAGGCGGGCGAGCTCACTACGGAAGACGGCCGCGTCCAGCAGGGTCGGTCTGGCTGTCCCGGCGCTGGCGAAGTGGCTCCGATCGTCGAGGGTGGCGCATCCCGCCGCGTCGATGACGCCGGTGCGAAACTCGATCGAGGAACGGTGTCCTTCCCCGATGCCCCTCATGCTCATAACGAATCGCAGGCAGCCCCCTGCCGTTCCCGCCTGGTCGGGGTGCGCCACGATACTGGGGTTGCACAACGCGGCACCCTCAATGGCGTACTCGTTGGTGAACGCCGCACCCAGTAGCAGCATCCGTATTTCGGAGAGATAGCTGTTGGGGTCAAGCCGGTCGGCGAGTTCCCGGGCGTGCCGGGCGAAGGTACCGACCAGATCGCGGTGCCGTCCGTCGAAGCGGGACACGACGTCGTTTAGTGACGCCAGCACCTCGTCCTCGTCCAAGGCCAGGATCCGGGCCAGCACTGCGCCTGCGCGGGACTCCTGGTACTCGAAACCTTCCTGGCCGGGCACGAAGAGCCGGGTGATGACCCGAGAAGGGTCGGCCGCGAGCCGCCGGGGGCTGCGCACGATCAGTCCGTCAAGGACCGAAGTCATTGTGGCACAGTCGAGAAGTGCTGAGCCTGCTGCAGGGTAGACAGCACAGCCAGGGTCGACTCCGCGCCCTGATTACGGTTCACCCCGCAGGCCTGCAGACCGTCGAATCCGCCGCCTGTCACGGGATCCCACATCGGCTGTCCCGCGTCGTTGGCGCCCTGGAACCAAGCCGCAGCTGCTCGGACCCCGTCCGGCCAGATCTGCCTGGCGTCGACGCCAGCGGCGCGTGCACACGCGTCGGCGAGGGTGGACACCTCGATCGGCTGCTGGTCGAATCCGGGTCGAAGGTCGGTAGGGCCCCGTCCCGCCGCCGGGGTGGGGGAAAGGTGCCCGTCGCTCGTTTCGTATCCGACCAGCCACTCCAACAGATCCAGACCGCGCCCCCACAGCGCCGGCGTGTCGAGCGCAACGCCTGCGGCGATCATCGCGTCGGCTAAGACCGCATTCGCGTAGGTCAGTCGTTCCTCGGGCCAAGGCCAGGCGGGGTTGCCGTTTGGTTCGGCGACGGTGGCGGCGTAGTCGGTGACGAGTTCGCGGGCCGCGCGATGGTCGGGATTGACGGTCAGGAGTTCTGCAGCCCCCAACGTCGCGAAGGCCATGGCCCGCGGCCAGTTCGACCGCCCCTGTGCGGCGCGCTCGAACTGCACGATGGCCGACTGGCGCACCCAGCCCACTTCGCTGTGCGCGGCGGCCGTCCCGAGTCCCCAAACGCACCTGCCCCAGCAATCCTCCAGGGTCGGCTCGTCGGTCCAACCGCCGGAGCTGTCCATCCGATTGCGGCACGCGCCGGTGAGGGACTGCGCCTCGTTCAGGAACCGCACCGCAACACTGGCGAGGCGATGCACGTCCCCGTCCGCATGGGGCTGGCGGGCGGCAACGACGAGAACGCGGCTCATGTCGTCGGCGCAGTAGCCGTGGTCGCGCCGAGGCTCGGCGAAACAAGCGTGCTCGAAGGTGCCTCTATGATCCGTCATGCGCAGCAGATGGTCGAAGATCGGGGCTGGTGCGGTGGTGGTCATACCGATGCCGGCCGCTGCGCGATATGGCGGCGCGCCAAGCCCAGATACGCAGTGGCGACGCTCGTCCAGGCCATGGTCGGGGCCAGTCGGCGGGCCTCGGCGGCCATCGAGCCGGCCACGCGTGGGTCGGTCAGCACTCGGCGCAGGGCCGCAGCCAGTGCGTCGGGATCATCGTGCCCGACGACGATGCCCGCCCCGGTGCCGAGAAGCTCAATGGCGTGCGGGAAGGCGGTGGCGACCACCGGCCGGCCACACGCGATCGCGTCGACCAGCACACCGGACGTGACCTGATCGGTGGAGTCATAGGGCAGGACGACCGCCGCCGAGGACTGCACCAGTGCGACCAGTGAGGAAACGCCGCGATAGGCGGGGTCGAACGACACCGAGTCTTCTACACCGCTGCTGCGTGCCTGTGCGGCGCGCGCGTCACGGTAGGCCTCGCCATCGGCGGCCAGAACCTTCGGGTGCGTCCGACCGGCTACCAAGTAGCGCGGACGTCCAGGCAGATCATGCAGGGAACCCATCACTTCGATCACCCGCTCGATGCCCTTGCCCGGCCCTAGCAGCCCCCAGGTCAACAGGGTGGGTCGGCCCGAACGCTTTAATGCGGCATGTCTTGGCACGGCCGCGCCATGCGGGATCGTGGTGACCTTGCGGCGATCGATGTTGAAGTCGTTGCGTAGACGCTGACTGGCGACCTCCGACATGACGACCACCTGATCCGCCCTGGCCGCGATCGCTTCGAATACCGAACGCTGATGTGGGGTAGGGCTTTTGAGGATCGTGTGCGCGACGACGATGGAAGGGATACGCAACCCACCGATCAGGTCCAGCACTTCTTCCCCGTCGGCGCCGCCATAGATCCCGTACTCGTGTTGGATGATCGCGACATCGCTCTGGTTGAGCAGTTCTGCGCAGGCCTCCACCGAGCCCGCCGACCCGTTGACCAGCTCCCCGACGACCCGGGCACTACTGGACGGCATTCCGTCCGCAATGCGCACGACGCTGACCTCGGCGCCATGGGCGGACAGTCCGTCGCACAAAGCAGCGGTGAAGGTCGCCAGCCCGCACGGGGTCGGTGGATACGTACTGACGATGCCGTAACTGGGGGGACTCGAAAATCGTTGTTCCGTCTTAGGAGCGGCAAAAGGTTGGCAAGCGAACAGAGCATTCATGGTGATCCCGACGTACTGTCGTCACCGGTATGCCCGGTGCGAGCGATTGCTCTACAAGATCAACGGCGAAATGCTGACTCATCCCGGACTGGCTCGGCTCCCAACATTCTCGAGCGTACACCCAATTCAGCCGGCTTATCCGCGAAGCCGTACCTTCCGCGTCGTCGAACTCTCGTCGAGCTCCACCAGGTCCGAGTACGACCGCAGGAAGTCGCTGAATGACTTATAGCCCAGGGTCTTCTCGCTGAACGACGGATCCATGCGCTTCATCTGCGCCTTGACCGACGAGTTGTGCAGCCACTCGACGTCGTCCTTCTCCAGGCCGATCCGCAGCGCGCGGATGAGAAGTGCGGTGGCGGTGTCCTGCGGATCCGGTTGTGGCAGCTCCTCGGGCTCCCCTTTGGCTTGGCGGGCGCGCCGCTTCGGCTCGGCGTCTGCGTCGGCAGTGACTGGCGCGGGCTCGAACACCGGCACGCCGGGCAGCGCGTCGTAGCTGACGAAGTCGTCGCAGGCCGCGGCCAGTGCGCGGCTCGTCGAGCCGGCCACGCCGATGCCGACGACGTAGCGGCCCAAGCGTTTACAGCGCTGCGCCAACGGGATGTAGTCAGAATCGCCGGCCACGATCACCACGTGGGTCAGATCCGGAAGCCGGAACATGTCCTCGACCGCGTCGACCGCTAACCGGATGTCGGCGCCGTTCTTGCCGTAGGCCGCGGCTGGGAACAGCTGCACCAGGTCGACCGCTCGCCCCACCAGCTGCGCGCGGTAGCCGGTGTTGACCTCCGCCGACCAGTCGGCGTAGGCGCGGGTGAGCACCAGCGTCCCGAACGACGAGGCGAAGTCGATGATCGCCCCGACATCGACGGTGGCCCGGGCAAGGCGCTCCGGCTGCTTGGCCAATCCCTTGGACTTGTCCTTTTGAAACGAACCACGGCCGTTGACCTGGTCGTAGCGCGAGATCACGATGTTGTCGAAGTCGAGGTAGACCGCGACCCGGGTATCGCCGGATTCCGTCATGGTCCCAGTGTGGCGCACCACCGGCCCCATCCATAACGGCTTGGCGGGGATGGGGGAGGTGCCCGCCTTTGAGCGACAAGCCCGCGGGTCGCGCGGGGTGGGTGCGACTTGTCGCTCAAAGGCGGGCAACGGTCCACATGGTCCGGCCCGGCAACGCGCCTAACAGCCCGGCACCAGCGACTAACCGGCCCGGTACCAGCGCGGAATCAGCTCCGGGCCCGGCACCGGGTACTGCCCGAGAAACCTCACGCCTCCCGCAGCCGCAACGCCAGCCCGGACGCGCGCACCACCCGACGGCCCAGCGCCGCCCGCACCGAGGCCTCCGACCCCACCACCCGCACCTTCGTCTTGGCCCGGGTCACCGCGGTGTAGAACAACTCGCGGGTCAACAGCCGCGACTCGACGGGCGGCATCAGCACGGTCACCTCGCCGGCCTGGCTGCCCTGGCTCTTGTGGATCGTCATCGCGTACATGGTCTCGACCTCGGCGAGCCGGCTGGTGGCGAACTCCAGTGGCCCGGACGCCGTCGAGATCACCGCGCGCAGCCCCTCGTTGCGGACCACCACCGCCCCGGTATCGCCGTTGCGCAGCCCAAGCCCGTAGTCATTGGCGGTCACCAGCAACGGCCGTCCCGCATACCACTCGGTCCACATCGGATCACCGGTCTGCTCGGCCACCAAGCGGCGGATCTGCTGGTTCCAGTGCCGCACCCCATGCAGGCCCTCCCGGTGCGCACACAACAGCCGGTGCTCGTCCAGCGTCGCCGCCGCTGCCGTGGCATCACCGAGCAGCGCGGCCTGGCGCACCGCCAACGCGTGGGGCACCACCAGCACCGCCAACCGCTCGGCCACGTCGCCCGCGTGGTCGGTATCGATCCACTCCACGTGCTCGCCGCCGGCGGCCAGCAGCGCGATCGCCTGGTCGGCGTCGCCGTCGCGGATCGCCACCGCCAGCGCCCCGATCGACTCGCCGAATCGGTGCGAGGTCCGCAGCGTCGCCACCCGGGTGTCCGGTCGCGCCGCGAGCCCGTCGACCAGATCGGCCAGCACCGCACCGGCTTCCACCGACGCCAGCTGGTCGGCGTCGCCCACGAGAATCAGCCGGGCATCCGGGCGCATCGCCTCCAGCAGCCGGGCCATCAGCGTCAGCGACACCATCGACGTCTCGTCGACGACGATCACATCGTGCGGCAGCCGGTTGGCCCGATCGTGGCGGAACCGCACCGAGCTATCCGGCCGCGAACCCAACAGCGTGTGCAGCGTGGTCGCACCCAGTCCGGCCAGCCGCACCTGATCCACCGGCTCCAGCTCGGCCACCTCGGCGGCAACCGCCTCGGTCAGGCGGGCCGCGGCCTTACCGGTCGGGGCGGCCAACGCGATCCGCAGCCCGGGCGTCCCCGACCGTTCGGCGTGCTCAGCCAACAGCGCCAACAAGCGCGCCACCGTGGTCGTCTTGCCGGTGCCCGGCCCGCCGGTGAGCACCGTAACCGGCTGCGACAACGCGATTTCGGCGGCCGCACGCTGCTCATCGAACTTGCCGGGCGGAAAAAGTCGCTCAAAGGCCGGCAGTTCCGCCGGTACCGTCCCCGGCGCCGACAACGCCAACAGGTCCGCGCAGACCTGCTTCTCCTCGCGCCAATACCGGTCGAGGTAGAGCAGCCCGCCAGAGGGAATGTCATAGACCCTCAGCACCTGTGCCTGCACCAGCTGGCTGTCTCGCACCGCGGCCAGCCAAGCCCCCGGCTCGGGCCAGGACACCTCTGCGTCGTCGGTGTCGGCGGCCACCGACGCCAGATCCAGGCACACCGAGCCGTGCCGCAGCGCCCGCACGGTCAGCGCGAGCGCCAAGCCCACGGTCTCATCAGGTTCACCACCTAACGCCGTGATGCGTTGCGCAGCATGCACATCGGCGGCATCCAGCACGCCAGCCTGATTGAATTCCCGCAACAGCCCGGTGGCGCGCGCGGCCACTCGCCACTCCAACAACTCGCTCATGCCGCCCGCCTTGCGTGCAACAGGTCCGACAATGCCACCACCAGCGCCGTCGGCGGCCGCCAGTCGAACACCCCGGCACGATGCCCATCGACCACCGGGGTGTCCGGCCCGCACATCCCGCGCACGAACAAATACAGCACCCCACCCAGATGCTGCTCGGGGTCGTAGCCGGGCAGTCGCCAGCGCAGGAACCGGTGCAGCACCGCGGTATACAGCAGCGCCTGCAGCGGATAGTCCGAATGCAGCATCGCCGCGGTGAGCCGATCGAAGCCGTAGTCGGCTGCGGTGTCGCCGAGCCGGTTGGTCTTGTAATCGACCACCAGGAAGCGCTGCTCGGGCACCCGCAGCACCACATCGATCGACCCGGACAGATAGCCGCGCAGCGGCTGGCCACCCAGTGCCTCGGTCGCCAGCCGGTCGGCATACGGAGCGAACGGATCGTCGGCGGACAAATGCTCGCGCAACAGCATCCCGACCTCGGCCAGCCGCACGTCCGGTGCCACGCCCCGAACGTCCCCGCCGGCCAGCGGAATCTCGAAGTCCAGCTCCCGCAACCGGTCTCGGGTGCCAATGTCGCGCAGGGTCAGCCCGCCGGCCAGCGGCCCCAACGGGGTGTCGTGCAAGGGCACCAGCGCGGCGGCCAATACGGCAGGCTCGGCGTCCACCGACCACCAGGCCGCGTGCTCGCGTACCTGGGCCTCCAGCTCGGCCGCCAGGTCGGCGGCGAACGGATCGGCGGTCTCCAACACGGCGTGCACCAGCGAACCGAACGCCGCCCCCGCGGGCAGCTCGGCCATCGGCGAGACGAGATCGGCGCCGACCGGCGGCGCCGCCACCGCCACGGGAACGTCGTCGGCCTCGTCGTCGCGGGCGGTCAACTCCGGTTCGCTGTGCACCCCGGACGCCGCACCTGCCACGTCCTCACTGGCATGCCGGATCAGCCCGGAATACGACGTGCGCCGCCAGCCGGTATCGATGTGCCGGTGGAAGTGTCGTGCTTCCAAGTTATCTGGAGGCTGCGGCGGGGCGACCGGGGCCAACGGGGCGATCACCGATTCCTCGATGACCAGACCCCCGGCGGCCTCCCACTCCCGAAAGCAACTCAGGGCCTCGTCATCGGAGGGCTTCGGCTCGCAGCGGTCCGGCACCGGCGCCTCACCGCGGCACCGGCCCCGCAGCAGCCGAGATAGGCCGCCGTTGGGCTCGTCGTAGGAAGCCGACCACCACGCCACCACCTGCGACTGCGCCCGGGTCAACGCCACATAGGCGAGCCGAATGTCGTTGCGGGCGGCCTCGGCCAGGCTCAGCCGCTGCACCTCGGTGTGATCGGAACTGTCCGGGCCGCCGACATGCCGGCAGCGGACACCGGCTTCGTGGTAGAGCGGGATGGCCTCGTCGAACATGTGCCGGTTGAATGCGAACGGCAGGTACACGATCGGGAACTGCAAGCCCTTGGAGCCCCACACCGTCAGGATCTGCGCGGCGGCGGCGTCGGAGTCCAGCCGACGGTTGTGCTGCCCGCCGCCCGTACCTTCCGTGCACCGGCGACGTAACCAATCCCGCAATGCCGGCAGGCCGAGCCGATCGCGGTGCGCGGCCTCGTGCAGCAGCTGCGCCACATGCGCCAGATCGGTCATGGTGCGTTCCCCGCCGTACTCGCCGAGCAGCCGGCGCTTCAACCCGGCCAACTGCGCCGCCTCGAATACCGCGGCCGGCCCGTGTAACCGCAACTCGTCGGACCAATCCCGCAAGGTCGACGCCACCTGGTCGGTCAACGCGTCACCGCCCTCGGCCAGTGCGGCGGCGGTGTGGCCGAAGAACACCGTCGCCGCGGCGGCCCGCACCAGCCCGGCGCGGTGGGTCGCTTCGAACGCCTCCAGCAGACACAACCAGTCGGCGGCCGCAGCCGAGGAGAACACGTCTGCGTCGCCGGTGAACACCGCAGGAATCCCGGCCCGCAGCAAGGCTTCTTGGCAGGCGGCCGCATCCTTGCTGTTCTCGACGATCACCGCCACGTCACCCGGGCCGATCGGCCGGCCGTCGAAAGTCGCGCCGCTGGCCCACAAGGCGGCGACGTCGGCGGCCAGATCATCGGGGATGTGGCGACGCAGCTTGGGCATGGGCACCACCCGGTCCGCACTGACGCCGAAAGTCGCGCGGCCGACCACCCGCAGCCGGAACGGCGCGGTGCTGGGCGCGCCGGCCAGCCGGGACCCGCCGACCGCGGCCTCGACGTCGTGGACCACGATCTGCGGATCGCCCAGTGCCGCACCACCCATCACGGTCTGCAGCGCATCTACCAGCGCCGAGTCGCTGCGCCAGTTCACCGCCAGGGTGCGCTGCTGCCCGGCGGTGCGGGCCGCCCGCAGATAGGTGTAGATGTCGCCGCCGCGGAACCCGTAGATCGCCTGCTTGGGGTCGCCGATCAGCACCACCGCCGAATGCCCGACGAAGCCGCGTTCGATCACCTGCCACTGGATCGGGTCGGTGTCTTGAAACTCATCGACCATCACGATCGGCCAGCGTTGCCGCATCCGTTCGCGGGCCGGCGAATCTTGAGGTTCCAACGCACCAGCCAGCCGACGCAGCAGGTCGTCGTATCCCAACACGCCGAGCTGGCGTTTGCGCAGCTCCAATTCGGTGCAGACCGCGTCGACGAAGCGCAGCCGCACCTCGGCCATCGTGTCGGGTTCGGGATCCTGCGGGCGCAGTTGGGCATACGGGTCGGAGACCACCACCCGCGCCAGTTTCAGTGCGTCGGCGTAGCTCAGTGCCACCTCGTCGCGCTGCGTGCCGAACTTGGCCAGGTACAGGTCGTCGACGACCCGGATCACCAGGTCGTCAAGGCTTTCCACCAACTCGACGCCGGCGCTGGTGTCACCGGCGATACCCAGCGATTTCAGCACCAGATGACAGAACTGGTGGGTGGTGGCGATGGTCGCGGCATCGAAACCGGCCAACGCATCACGCAATCGGCGCCGGCGCAGCTCCCGCTCGTCGGCGCTGCCGCTGCACAGATGCGCGACCAGATCGTTGGGTTGCTGCGCGGCTGTGCCGTCGAGGGCGGCCAATGTCTCCACCAGTTGGCGACGCACCCGGTCACGCAACTCCCGGGTGGCTGCGCGGCTGAAGGTGATCAGCAGCATCTCGTCCAGCGTGGCGTGCCCCTCGGCCAGATAGCGGGTCACCAGGCCGGCCAGCGTGAACGTCTTGCCGGTGCCGGCGCTGGCCTCCAGCACCGTGGTGGTGCCGCGGGCCGGCAGCGGGCCCAGCAGATCGAAGCGTTCCATCAGCGCATCCGCCGTTCCGCGCGCAGCAGCGGCAGCCACAGCCGGGCCGCCAGGGCGCCCAGCCGGGTGTCCTCGCCGTCGATCTCCTCACCCGGGCGTGGCGGGCCAGCCAGCACGTCGAACGGTGCGCGCGGTCCCCAGACCCGGACGCTGGCGGGTTCGGCGTCCTCGCCGGGATAGCGCTGGGTGGCCCACTTGCTGCTGGCATACCAAACCGGGTCGCGACCCGCGTGACGTTTCTCGGCCCACGCGAACGACGTCTTGATCGGCAGCGGCAGCGGTTCGCAGCGCCCGATGTCGTAGAGCCACAACAGCTCCCGCAGCGTTTCGACCGGGTTGGGTGGCGGCCCGAACACCCGCTGCAGGGCGCGTTCGCCGCCTCGGTCCCGGCCGATGCAGCGAGCGGTCCACTCGACGTCGGGACGCTGGGCGGCCAGCGCCACCAGCGGAATCCAGGCCTGCAACAGGTGGGTGTCCCGCAGCTTGGAGTAGTTGACCGACACGGTGGTGGCGTCGAATACCGGGGTGACGGTGCCGGTCAGCCGGCGCCCACCCCCAAGGTCCAGATCGATGTCGTAGGTCGCCGGAGCACCTTGGCGATGCTCGAGCGCCGCGGCCGCCAATTGCACCACTCGGTCCCGGATCTGTTTGGCGGTGCGCCAGCCCAGTTGCCCGGGCGGCAGGCTGCCGCGCCGCCACTCGGCCGCGATGGCATTGGCGGGGTCGGTGCCCAGCAGCATGTCGTGCAGCATTCGATTGCCCACCGCCCATTCGCCAAGCGCGTCGATCTCGACGGGCATACCGTCTTCGACCTCGTCGACCTCCCACGGCAGCGTGTAGTTCAGCGCACTGAAGAAGCCCTTGACCGGGTCCTTGAAGAACTTCAGCAGGTCGACGAGCGCAACGTCTCCCGGCGGCGGTGCAGGCAGCGGCTCGGCAATGAACCGCGGTGCGGCACGGCGGGTTCCGGCGGCGGCTCTGGCGGCCAGCGGCACGGTCGGGTCGAACGTGAACGGCACATCGGGGATCAGCCGGCCGGGTTCGACGTTCTTGACGTCGAACGGCTGCAGCGGATGCTCCACAACAAGGTGTTCGCGCACCGGCTGCGGCGTGGTCTGGTCCAGGGCGTCGATCAACTCGGCCAGCGGGACGGCGGGCGGACGCGGGTGGCCGCTGTGTTCGTCGGCGCCGGTGTAGGTGATCACCAGCTTGTCGGTGGCGGCGGTGATCGCATCCAACAGCAATTGCCGGTCCTCAGAACGGATGTCACGTTCCCCGGTCATCGGGCGCCGCGCCAGCACGTCGTCGCCGTCGGGCAGGTCCAGCCGGGGGAACACCCCGTCGTCGACCCCCAGCAGGCACACCACCCGGTGTGGCACCGACCGCATCGGCACCATGGTGCACACCGTCAGTGTTCCGGTGCGGAAGTTGGCCCGGGTCGGGCGCCCGGCCAGATGCCCGGCCATCAACACCCGCACATCGGGCAGCCGCAGCTCGGTGTCGCTACGGGCCGCGGCGTCGTCGAGCACCTGCGCCAACTCCCGCTGCAGATGCGCGCTCTGCCAGGCATCCGTGCCGGCATCGGCCAGCTCGGCGACCCCGTCGCGCAGCGCGGCGATCCACTCCGCCAGCGGGCGCGTGCCGTCCAGCTTGTCGACCACCGACTGCAACCGTGCGACGAACTCGGCTAGCTTTCCGGCCAGCTCCACCTGACTGCTGCCGACGTCGTCGAGGGGGAGCGCGGTATCCAGCCAGGCCTGCGAATCATCGGACATCGCCACCCCGGTCAGGATGCGATCCAGGCCGAAACGCCAGGTGTTGTGCACGATGTGCGACAGCCCGTAGCGCTCGCGGGTGTGCGGGTCAAAACCCCAGCGGATGTTGGCGGTACGCACCCAGGTGGTGATCTGGGCCAGATCGTTGTCGGTGAAGCCGAAGCGTGCCCGCACCGGGTCGGTGTGGGCGAGGTTGAGCACCGCCGTGGCGGTGGCGCGACTGCCGGCGATCTCGAGCAGTTCGGCCGCCACCGCCAGCAGCGGATTGGTCTGGGTCAATGCCCGGTCGGCGAGCTGCACCCGCAACCGATGCGCCGGGTGGGTATCACCGGCCAGCTCGCCCAGCCCGAAATCGGCGACGATCAACGGCGCATAGGTTTCGATGTCGGGGCACATCACCACGATGTCACGGGGCTCCAGCGTCGGATCGTCGTGCAGCAGCCCGAGCAGGACTTCGCGCAGCACGTCGACTTGGCGGGCCGGGCTGTGACAGCTGTGCACCTGTACCGAGCGGTCGGATGCGGCGCGGTTGCGGCCCTCGGGGCGCAGTGCGTTGGCGCCCAGATCGGATTGCAGCCAACCCAAGAGCGTGTCCGGTCGCGTTGTGGCACGCAGGTATTCGTCGCTGTCGGGCGCAGCGGGCAGGCCGCGCTGCAACTCCCGCAGATCGCGGCCCAGGGTCTCCAGCAGCGGATGGTGTGCCCGGTGCCGGGTTTCGTCGTCGCTACGCGCAACGGCGCCGTGCACGTCGCCGAGCGCGCGCCACAGTGCATCGGAGGGATGCGGCAACCACAGATGCAGGTCGTGATGGGCGGCCAGCGCTTCCAGCAACTCGATGTCGGTGCACGCCAAGCGGGTGTGGCCGAACAACGACAGCCGGGCCGGCAGCGTGTCGGTCGGCGTCCGGCGCAGCCGCTCGACCGTATCGCGATGCCGAACGTGCGGCGGATCGATCCCGATGGCAGCCACCAGCGCCCGCCACAGTGGCGGTTGCCAGCCCAAATCGTCGTGCAACGCGCCGCCGGCACCGTCGGTGGCCTGGCCGGCGCTCCAGTCGACGAGCAACTGCGGGCGCTGCCGGGCATAGGAGGCGAACAATCCGGCCAGCCGGCGCGCCACCGCATAGCGCCGGCCGCGGCGCAGCTCACCTTCTTCGCTGGGGTCGTCGTGGCCCAAATGCTTTGCCAGCGTGGCGCACCAGGGCGCCTGCAGGTTCGCGTCGATCACCGCTAGCAGCGGCCAGGTCATGGCATCCGGCGACCACGGATCGTCGTCGCCGGCGCCGGTGATCTCGGCGATCAGCGAGCTCGGATTGCGAAACTCCACGCCGGCGCACACCCCGTCGCCGCCGGGACCGGCACCCAACACATGGGACAGGCGCTGGGACAGCCAGCGCTCGACCCCGCGCGCCGGCACCAGCACCAGTTCCTGGGCGAACGGGTCGGCCGGCGGCGTCGCCAACAACGCACCGAGGCCGTCGGCGAGGACGTCGGTGCGCTCGGCGCGGTGCAGGTGCAGTGCCATCGCGGCCACCCTAAACCGCGGCCCCGACGCTTGGGCTGAACCATCGGCCGGTCGGGTTCGTGGTGCCTTACATGAGGATCTACACGCTGGTACTGGCCGCTGTCGCCGCACTGATTGTCGGGCTGGCCGCCCCGCCGTCCGCCACCGCCGCCGACGACCGGTTGCAGTTCACCACCACAACTATTGATGGGGCTCCATTCAATGGCGCCAGCCTGCAGGGCAAACCCGCGGTGCTGTGGTTCTGGAGACCGAGTTGCCCGTTCTGCAACGCCGAGGCGCCTTCGGTGAGCCAGGTCGCTGCCGCCAACCCCCGGGTGACCTTCATCGGGGTGGCGGGGCGCTCGGATGTGGCGTCGATGCAGGACTTCGCGGCCAAGTACCACCTGAACTTCACCAATCTCAACGACGCCGACGGCTCGATCTGGGCGCGTTTCGGCGTGCCGTGGCAGCCCGCGTACGTCTTCGAGCGCTCCGATGGCACCTCGACCTTCGTGAACAACCCGACTTCGGCGATGTCGCAACAGGAGTTGGCCGACCGGGTAGCGGCGCTGACGTAGGTGAACCAGAACCTGCCGGCACTGGCGTTCGCCGCAGGCTTGGTGGCGGCCCTGAACCCGTGCGGCTTCGCCTTGCTGCCCGCCTACCTGGCGTTGGTGGTGCGCGGCGAGCGGGCCAGTGGGTGGGAGGCAGTGGGTCGGGCCTTGGCGGCTACCGCGGCGATGACCCTGGGCTTTCTGGCGGTGTTCGGCACCTTTGGGCTGCTCACCGTCACGGTGTCCACGCGGGTGGAGCGCTACCTGCCGTACGCCACGGTGGTGATCGGCATCGTGCTGGTCGCGCTCGGGGTTTGGCTGCTGGCGGGCCGCCGGCTCGCGGTCGCCTCGTTCGGCGGACGATGGGCGCCCACCGCCCGGATCGGGTCGATGCTCGGCTACGGGGTGGGCTACGCCTGCGCGTCGCTGGGCTGCACGATCGGCCCGTTTCTGGCGGTCACCGGCGCGGCCTTGCGCGGTGGCCGCGACGCGGTGACGGTCTATCTGGCGTATGCGGCCGGGTTCGGACTACTGGTCGGGGTATTGGCGATCGCGGTGGCGCTGGCTCGCTCCGCGCTGATCGATCGGATGCGCCGAATCACCCGCTACGCCAGCCGGATCAGCGGCGCGCTGCTGGTGGCCGTCGGACTCTACGTCGGCTACTACGGCTACCACGATGTTCGCCTGTTCGAGAGCGACGCCCGCGCCGACGATCCGGTGCTGGCCGCCGCCGGACGGCTACAGGGCACGCTCGCCGGGTGGGTGCACCACTACGGAGCCTGGCCGTGGCTGGCGGTGTTGGCGATCCTCCTGGTGGGCGCCCTCGTAGGCTGGAAATTGTGAAAGCCGTCAGCTGCAGCAACAGCGAACTCGAGCTCGTCGACCTACCCACTCCGATCCCGGCCAGAGGCCAGCTCCTCATCGACGTGCTGCGGTGCGGCATCTGCGGATCTGATCTGCACGCTCGCCAGCACTGCGACGAGGTCGCCGATGTCATGGCCGCGACCGGATACGACGGCTTCATGCGCTCGAACCAGCAGGTGGTGCTCGGGCACGAAGTCTGCGGCGAAGTGCTCGATCACGGTCCCCGCACCCGCAAGGCGCCGCGGCCCGGCACCCGGGTGGTCGCGATCCCACTGTTGCGGCGCGGCGAGGACGTCCATGCGGTCGGGCTGTCGGAATCGGCGCCGGGCGGCTACGCCGAACAGATGCTCGTCGAGCAGTCGCTGGCCCTGCCGGTTCCCAACGGGCTGTCGGTGGACGCGGCCGCCCTCACCGAGCCGATGGCGGTCGCCTGGCATGCCGTGCGGCGCGGCGAGGTGCGCAAACGCGACGTGGCGATCGTGATCGGCTGCGGACCCATCGGCCTGGCGGTGGTGTGCATGCTCAAGGCGCGCGGCGTACGCACGGTGATCGCCAGCGACTTCTCGCCCGGTCGGCGCGCGCTGGCCACCCGATGCGGCGCCGACATCGTCGTCGACCCGGCACAGGACTCGCCGTATGCGGCGGCAGCGGGCCACGGGCACCTGGAGAAAGCGCCGGATGCGCTGGGCCTGGCGGTGGGCACCGTCGAAAAGCTGTACAAGGCGCGGTTGCCGTGGTGGCACGTCTGGCGGGCCGCCGAAGCCGTCGGCGCCGCCACCCCCAACCGCCCAGTGATCTTCGAATGCGTGGGGGTACCGGGTGTCATCGACGGCATCATCGCCGGCGCGCCACTGTTCTCCCGGGTGGTCGTGGTCGGGGTCTGCATGGGAACCGACGCGTTCCGGCCGGCGATCGCGATCAACAAGGAAACCGACCTGCGGTTCGTATTGGGATACACACCAATGGAATTCCGCGACACCCTGCACATGATCGCCGAGGGCAAGGTCGACGTTTCACCGCTGATCACCGGCACCGTCGGACTGGGCGGGGTGGCGAACGCGTTCGACGTGCTCGGTGACCCGGACCGGCACGCCAAGATCCTGATCGATCCCAAGAGCCCGGTGGGGGAGGTCCAGGGGTGACGGCGAGCATCAAGCGCATCGCGATCAGCACTGGTGGCGGTGACGCGCCCGGCCTCAACGCCGTCATCTACGCCGCCACCCTCGCCGGCCGAAGCCGGGGCTGGGACGTGGTCGGGATCCGCGACGGCTACAACGGGCTGCTGCTGGGCGACGAATACCCCGACGGCGGACTGATCGAGCTAACCCGTAACCGAGTGCGCGGCATCATCCACCAGGGCGGCACCATCTTGGGCAGCACCAACCGCGGCAACCCGATCGCGTACCCGGTACAGCAGCCCGACGGCAGCTGGAGTGAACAGGACCGCACCGACGAGCTGCTCGAGCGCATCGCAGCGCACGAGATCGATGCGCTGATCACCATCGGCGGCGACGGTTCCCTGGCGATCGGCAACCACCTGCACGAGGCTGGGCTGCGGCTGGTCGGGGTGCCCAAGACCATCGACAACGATCTGGAAGGCACCGCGGCGACGTTCGGCTTCGACAGCGCAGTCGGTTTCGCCTCGGAGTGCATCGATCGGTTGTTCTCCACCGCGACCTCGCACAGCCGGATCATCGTGGTGGAGGTGATGGGTCGCTACGCCGGCTGGATCGCGCTGCACGCCGGGCTGGCGTCCGGGGTGCATGCCATCCTGCTCCCGGAGATCCCGTATCGGCTTGAACCGGTGGCCGAGCTGATCAGCGAACGCGCACAACGGGGTTCGACGTACTCGATTGTCTGCGTCGCCGAAGGCGCCAAGCCGGTGGATGGCGAGCTCACGGTGGCGGGAAAGGCGGTGGGCCAGGCCGAACGCCTGGGCGGGGTGGGCGCCAAGGTTGCCGCCGAACTCGAGGCGCTCACCGGGCGCGAGTCTCGTGCCGTGGTGCTCGGGCACCTGCTGCGCGGCGGTTCGCCGACATCGGTGGACCGGCTGTTGGGGCTGCGGTTCGGCGCTGCCGCGGTGCGGGCCCTCGACGAGGGGCACAGTGGCGTGATGGTGGCGCTCAACCCGCCGACAGTGGATTACGTGCCGTTGGCTGATGCCACTCGGCAGCAGAAAACCGTTCCGCTGGATTGTGATTCGATCCAGACCGCCCGCGACCTGGGTATCAGGTTCGGCGACGAGAGCCTTCGCCGGGACTGAGGTGGGCCGGCGTGGCGGTGACTGCGGCATCGACGGATCGTTTCACCGGGTGCCGCTGGGCTGGCGAATGTGGTACGGCGGGCCGTGGACTTCGACCCGGTTGGTCACCGCGACGAAGCCGGGCTGAGCGCCGGGGCTCGGTCACGTCTGCCTCAGGCGTCACGCGTGGGCGGCGGTGTGGTGTGTGCCCGCCTCTGAGCGACAAGCGGTGTTATGTCAGGCAGAAGAAGGGCCCGGGCGGGAAAGTGGGCGCCGGCGCGCCAAACGTCAGTTGACATAACCGACGTTGTCGCTCAGAGCCGGGCACACGCCCGCATCCCCCGGGCCTGTGACGGGTGGGGCGGTCGGTCTCGGGCTCAGTACGCGACGGTAAACCCGTGCCGCAGTATCAGATCCGCGGTCACCTCCGGTCGTTCGGCGAGCGGCCAGCACTCGACCGCGAATGCGCCGACGTCGAAGAACGCGTAGTTGACCGAAGTCTCCGGGGTGGTGCGCGAGCGGTAGACGATCGCGTCCGGGCACTCGTCGGGCTCGGGCCACCAGCGCCGCAGGGCATCTGCCAGGTGCTGGCAGGTGGCCCACACCGCGTCGTGCTGGCCGGTGCTGATCTGGTCGTCGACGCCGAGCGCATCCAGATTGCGCTCGGTGCGCAGATCGAGCACCCGCAGGTGTCGGACGGCGGTGAGTCGCACCAGGTGGTGGCGGGCGTGATCGCCGGGGATCATCAGCCCGGTCAGTCGGTAGCGTTCCCGGAACGCGCCGACGAGATCGGTTGCCGCGTAACGGGTGCGGAACCCACCCGACGGTGGATCGAAGCGATAACGCGGTTGACCGAAACCGCCCCAGGTCCACTGGTCGGGATGCTCGGCGTCGAGGCGCCACAGCTCTGAGCCGGCAGCGATCCGCCGGCGGCGCAGCCCGCTGGGCCGGGCATCGGGCAGGGGCGCCCGATAGCCGGCCGGGAGTTCAGGCACCGAGCGAGGTGAGCAGTCGACGCGCGGCCGGCGCGGTCTCGCTGTGGCGCAGCGCCTCGGCGATCGAGACTCCGCCCAATTCGTCATGAGTGAGCCGCATGATGCGGTCGGCGGCCAGCGGGTCGGTGGTGAACCGGCCGAGCAGTTCCAGGATGTCGGGCAGCTCCGGGCGCAGCCGGGCGTCGTCGAATTGCCAGGCCGGGAACCAGGTCTGGTTGCCCACGGCCGCGCCGATCAGCTTGCCTCGGCTGCGCAGCCGGTGCACCGCCTGCGGTGTGCCCAGCCGCAGGAGATCCTGGACCTTCGGGGTGGGCAGCGCCCCGGCCACGAAGTCATCGACGAGGGCCGCGCGGCGCTGGTCGTTCAGGGCGTGGGCGGCGATGCGCTCCAATGTGCCCTGCGGTGCCGTGGGTGCCTCCAGCAGCGCGTCGAGGACCAGGGCGAACCCGGCGTCGGTGCGGGCGCGTTCGGCGACCTGACGGGCGATCGGGGCGACGGCGGTGGGCATGCGCCCAATACTACCCGTCGCTACCCAAGATTGAAACAATCGAAACAATCAGTCGGGCGTGGCCCGGTGCCGGCGTCGCAGCGCTCGCCAGCCTAGTGCGCCGGCCACCAGCGCCACGATCGCACCCAGCAGCGGCCAAACACCCAGTGCGTCGACCTGATCGGCCAACCAGGACTGCACGGCACCCGCCGCGCCGACCACCGGATCATCGGCATCGCCCCCGGCGAAGTACAAGCGGATTTCGTAGTAGCCGTAATAGCTGACGTACAACCCGGTCAGCAGCACAATCACCCCGGCGATGCGTCCCACGTACGGCAGCACCCGCCGCAACGCGGAGCTGGCAGTAGACCCCGTCACAGCCACCGCCAGCGCCGCAACGCCGACGGTGATGCTCATACCCGCCGCGTAGGCGATGAACGCCAACACCCCGGCCACCGTCGAACCTTGCCGAAACGTCGTGCTGATCACCGCCAGAAACGGCGCGATCGTGCAGGACAGTGACGCCACGGCGTAGCCGACGCCGTAGCCGTACATCGACCCCAGACGTGCCGTGGGTGTCCCGCCCGCCGTCCCGGGCAGCAGCAGTGGGATCTCGCGGCCGGACAACAGCCAGACGCCCATCGCCAGCAGCGCCATGCCGATCACCACGGTGGCGAACGGCAGATACTGCTGCGCCGAAGCGATCAACGGCGAGACGGCCAATCCGAAGATTCCGAACACCGTCAGGAATCCGGTAGCCATCACCATCGTCGCCAGCGCTGCTCGGGCTAGTGCGACCGGTCGTGAGGTGTCACGGCTGGTGGCGATCACCAGACCCAGATAGCCGGGGAGAAAAGCGAATCCACACGGGTTCAGCGCCGCCACCAGCCCTGCCCCCAGGGCAAAGCTGAGTGCGGCGGTGTCGATCACGAACCCGTCAGGGCCTGCAGCCGCCTGTTCAGCTCGGCTTCGGCCAGCGAGCCCGTCACTACCTCGATGCGGCCGTCCGGTCTGATGAAGGCGTACGCCGGCTGTCGCGTCACGCCGAACCGGGCCCACACCGCGGCGTCGGTGTCGGCCAACTCGGTGAACTCGTCGACGCCGTACCTGTCGACGAACGCCCGTAACGCGTCGAGCCGGTCCTGCGCGCCCACGCCGACGAACGTCACCTTGGGGTGCGCGGCGGCCAGCCGAGCGACCATCGGTGCATCCCGTTGGCACAGCGGACACCAGGGCGCCCAGAACCACAACACGGCCGGCCGGCCGACCAGGCTCGCGCCGGAAAATGGTCGGCCGTCGAGGGTTTGGGCGGCGAAATCAAGTTGGGTGTTCTCGGCCCGGGTTTGCGATCCGCAGCCGAAGAGCAGTACGGCTATCGCCGCCACAGCCATGAGCAGTACGGCCGATTGGCGACGCCCCGAGGCCTTGTCGTGCGGCATACCGGCGAGTATGCCACCGCAACCTGCGGGGCTAAGGTGCTGCCATGGCACGCGGACGCCTAGAGCACACCGCCGACATCGCTGCGCCGCCCGAGGCCGTTGCGGCGTTTCTGGCCGATCTGGTCAACTACGAAGCCCTGCACCCGATGTTGGTGGACGTGCGGCAGATCCCTGGCGGCGCCGACGGCGTCACCCGATACCTGGCCCCGCATCGCATGCGTCTCTACGGAATACCGATCCGGTTCACCTGCCGGGTGGACCTGCGCAAAAGCGCGCCCGACGAGATCCGCACCCACACCCTGCAGCGGCCGGGTATCGAGATGTGGTCGACCATGGCGGTGCGCCCGCATGCCGGCGGCACCCGTCTGCACGAACTGGTCGACATCAGTGCCCCACGGATGTTGATGAAGACCGTGCTGCGCGACGGCGGCAGTTCCCACGCCGCGATGTGGGAGAACCTGCGTCGCTATTTCGAACAGTGAGCGCGGCAGGCATGCTGGAAGCCATGAACCGAAGCCAGATCACCGAGCAGATCATCGCCGCCCGCCTCGCCAAGGGACTGACCTGGCAGGAGTTGGCCGACGCGATCGACAAGCCGGTCGTGTGGACCACCTCGGCTCTGCTGGGCCAGCATCCCATTCCCGCCGAATCGGGCAAGGTCCTCGCGAGCCTGCTCGGACTGGACCCGGCGGTGGTGCCGGTACTGGCCGCGGTACCGGTGCGCGGCGGGCTCACTGGGCCGCCCACCGACCCGACCATCTACCGGCTCTACGAAGCGGTGGGCGTTTACGGCCCGGCGATCAAGGAATTGATCCACGAGCAGTTCGGCGACGGCATCATGAGCGCCATCAACTTCAGCATGGACATCGAGCGCAAACCGCACGCCGGCGGTGACCGAGTGGTCATCACCTTCGACGGTAAATTCCTTCCCTACGAATGGAATTCAGCGGACTAGCGCCAGTCGATGGCCACTCGTCGAGCGCGTGACACCCAACCGCTGACCGCCGACCTGGTGCTGTCCGGTGGGGGAGTGCGCTTCGTCGGGCTGGTCGGAGCGGTGGTCGCGCTGATGGAGGCCGGCTACTCGGTGCAGCGCATCTCCGGGGTGTCCGGCGGCTCGGTGGTGGGCACGATTCTGGCCGCCGCGGCCCAGGGCGACCAGCTGACCGCGGCACAGGTCAAAGACCTGGCGCTGTCGGTACCGCTGCACACCTGGCGCGACGCGGGGCCGATCCCGGTGGTCGGACCGGTGTGGGGGTTCCTGCGCGACAGCGCCCTCTACCGCGGCGACGTCGCTCACGAGTGGATCCGCAGTGAGCTGGCGAACCTGGGGGTGAGGACCTGGGGAGATCTGGCCTACCCCGCCGACAACCTGATGCCCGAGCGCCGCTACCGCGCCGTGGTCACCGTCACCGACGTGACGACCGGGCAGCTGGTTCGGCTGCCATGGGACTACCGGCGGGTGTACGGGCTCGATCCCGACGAACAGTCCGTCGCCGACGCGGTGCGCGCCTCGATGGCCGTCCCGTTCTTCTACCGCCCGGTGACGCTGACCAGCGCAGCCGGGTTGCGCTCCACCCTGGTCGACGGTGGGGTGCTGTCGAACTTCCCGATCTACACCTTCGACCGGCTCGACGGCCGAGCACCGCTGTGGCCCACGTTCGGGGTCACCGTGGTCCCGGAGATGTCCGACGGGATCGGCGCCATGGTTCCGGTGCTGCGGCCGCTGCGGCTGTTCGGACAGTCACTGCTGCTGGAGAACCTGATCAGCACCATGCTGGTCGGCCACGACCAGACCTACCTGAACCAGCCGTGGGTCAGTGTGCGCGCCATCAAGGTCAACTCCACCGATGTCAGCGTGCTGGACTTCGACATCTCCCGCGACCGGCTCGAGAAGCTCTACGACAACGGCTACACCGCAGCGAGCGAGTTCTTGTCGACCTGGGACTGGGACGCCTACCTGCGCCGGTTTCGGGCGTCGCACTACCCAAGCCAGGGCTCAGCCAGAAGCGACTGATGCCGGTGCTTGTGCGGCGGTTCCAGCTTCGGGTCTACGGGCGGTGCTTGCCCAACTCGGCGCTGGCGTCACCGAGCCGCACCGTGATGTCGGTGTTGCCGGCCGCTTCCAGCTGCTCGCGACCGCGCAATCGGTCCTGGATCTCGCGGGCTGCGCCGTTGATCCGCTCGATCTCGCCGCGGAACACGTCCGGGCGGGTCTCCTTGCTGGCGTAGTGGAAGTAGCTGAGCAGACTGCGCAGCAGCTCCAGCTTCTGCTTCTCGCGCTTGGCCAGGTCGTGCGTCGTCATCAACTCGACCCGCCGCACCGGGGGCAGGTCACCCCAGTCGAGGACCACCTTGTTCTCGTACCGCGGCTGCTTGCCCCGCCGCCCGAACCAGCCCTTGGGCTCGTCGGGGCTGTCTGCGTAGCTGATCGTGCCGGTGAACCGTGACTCGATGCCCTCACCAAGCTCGGCCCGGTCGATCGCCGAGTCCCACACCGTTCGCCATTCCTGGTTTGGCGCCAGCAGCGTCAGTTCTTCGGGCAGTTGCAGCGCGACGACGTCGGCGTAGCCGTCCGAGGCGGTTTCGTAGCGGGCCACCGTCGGTGGCTGGTCGAACGCGAATCGGATGTCGTAGGCGGCGGTCTTGCCGAAGTTGCGGACCACCAGCTCGATGACGTGCCAATCGGCGGCGTGCGGCTCCATGAACATCGCCACGTGCGGGCGGGTCTGCTCGGCGGCCAACCGGCGGTTGCGCTGCAGTTGACGGTTCAAATAGAACAGCGCCAGCACGGTGATGGCGATGGCCAGCCAGGCGGCCCAGGCCAGCCAGGTGTCCGCGCCCGCGTGCGCGACGTCGTACAAGCGGTCCTCAACTGATCCCATCAGCTATCCCCTCATCCGCCCATCAGCATGCGCCACCGGTCCAGGCTTCCGGCGCTGAATACGTAGTTGGATCGCTTCACCTCGGAAAGTGCCGCGCTCGGGTCGGCCGAATACCAGTGGCCGGGGAACACCGTCGGGTCTCCCGGCAGGGCGGCCAACTGCTGCAGACTGCGGTACATCTCGTCGGAGTCGCCGCCCGGGAAGTCGGTTCGCCCGCAGCCCTCCAGGAACAAGGTGTCGCCGGCGACCAGTCGACCGTCCAGCAGGAAGCACTGGCTGCCGGGAGTGTGGCCGGGTGTGTGCAGCAGCTCGATCTCGATGTCGCCGATGCTCACCTTGTCGCCATGTTCGTGCGCGGTCAGATCCGACATCGGAATTTCGGTCACCCGCGAAACCCACTGTGCTTCATGGGTATTCACGTGAACTGGGACGCAGACTCGTTCCAGCAGTTCGGCCAGGCCCTTGAGTTCGAAGCCCATCATCTTGCCGCCGACGTGATCGGGGTGGTGATGGGTGACCAGTACGCCCGACAGGTGCATACCGTCGGCCTCGATCGTGTCGAGCAGATCGCCGGCGGCGTAGGCCGGGTCGACCACGACGGCGTCGCCGGTCTGCCGGTCGCCGATCAGGTAGGCGAAGTTGCGCATCTGGGCGGCTATCGGGTCACCGGCCGCGAAATCGCGTCCGGAGAGCAGCTGGCGGAAATACAGCCGGTCGGATTCGGGCACGCCCTCCAGCCTAAGGCAGCGGCGATTGCAAGCGCGGCGAAGCCGGGCGCAGCAGATCGCCGCCATAGGACCAGGCGATTGCAAGCGCGGCGAAGCCGGGCGCAGCAGATCGCCGCCATAGGACCAGGCGATTGCAAGCGCGGCGAAGCCGGGCGCAGCAGATCGCCGCGCTAAGTCCCCACTAAGCCAAACGGGCTCTGGCCAGCGCCTGTCGTCGCGGTTTGGTGACCTCGTGGGCAAGGTTGTAACCTTCTACAGGCTTGCAGCACCCGAAAGGGTCGCTGTGGGTGACCGCCCCCTTAGCTCAGTCGGCAGAGCGTTTCCATGGTAAGGAAAAGGTCAACGGTTCGATTCCGTTAGGGGGCTCGGTGGACGCCAGTCGGTGCGCCGACTAGCGCCGATCGGGGCGGTGTAGCTCAGCTGGTTAGAGCGCACGACTCATAATCGTGAGGTCGGGAGATCGAGCCTCCCCACCGCTACTGCAAGCAATTCGACATGTGAAGAAGGACGACAGACGTGGCCTCCAGTACTGATGTGCGGCCGAAGATCACCTTGGCCTGTGAGGTGTGCAAGCACCGCAACTACATCACCAAGAAGAACCGCCGTAACGACCCCGACCGGCTGGAGCTGAAGAAATTCTGCCCCAACTGCGGCAAGCACGAGTCGCACCGCGAATCTCGCTAAGTAGGTCGAGTCGTGTCGTTGGCCGACCGCCTCGTCGGGGCGCACTACCGCTATCCCGACCACTACGACGTGGAACGGGAGAAGATCCGCGAATACACCCGCGCGGTCAAGGCGGTGGACCCGGCCAGTCTTAACCTGCGGGCGGCAGCTGACCTCGGCTACGACGGGCTGGTGGCCCCTCTGACCTTCATCTCGGTGTTCGGCCACATGGCGATTTCGGGTTTCTTCGAATATTGCGGTGTCACCACCGACGACGCTCAGATCGTCCAGGTCGACCAGAAGATCGAGTTTTACCAGACGATCAAGGAAGGCGACCGACTGTATTGCGACGTGTCGGTCGACTCCGTTCGCCGCGCGCACGGCACCGACATCATCGTGACCCAGCAGGTGGTCACCAACCACGCCGGTGAAATCGTGCAGAAGACATATACGACGTTGGCGGGCCGCGCCGGCGAGGGAGATAAGGGTTTCACCGATGGCGTTGCGTGAGTTCAGTTCGGTCAAGGTCGGCGATCAGCTGCCCGAGCGGGTCATCCCGCTGTCGCGGCAGGATCTGGTCAACTACGCCGGCGTGTCCGGCGACCTGAACCCGATTCACTGGGACGACGAGATCGCCCAGCAGGTGGGCCTGGACACCGCTATTGCTCACGGCATGCTGACCATGGGGCTCGGCGGCGGCTACGTCACGGCTTGGGTCGGCGACCCGGGCGCGGTGACCGAATACAACGTGCGTTTCACCTCGGTGGTGCCGGTGCCCAACGATGGCAAGGGCGCTGAGATCACCTTCAGCGGCCGGGTGAAGTCTGTCGACACCGAATCGAAGCTGGTGACCATTGCGATCACCGCCACCACCGGTGGCAAGAAGATCTTCGGGCGGGCGGTCGCCTCGGCCAAGCTGGCCTAGGGGCGCGCAGCGATGGCGATCAAAACTGATATCCGAGGCATGATCTGGCGCTACCCCGAGTCGTTCGAGGTGGGGCGCGAGAAGATCCGCGAATTCTCCCGGTCTATCAAGGCTGAGGACCCTGCCTGTTTCGACGAGGCGGAGGCGGCCAAGCTGGGCCACGACTCGCTGGTGGCGCCGCTGACCTTTGTGGCGATTCTGGCGAAGCTGGTGCAGTCCGACTTCTTCCGCCATGTCGACACCGGGTACACCACCATGCAGATGGTCCAGGTCGACCAGGGCTTCAAATACATCAAGCCGATCAAGGCCGGCGACACGCTGTACGCCCGAATGGAGATCGCCTCGGTCGTTGAGCGTTTCGGTGCTGACATCGTGACGACCCGCAACATCTTGACCAACCAGCATGGCGATGTGGTGCTCGAAGCGTTCACCACAATGATGGGTCACGACGGCGACGATTCGGTCAACCTCCGGTGGGACGCCGAATCCGGTCAGGTCGTCCGAACAGCCTGATTAGTAACTGGCCGTAGCGGCGAGGTACACTCGGACTTCGGGGTTTTCCCAGCATTAGCGCGCTTTCCGTGATGCGAACGGGGGGCGCGCGAATTGTGTGAGCCGGAGACGGTGAACAGGTGAAGCATCCGAACCCGCAGGTTGGTGCGCCAACCGCGAAGGGGCGTAGCTCAACTGGCAGAGCAGCGGTCTCCAAAACCGCAGGTTGCAGGTTCAAGTCCTGTCGCCCCTGCTGACGTGCCATGGTGGACACTGGACACCATGCGCGGTACGGCAATGAGGTAAGCGCGAACAACGAAGGAGCATGCGGTGACCGACGAGCTCGACCGTCCCGACGCCGCAGCCGACGGCGATCGCGATGCCGAATCCGGCAGCAGCAGTCGCACGGCCGTGGTGAGCAGGCAGGTCGGCGACCCGCTGCGGCCAACCGGCAAGCGTTCGCGGCGTCGTGGTGCCGATGATGGCGCAGGCGACGTGGAATCCACGGCTACCGAATTGGACGCGGAAGACGCCGCGAAGGCCAAAAAGAAGGCTAAGAAGCAGCCTGAAGGGCCTTCGCGCAACCCGTTCGTCTTCATTCTGAATTTCCTCAAGCAGGTCGTCGGCGAACTTCGCAAGGTGATCTGGCCGAACCGCAAGCAGATGGTCACTTACACCGCGGTGGTGCTGGCCTTCCTGGTCTTCATGGTGGCGTTGGTCGCCGGGGCAGACTACGGATGGGCCCGGCTGGTGCTGCTGGTGTTCGGCGAGTGAAGTTATAGGAAGGACTGAAACCGTGACTACCTTCGACGGCGATACGCCCGCGGGCGAGCCGGTCGACGTGGCGGAGACCACCGAGGTTTCCGCTGAGGACTCCGCACTGGAGGCCACCGAGTCCGCCGAGACCGAGGCCACTGAGGCTGAGGACACCGAGGCCCCCGAGGATGCCGAGGCGGCCCAGGACGAGCCGGCCGAGGAACTCGACCCCGCGGTGGCGCTGAAGGCCGAACTGCGCTCCAAGCCGGGTGACTGGTACGTAATCCACTCCTACGCCGGGTACGAGAACAAGGTGAAAGCCAACCTCGAGACCCGTGTGCAGAATCTCGACGTCGGCGACTACATCTTCCAGGTGGAAGTGCCCACCGAAGAGGTCACCGAGATCAAGAATGGCCAGCGCAAGCAGGTCAATCGCAAGGTGCTGCCGGGCTACATCCTGGTTCGGATGGACCTGACCGACGACTCGTGGTCCGCGGTGCGTAACACGCCGGGCGTCACCGGGTTCGTCGGCGCCACTTCGCGGCCGACCTCGCTGCCACTGGACGACGTGGTCAAGTTCCTGCTGCCGCAGGGTGCGGCGAAGAAGCAGGCGCGTGGCACGGCGAGCACGGCGGCGGCGGCCTCCGAGGGCGGTCTGGAGCGGCCGGTCATCGAGGTCGACTACGAGGTCGGCGAGTCGGTCACCGTCATGGACGGCCCGTTCGCCACGCTGCCCGCCTCGATCAGCGAGGTCAACGCCGAGCAGCAGAAGCTCAAGGTGCTGGTGTCCATCTTCGGTCGCGAGACACCAGTGGAACTGGGCTTTACCCAGGTCTCCAAGATTTAGTACGTAGGAAAGGAAACACCCCCTCATGGCCCCGAAGAAGAAGGTCGCCGGGCTTATCAAGCTTCAGATCAAGGCTGGCGAGGCCAACCCCGCGCCGCCGGTCGGACCCGCGCTTGGTCAGCACGGCGTGAACATCATGGAGTTCTGCAAGGCGTACAACGCCGCGACGGAAAGCCAGCGCGGCAACGTCATCCCCGTGGAGATCACCGTCTACGAGGACCGCAGCTTCACCTTTGCGCTCAAGACCCCGCCCGCGGCACGGATGTTGCTCAAGGCTGCCGGCATCGCCAAGGGCTCGGCCGAGCCGCACAAGACCAAGGTCGCCAAGGTGACCTGGGACCAGGTGCGCGAGATCGCCGAGACCAAAAAGGCCGACCTCAACGCCAACGACATCGAGGCCGGCGCCAAGATCATCGCCGGTACCGCCCGCTCCATGGGCATCACTGTCGAGTAGTAGCAGTACCCCGTGGGAGGGCCAGCTTCGGCCCGTTAACCACAACCAACCACCTGAGATTGGATAACCAATGAGCAAGACCAGTAAGGCTTACCGCGCCGCCGCCGAGAAGGTGGACCGCGACAACCTCTACACCCCGCTGCAGGCGGCCAAGCTGGCCAAGGAGACGTCCTCGACCAAGCAGGACGCCACCGTCGAGGTCGCCATCCGGCTCGGTGTCGACCCGCGTAAGGCCGACCAGATGGTCCGCGGCACCGTCAACCTGCCGCACGGTACCGGTAAGACCGCCCGCGTGGCGGTGTTCGCGGTCGGTGAGAAGGCCGAGCAGGCCATCGCCGCCGGCGCCGACGTGGTCGGCAGTGACGACCTGATCGAGAAGATCCAAGGTGGTTTCCTCGACTTCGACGCCGCGATCGCCACCCCGGACCAGATGGCCAAGGTCGGCCGTATCGCCCGCGTGCTGGGCCCGCGTGGTCTGATGCCCAACCCGAAGACCGGCACCGTCACCCCCGACGTCGCCAAGGCCGTTGCCGACATCAAGGGCGGCAAGATCAACTTCCGTGTCGACAAGCAGGCCAACCTGCACTTCGTCATCGGCAAGGCGTCGTTCGAAGAGGCCAAGCTGGCGGAGAACTACGGCGCCGCCCTCGACGAGGTGCTGCGGCTCAAGCCGTCGTCGTCCAAGGGCCGTTACCTCAAGAAGGTCACCATCTCGACGACCACCGGCCCCGGCATTCCGGTGGACCCGGCCGTCACCCGCAACTTCGCGGCTGAGTAAGACTCCACGAAAAAGCCCCCGCACGCTTCGGCGTGGCGGGGGCTTTTTCGTGTGGCTTCTTGCGCCGTTGCCCGTGGCTAGGGCGCTTGCTTGGTGTAGGTCACCAGGCTGACGTCCAGCGCTTCATCGGCGAAGTAGTACTCGCAGCCGCGCAGGTACTTCATGTAGCGCTCGTAGACCTCTTCGGACTGGATGGCGACCGCTTCGGCGTGGTTGGCCTCCAGTGCGTCGCCCCAGATCCTGAGCGTTTTGATGTAGTGCGGCCGCAGCGAAAGCGCTTCGGGCACAGTGAAACCCGCCTTTTCGCCGTGTTCCACCATCATCTGGGTGGTGGGCAGCCGTCCGCCCGGGAAGATCTCCGTCAGCATGAACTTGATGAACCGCGCGGTCTCGAACGTCAGCTTCTTGCCGCGCGCGTTGAGCTCGTAGGGGTGGAAGCCCACGCTGCTCTGGATCGTCATCCGGCCGTCGTCCGGCATGATGTCGTAGCAGTTCTTGAAGAAGCTGTCGTAGTTCTCGAAACCGAAGTGCTCGAACGCCTCGATCGAGACGATCCGGTCCACCGGCTCGTCGAACTGTTCCCACCCCTTCAGCAGGACCCGACGTGACCGGTCGGTGTCGATGGCGTCCAGCAGGCTCTGCGAGTAGGCGTGCTGATTCTTCGACAGGGTCAGGCCGATGACGTTGACGTCGTACTTCTCTACGGCGCGCTGCATGGTCGCACCCCAGCCGCAACCGATGTCGAGCAGCGTCATCCCCGGGCGCAGGTCCAGCTTGTCCAGGTTCAGGTCGAGCTTGGCCAGTTGGGCTTCTTCCAAGCTGGCGTCCGCCGGCTCGAAGTACGCACAGCTGTACATGCGGGTCGGGTCCTGGAACAGCGCGAAGAAGTCATCGGATAGGTCGTAGTGGGCCTGGATGTTCTCAAATTTCGGGCGCATGTCCGCGGTCGGAGTCGATTTGTCCACCATCTGTGACTGATTGCCTTCCTGATGAAACCCGCTGTGACCGGCCGTGATAGCCGTTCTGTAGTTCCGTGCCGGTCAACTGTTGCAGCTTAGCGGGTCGAGGGTGAATCGGTTGATGTGAAATGTGGCCAAGCCTCGCGGCAGGCCGATCCGACTATTTCTGCAGGGTGTACTGGTGGACGCTGGTGTTTCCGTTGCGGAACAGCGCCACGCAGCCGTTGAGGTACTTGTCGAAGCGGTCGTAGGCCTCCTGGCCCTGCACCTCGATCGCCCGCTCCTTGTTGGCCGCCAACATCGCCGCCCAGTCCTCCAGGGTGCGTGCGTAGTGCGGCCCGATTTCGTCGTCGCGGGTAACAGAGAAACCGGCGTCGGCGGCGTACTTGCGCGGCAACCACGCCGACGGAAGCTGCCCGCCGGGGAAGATCTCCCTCATGATGAACAGCGTGAACTTGGCCAGCGACATGGTCATCGGAATGCCCTTGGCCTGCGCCTCGTCCTGACCGCTGATCGCGGTGATGGTGTGCAGCAGCATCCGACCGTCGTCGGGCAGCGCGTTGTAGGTGATGTCGAAGAAGGCCGGCCAGCGGTCACGGCCGAAGTGCTCGAACGCGCCGATCGACACGATCCGGTCCACCTTGTCAGTGAACTCCTCCCAGCCCTGCAGGCGCACCTCCACGTTGCGGTTGGTGTCCACCTTGGCCAGCTTGTCGATGGCGTACTGGCGCTGCTCGCCACTGAGGGTGAGCCCGATGACGTTGACGTCGTACTTCTCCAACGCGTGCTGCATGCAGGCCCCCCAACCGCAGCCGATGTCGAGAAGGGTCATGCCGGGCTCCAGGCCCAGTTTGCCCAGCGCCAGGTCGAACTTGGCGATCTGGGCCTCGTCGCAGGTGGTGTCCTTGTTGGGGTAGAACCCGCAGGTGTAGCCCATCGTCGGACCTAGGAACAGCTCGTAGAACTCATTAGAGATGTCGTAGATCGACTGCAGTTCCTCGTACTTCGGTTCCAGCTTGGGCATGGCTCAGTTCACTCGCGATCTTCTAAATGAGGGGAGGGTGTGCATAGACTACCGTTGCCGGTCTGTCATGGGCACTTCGGTGTGGTCTTGGACACCTCGACGCTACTCGGCAGTAGCAAATGTCGTGGTCAGCTCGCTGATCACCGGATCCCACAGCTCTTCGGGCAGGTCGTGGCCCATGCCCTCGAACAGCACCAGCCGGGCGCGGTCGATGGCGTCGGCGACGGCCCGTCCTCCCGAGGGGCGCATCAGCTTGTCGGCCAGGCCGTGGATGACCACAGTCGGCGCGGTGATCAGTCGGTCATAGGCGGCCAGGCTGCCGCTGGCCAGGATGGCGCCGAACTGCCGGGCGATGCCCCAGGGGTAGTAGCTGCGCTCGTAGGCCTCGATGATGTTGGCCCGAAGTTGGTCCTCCGGTGCCGGGTAGCGCGGACTGCCGATGATCCGGCTGGCCCGCACCGCGTTGTCGATGATCACGTCGCGGGGGGAGTCCGGTGACGGACCGGTCAGCAGCGCCATCAGCGCGCGCGGCGCCGGCGGGGGAAGGAAACGCCGGTTGTTGCTGGAGAAGATGACGGCCAGCGAACGGGTCCGGGGCGCGAACCGTGCGGCGAACACCTGCGCGATCATGCCGCCCATGGATGCGCCTACGACGTGCGCTTGCTCGATTCCCAGGTGATCTAGCAGGGCGGCGGCGTCGTCGGCCATGTCTTCGAGGGTGTAGACGGCCGGGCTGGGCTTGCCCAGCCAGAATCGCGCCATCCGCGGGACCAGCGCGCCACGGGCATGTTCGCGACCCAGCTTGCTGGACAAGCCGACGTCGCGGTTGTCGTAGCGGATCACGCGCAGGCCCTGGGCGACCAGCTTCTCGCAGAACCCGGTGCGCCACAGCAGCAGCTGGGCGCCCAGTCCCATCACCAGCAGCACTGGCGGATCCTCGGGGCTTCCCAGGTCTTCGTAGAAGATCTCCAGATCGCCCGAGCGGGCGGTGCCGCTGCGCATCTCCACCAAGGTCATACTCCCGGGTCGTCGTCGTTGGTGTCTTTGTGCTCGCGGCTGACGTCGACCATGAAGTTGGCGAAGTAGCCGGTCAGCTGCGGGTCGGACATCATCTGCCAGCGCGGCGCCAGCAGTTTCATGTAGCGCTCCACGTAGAGGAACTGCTTGCCGATGAGCACCAGCTCGCGGGGCAGCTTGACGTCGTAGGCATCGGCCAGCGCTCCGAGCTGCTTGCCGATGTCGGCGTAGGACATGTCGCCCAGCGACTTCATCGTCAGCGGGGTCGCGAACGCCTCGAGATCCTTGGCGGCCTGGCCCTCGGGTTTGACGGTGCCCACCGCACCCATCAGCACCACGATCTTGCCGGCCGCGGCGTGGTCCTTCTTGACCAGCAGCGCGTAGACCAGCTCGCGCAGCAGCCACCGGGTGCGCGGGTCGATGCGGCCCATGATCCCGAAGTCCAGGAACACCACCCGGCCCTCGTCGTCCACCAGCAGATTGCCGGCGTGCAGGTCGCCGTGGAACAACCCGTGCCGCAGCCCGCCCTCGAAGGTGGAGAACAGCAGCGCTTTGACCAGTTCCACGCCGTCGAAGCCGGCTTTGCGGATGGCGGGGGCGTCATCGATGCGGATGCCCGCCACACGCTCCATCGTCAGCACCCGTTCGCTGGTGAAGTCCCAGTGCACGTCGGGCACCTTGATGTTCTTGCCCAGCGGGGAAGCATGCAGGTGCGACACCCAGGTCTGCATCGACTGGCCCTCGATACGGAAGTCCAGTTCCTCGGCGAGGTTGTCGGCGAAGTCGGCGACCACATCGCCGGCCGACAGTCGCCGACCCAGCTTGGCCAGCTCCACCAGCTGGGCGAAGCGTTTGAGGATCTGCAGGTCGGCCGCGACCCGTCGGCGGATGCCGGGCCGCTGGATCTTAACCACGACCTCCTCGCCGCTGTGCAGGGTGGCGAAGTGCACCTGGGCGATCGAGGCCGACGCGATCGGGGTCTCGTCGAACTTGGCGAACAGCTCCTGCGGCTGCGCGCCCAATTCCTCGACAAATAGGGCATGTATCTCGGCCGGGTCGGCCGGCGGCACGGAGTCGAGTAGTCCGCGGAACTCCCGCGACAGCGGTTCACCGAACGCGCCGGGGCTCGAGGCGATGATCTGGCCGAACTTGACATAGGTGGGTCCCAGGTCGGCGAACGTCTGCGGCAGCTCGCGGATCACCTTCTGCTGGATCGGCCCGGGCCCGAGCAACCGGGTGAAGACTCGGGCGGCCGCGCGGGTGAGCTGCCAGCCCGTTGCGCCGATGCGGGCCGCCTCAACCGGCAACGGCACCCGGTCCAGCTGGGCCACCTGGCGGGGTGGGGTCGAACTCATTGCTGCAGTCTGCCAAATCACCGGCGGAAGTTCTCCGCCAGCGCACCGCCTTAGGCCGTGGCGCCCGGTTGCCAGGGGGTCAGCCATGCGGTCGGTTCGGCGCCCTCGAACGCCGCGATCAGTTCGTACATGGTGGCGCCATCAATGCTTTCCCGCATGATGTCGGCGTGCCCGGCATGCCGGGCGAGCTCGTTGATCAGGTGATGAAACACCCAGCGCACCGTCCACGCGTCGACGTCGGTGGGGAACCACGGTGCGTCGCGCGGCACCGGCACCGCGGCGTCGAGGTCTGCGGACTCCAACAGGCGTAGCGTCTCGGCGTTCTGCGCCGCGAACGCCTCCAACGCCCCGGCCAGGGTTTCGTCCTGGCGCAGCAGGTACTGGTCCTGATATTCGCGGGCCCTCTCCTCGCCCGGGCGGCTGTCCGCGGGCGGCGCGGCCGGGGCGGCGGCGACCCGGGACATCCAGGTGTGTTGCATCCCGGTGGCATGTTTGATCAACGCGCCGATCGACAAGGCGCTGGCCGTCGGGGTGGCCCGGGCCTGCTCATCGGTCAGGCCGTAAGCCACCGCGAAGTAGGCGCTTTGGTGGTAGGCCACAAATTCGCGCAGCGCGTGCCGTTCGTCGGTCACCGGCGGGGCAAGTCCGGGCATGGTCAGTCCTTTCGATCCGGCCGGTGCGCGTACAGATCGCGCAGGCAGGCGATTTCGGCTCCGTGATGGATGGCTTCGCGGTGGATGTGCAAGACCAGCTCCGCCATGGTGCGGTCGGCCCACGGCCCCTCCGCCGCGCCGACGGGCCGAGCCAATGCGGATTCATCGAGGCCACGCACCCCGGCGATCCAGCCTGCGTAGGCGTCATCGAGCTGGCGCAGCGCGGTGGCGACGTCGAGGGCGTACGGCCAGCTCTGGTAATCGGCCGGCGGCCCGCCGAAGTGGTGGTGGTTGCGCACCGCGAACACGCCGACGATCACGTGCGCCATCCGCCAGGCGATGGTGGTGAACGGCGCCGGCTCGGGCGCCGGGAAGGCAAAGTCGATGCCGTCGGGGCGTACCGACCAGCAGCCGGCCACCGGCTCCCACCGGTACTCGTCGTCGGTGAGGCCGTCCAGCCGCGAGCGCAGCTGGTTTGTCCAGTGCCAGTCGAGCTGATCGGCCAGCAAGTCACTCCAGGCGGGCATGACCCGAGCCTGCCAGCCCCGTCCGACATCGGCCACGCACACCGAAATATGGCCGGTCACCGAAAGGCTCCGCTCGGCGGGCGCGCATCCGTAGGTTTGTGTCATGCGGATCCTCGACGTCGAATCGACCGAGAAGTTCGTGGGGCCGGCCGACTCGCCCGCGCAGCTGGTCCGGGTCGACTATCGCGACGCCGACGTGGCGACCCCGCTGCGTATCGACGGTGACGGACTGGCCGGGGAGGCCATTGCCGAGCCCGGAAGCGGTGTCGTCGAGGTGCCGGTGATCGTCGACAACCCGGTGCCGGGGCAGCAGCGGGCCGCCCAGGTCAACGGCAACCGTTTCACGTTCACCGTGGCCGAACCCGGCTGGACCATGTTCATGATCGGCCACTTCCACTACGACCCGGTGTGGTGGAACACCCAGGCCAACTACACCAGCGTGTGGACCGAGAACCCGCTTGGCGCGTGCCGGCAGACCAACGGCTTCGATCTGGTACGCGGGCACCTGGACTGGGCCCGCGACAACCCCGAGTACAAGTTCGTGCTGGCCGAAGTCGACTACCTCAAGCCGTATTGGGACACCCACCCGCAGGACCGGGCCGAGCTCCGCCGGCTGATCGCGCAAGGCCGGGTCGAGGTGATGGGCGGCACCTACAACGAACCGTCGACCAACCTCACCGACGCCGAGACCACGATCCGCAACCTGGTGGCCGGGATCGGCTTTCAGCGCGACATCATGGGCGCCGCACCGGCGACGGCCTGGCAGCTCGACGTGTTCGGCCACGATCCGCAATTCCCCGGGCTGGTCGCCGACGCCGGACTGTCCTCCAGCGCCTGGGCGCGCGGGCCGTTTCATCAATGGGGTCCGATGGCCGATCGGGGCGATCCGCGCCGCATGCAGTTCGCATCCGAGTTCGAATGGATTGCGCCGTCCGGGCGCGGCCTGCTGACCCACTACATGCCCGCGCACTACGCGGCCGGCTGGTGGATGGACGCGAATACGACCCTGGCCGCCGCCGAGGACGACGTCTACCGCTTGTTCACCGAGATGAAGAAGGTCGCCGCCACCCGCAACGTGCTGCTGCCGGTGGGCACCGACTTCACCCCGCCGAACCGCTGGATCACCAAGATCCACCGGGACTGGAACGCCCGCTACACCTGGCCGAAGTTCGTCTGCGCCGTGCCGAGCGAGTTCTTCGCCGCGGTACGCGCCGAACTGGACCAACGCGGTGTGCACGCGTCCCCGCAGACCCGGGACATGAACCCGATCTACACCGGCTGCCACGTCTCCTATATCGACACCAAGCAAGCCAATCGGGCCGCCGAGCAGGCGGTCCTGGGCGCCGAGCGCTACGCGGTGTTCGCCGCGGCGCTGACCGGCGTGGACTACCCGGAGGCGGCACTGGCCAAGGCCTGGGCGCAACTGTCCTACGGCGCCCACCACGACGCCATCACCGGCTCGGAAGCCGACCAGGTCTACCTGGACCTGCTGACCGGCTGGCGCGACGCCTGGCAACTGGGCGCCGACGCCCGCGACAGCGCACTGACGGTGCTGTCTGCTCTGGCCGATACCGGCCAAGGCGACAGTGCAGTGGTGTGGAATCCGGTGGCCCGCGACCGCACCGACATCGTCACCGTGCACCTAGAGACACCGCTGTCGGGCGGGGCGCGCGTGGTTGCTCCCGACGGCACCGAACTGCCTACCCACGTCGAGCACGGCGGCAGCACCGTCAGCTGGCTGGCCCGCGGCGTGCCGTCGCTGGGTTGGCAGGCCTACCGGCTCATGCCCACCGCGGACGCCGACGGCTGGCACCCGGTGGCCCGCACCCGCATCAGCAACGAGCACCACCAGCTGACCGCGGATCCGGATCGCGGCGGCGGGATCACCTCGTGGCGCCACCAAGGCCGCGAAATGATCATCGACGGAGGCTTGGGCAACCAGCTCGCCGTCTACGACGAATACCCACGGCACCCGCAATCCGGGGAAGGCCCGTGGCACCTGGTGCCCAGCGGCAACCTGTTCACCTCCGCGGTCGCACGTGACGTGACGGTGCAGGCCTACCGCGGGCCGTTGGGGGAGCGGCTGGTGGTGTCCGGACGGATCCGCAACGTGCTGGCCTACACCCAGACCCTGACGCTGTGGCACGGCGTCGACCGGGTGGACTGCTCAACCACCATCGATGAGTTCGCCGGCGCCGACCACTTGCTGCGGCTGCGCTGGCCCTGTCCGGTGCCCGGCGCCCTGCCGGTCGCCGAGGTGGCCGACGCCGTCATCGGCCGCGGCTTCGGCCTGCTGCACGAGCCCAGCGGACGCTCGGTGGACACCGCGCAGCATCCGCGGACCCTCGACACCCCCGCCCACCGCTGGTTCGGGCTGTCGGCCACCGCGCGGATCAGCGTCGGCGACGGCAGCAGGGCGGTCGCGGTGGCGGAGATAGTCACCGCGGGCACGCCGGCGCGGGAGCTGATGGTCGCCCTGGTGCGTGCCGGGGTCACCGCCACCTGTTCGGACGCCGACGGACCCCGCTACGGCAACCTCGACGTCGACTCCAACCTGCCCGACACCCGTATCGCGCTGGGCGGGCCGGACCGCAACGCCTTCACCCGGGCTGTGCTGGACGCCGCCGATCCGGCCTACACCGCCGAGCTGCGACGCCAGCTCGATCGCCACGGCCGGGCCCGGGTGTGGGTGCCGGCGGCCAAACCCCTCACCGAGGTCTGGCTTCCCGGGGCGGACCTCACCGGCCCGCGTGCCCTGCCGGTGCTGGTGATCGCCGGCCGCGACGACGACAGTTTGGTGGCCGAGATCGCCGGGGTGGCCGACGACCTGGCCGACGCCGAGATCGTGGTGGACCAGGACGCCCGCGCCGAGATGGAGCCCTTCGAGGCGCGCACCGTCGCACTGATCAACCGTGGCGTGCCCAGTTTCGCGGTGGACTCCGCGGGCACGTTGCACACCGCCCTGCTGCGATCGTGCACCAGCTGGCCGTCGGCGGCCTGGGAAGACGACCCGCGCCGCGCCGCGCCCGACGGCAGCGCCTTTCAACTGCAGCACTGGACGCACACCTTCGACTACGCGCTGGTGGCCGGCGACGGCGACTGGCGGCAGGCGGCAATCCCCGAGCGCAGTGCCGAGTTCGCAGACCCGTTGCAGGCCGTGGCGGTGACCGGGGGCCACGGCCGGCTCCCGGCGAGCGGCTCGCTGCTGCGTATCGATCCCGCCGACGGGGTGGGTCTGGGGGCACTCAAGGCGGCCGGCAACCCGATGGCGCGCGGCAGCGTGCAGCCCGTCGACCCCAACACCGTCACGCTGCGTTTGGTCGAGACCCGCGGCGCCGACGCCGCTGTCACGCTGCGCAGCGACCTGGGCCCGGTGACCGTGTTGGGGCGGGCCGACCTGCTGGAGCAGCCGCGCGAGCACCCCGCGCCGGACCGGCTGCACGGCTACGAGATCGCCACCGTCACCGCTCGCCTCGATGTCGAAAACGTGGGCGCCGCTGGGTCTTTGGGGCCCGAATCCGAGGCAGCCCAACCGCTCTACGCCCGCTATTGGCTGCACAACCGCGGGCCGGCCCCGCTGGGCGCCCTGCCGGTCACCCCGGCGCTGCACCCGCACCGGGTCGACGCGGACGCGGGCGCACCGCTGAACCTGGACCTGACGGTGGCCAGCGACTGCGTCGACGCGACCCTGTCCGGTGCGGTGACGTGGCAGTGCCCGGCCGGCTGGGCGGTCACGCCGGCCGAACAATCAGTGCAGCTGGCGGCCGGGGAGCACACGCTCATCCCAGTGCGGGTGACGGTCCCCGCCGACGCTGATCCGGGGCTCTATCCGCTGCGCGCTCGACTGGACCTGTCCGGCGACGTGCCGCGGGCTTGGCGCCAGCCGGTCGAAGACGTGGCGGTGGTGCGCGTCGGCGATCCGGGTCCCGACCGGCTGCTGTATGTGGACGACCCGTCCGCCATTGAAGTCACCGCCGGACGCTCTGCCCGGCTGAGCGTCCTGGTCGGCACCGACGCACACGCCGACCTGGCGGTCGAGGCCCACCTGATCAGCCCCTGGGGCACCTGGGAATGGGCCGGGCCGGCGGCGCGGGGTGCGGTGGTGCCGGCTCGTGGCCAGGTGGAGCTGAGCTTCGACATCGCCCCGCCGGTGTGGGCGACACCAGGCACCTGGTGGGCGCTGGTTCGGGTGGGCGGAGCGGGTGCGCTGGCCTATTCGACCGCGGTGCGACTGGCGGTGCTGGCGCCCGTCACGGTGGGTGTCGACTGATGGCCGCGGTCCTCGCGCTGGATGTCGGTGGCACCAAAATCGCCGCCGGCCTGGTCGATCCCGACGGCTCACTGACCTACTCCGTCACCTTGCCCACCCAGGCTGATCAGGGCACCGAGGTGGTGTGGGCGGTGGCCGCCGAGCTGATTGAGAACGCCCTGGAACGAGCCGGTGGGCGGGTGGATGCCGTGGGTATCGGCTCGGCCGGACCCATCGATGTCGACGCCGGAACGGTCAGCCCGGTCAACATCGCGGGTTGGCGCGGGTTCGCACTGCGTGACCGGGTGGCCGCCGCGGTGCCCGGTGTTCCGGTCCGACTGGGCGGCGACGGCGTCTGCATGGCGCTCGGCGAATACCGGCACGGCGCCGGGCGCGGCACCCGATCCATGCTGGGCATGGTGGTCTCCACCGGCGTGGGCGGTGGTCTGGTGGTCGACGGCGCGCCGTTGCACGGCCGTACCGGCAACGCGGGCCACGTCGGGCACGTCATCGTCGATCCCGACGGTGAGCGGTGCCGCTGCGGTGGCCGCGGCTGCGTGGAGACCATCGCCTCCGGCCCGGCGATGGTGCGCTGGGCGCTGGCCAACGGTTGGACGCCGGAAGCTTCCGCAGCAGACGCCAAGGCCCTCGCCGCGGCCGCCGACTCCGGGGACCCCGTGGCGCTGCGGGCATTTCGGCGTGGCACCGATGCGCTGGCGGTGATGATCACCTCGGTGGCGGCGGTGTGCGACCTGGATCTGGTGGTGATCGGTGGGGGAGTCGCCCGCTCCGGTGCCTTGTTGTTCGGCCCGTTGCGGGCGGCGCTGGCCGAGCGTGCCGGGTTGGACTTCCTGGTCGGCCTGCAGGCGGTGCCCGCCGAACTCGGCGGCGACGCCGGGTTGGTGGGGGCGGCCGTGCTGGCCACCCTGGTCTGACTCGGCTTAGGGGGTTTGCGTCGTCGCGTGGCTCGGGAGGGCGCAGATCGCGTCCAGGCCGAAGACCCTGTTCAAGCGGCCGAAAGCCAGCCAGGCACCCAGGGACATCGTCAGTTCCACGGCCTCACGCTGGTCGTAGTGGGCCTGGAAGCGGGTCCAGAACTCGTCGTCCAAGCCGTGATGGTCCAGGACGTAGCGTTCCGCGTACTCCGCGGCCAAGCGTGCCCTGTCGTCCAGGAGGTCTGTGGTGCGCCAGTGCTCGACTGCCTCGGCGAACTCTTCTTCCACCTTGAGGCCGTCGCGTTCCGTTCTCCAGTCCTGGCAGAACAGGCAGCCGTTCAACTGGGCTATGCGCAGTCGCGCGGCCTCGAATTCGCGCAGGCCCAGCGTCGAGTGGGCGTAAACAGCCAGGGAGAAGTTCGCCGCCGCCGGGCCGATTCCGGGGACCAAGGAGCCCCAGACGTACTCGATGGCGTCCTGGCCCTCGGGGATGTCGATGTTCACTTCGTGCCTCCGAAGGTTCGGCCGGGGATCCAGCGCAGCGGGACGTCGAGGGCGTCGTACAGGCCGGGCTCGGCGGCGACCAGCCAGTCGATGGCGCCGACGATGCGGCCGACCGCGGTGGCGTTGCCGCCTTCGGAGCGGTTGCCGTTCTCGGTGGCCTCGACGGTCACCTCCACCCGGGGGCTGCCTTCGATGATGACGCGGTGCGCGCCGTCGTCGCCGTCCGGCGGCTGCGGCCAGTCGGGCGCGCAGGACGGGTGAATGCGGGTGACATGTTCGATGACGATGCGGGCCTCGCCGTCGACGATGCCCTGGACCTCGAACCGCACGGCGCCCTGGGTGCCCGCTTCGAAGTCGCCCATCGCGACGGTCGTGACGGTGGCGTCGAGGGCGCGGCGTTCGACGTGCTCGCGTACGTCGTCGAGTTCGATGCCCAGCGCGCGGGCGATCAGCCGGATCTGCCCACCCCACACCATGGACGGGACGGTCGCCATCAGCATCGGCGGCTGGTAGTCGAGCGGGTGCCCCATGCCGACGAGGTGGCGGACGGAGTCCGGCTGGTCGTAGGTCGTGTAGTCGAAGATCTCCTGGCAGCGGATCCCGTCGACACGGGCGGCGAGCCCGCTGACGAGCAGCGGCAGGATGTCGTTGCCCCAGCCGGGGTCGATGCCGGACACGAACAGCGAGCCGCCACCGTCGGCGATGGCCTTCTCGACGGGTTCGCGCACTTCGGGCGGGGCGCTTCGGTGGTCGTACAGGGCATAGAGGGATGGTGTGACGACCACAGCGCCGGCGCGGATCGCGCGGCAGATGTCGGCGAGGGCGTCGTCGGGGCGGATGTCGCCGGAGGCGGCGTAGACGACGGCGCGGGGGCCCGCGGCGAGCGCGGCTTCGACGTCGTCGGTGGCGGCGACGCCGAGCGTGCGGTCGAGTCCACCGAGATCGCCCGCGTCGCGGCCCACCTTGGCCGGGTCGTGAACGATGACGTGGGCGAGTTGGAGTTCGGGGTGGGCGTCGACGGCGCGGATGGCCAGTCGTCCGACGTTCCCGGTGCCCCAGACGAGGGTGGGGATAGTGTCGCTCATCACAGGAGCCTAGCAAGCGATTGGTTGGTCACCTCGAGCCCTGAGTTAACGCGAAAGGTGGATGCGGCCCCAGTCGCACAGCTGGCCCAGCACCGGGGCCAACGTCTTGCCGTATTCGGAGATCGAATAGTGCACACAGGGCGGCACGGTGCCGGCGTCGTGACGTTCGATGATCCCGTCGGCGACGAGCTCGTGCAGATGGCGGATGAGCATTCGTTCGGTGATGCCCGGGATGCTGCGACGGAGCTCCGCGGTGCGCAGGGGCCCGTCGGCCAGCCGCCAGAGGATGGTGCCCTTCCAGCGGCCGTTGATGACCGACAGTGCGGCGTCGATCGGGCAGTCACTGACGATTGTCTTCGATGCCGCCACCAGCGCTCCTTATGCTGACTAATTTGTCAGTACCTTGTTTTTTGTCAGCATAGCCATCACAGTCGATTGTCGTGAAGCAGATTCTGGAGACACTTGCGCTGCTGGTGGTCGGGACCCTGGTCGGTTCGGAGTTCGCGGTGGCGGCGTTCGTTCGCCCCATCCTCGGGCGCCTGCCCGACGACGCCTTCTGGGCCGCCCGCGGTGACGGCGCCGGGCTGCTGGGGAAGGTGATGCCGTTCTGGTACCTGGCCTCATTCGCGCTGTTGGTGGGGGTCGCCGCCGTCGCGGGCTCGCAGCGCTGGCTCATCGGTGCCGGCGCAGGCTTGATGGTGGCGGTCGTCCTGCTTTCCGTGCTGGTGCTGGTGCCGATCAACAACAAGATCGCGGCGTGGCGCACCGCCGACGACGTGTCCCGGGGGCTGACCGCGCGTTGGGATCGGCTGCACTGGTTGCGCGTGGCGCTGCTGGCGGTGATCTTCGTGTTGCTCGCGATCGGCGTCGTGAATGCCTAGCTGCCGCCGGGCCGGTGGACGCCGTTTTGGCTGATCGGCCCTCGTCACGCTATGGTGTGTGGCGATCCACCACAGACCGTCGGTCACCGAGCAATCGGTTGAAGGTCCGGGAACATCCCGGCGGCCCACGCAGGAGGACGAGGCACCGGCACCGCCGGCACACATTGTGACGCCCCGACCGCATCCTGCGTCGGGGCGTTCGTTATTTCCCGGGTGGAACAAAACTTGAGACAACAACAGCGACACCGAGGAGGTATGCATGGCGCGGGCTGACAAGACCGCCGCCGTCGCGGAGATCGTCGAGCAGTTCAACGGCTCGACTGCCACCGTGATCACCGAGTACCGCGGTCTGACGGTTGCGAACCTGGCGGAGCTGCGGCGCTCGCTCAGCGGTGCGGCAACCTACGCGGTGGCGAAGAACACCCTGGTCAAATTGGCCGCGGCCGAGGCCGGAGTCGAAGGACTCGACGAACTGTTCGCCGGCCCGACGGCCATCGCGTTCGTTCAGGGCGAGCCGGTCGACGCCGCCAAGGCGATCAAGAAGTTCGCCAAGGACCACAAGGCGCTGGTCATCAAGGGCGGCTACATGGACGGTCGCGCGCTGACCGTCGCCGAGGTGGAGCGCATCGCCGACCTGGAGTCGCGCGAGGTGCTGCTGGCCAAGATGGCTGGTGCCATGAAGGCCAACCTGTCCAAGGCCGCCGGCCTGTTCGCCGCACCGGCGTCGCAGATGGCTCGCCTGGCAGCCGCACTGCAGGAGAAGAAGCCCGCGGAGGCAGCACCTGCTGCCGAGGCTCCGGCAGAGGCTCCCGCGGAGGCCGAGGCCCCGGCCGAGACCGAAGCTCCGGCGGAGACCGCCGAGGCTCCGGCCGAAGCCGCCGAGTAACTAGGCACAACCCCAACCCAACTTCCCTAACCGGAATCAGAAAGGACCGAAATCATGGCCAAAATTTCCACCGAAGAGCTGCTCGACGTCTTCAAAGAGATGACCCTGCTGGAGCTGTCGGAGTTCGTGAAGCAGTTCGAGGAGACCTTCGACGTCACCGCTGCGGCTCCGGTCGCCGTGGCCGCCGTCGCGGGCGCTGCCCCCGCCGCTGAGGCTGGCGAGGAGCAGAGCGAGTTCGACGTCATCCTGGAGTCGGCTGGCGAGAAGAAGATCGGCGTCATCAAGGTCGTCCGCGAGGTCGTGTCCGGCCTGGGTCTGAAGGAAGCCAAGGACCTGGTCGACAGCGCTCCCAAGCCGCTGCTGGAGAAGGTCGCCAAGGAGGCTGCCGAGGACGCCAAGGCCAAGCTCGAGGCGGCTGGCGCCACCGTCACCGTCAAGTAGCTTCGACTACAGCACTGAACAGGGGAAGCCCCCGGGACCCGCGAGGTCCCGGGGGCTTCTGCTATTTCCGGCTATTGCGGGCTGTTCAGCTCGGCCTGTGCGGCCGCCGCGGCCAGCGACTGTGCCGCCCGCTCCGGGGTGTCGCCCAGGGCAACCAGCAGACTGAGCGTCATCGGGCTCAACACCTGGATTGCCGCCGCTAGCCCGTCGTTCACGTCGCCGAAGAAGCCGGCCAATTCCAACATCATGAAGCCGTGCATCACCGTCCAGAACTGCGCAGCGGCCGCCACCACGGCGGTATCGCCGTGATCCACTGTGAGCCGGCCGGCCGTTATCGATCGGTGTACGCCCCGAACCAGGTGCGCGAAGCTGGGCACCTCGACGTCGATCTGGGCGGTGTCGAGCGTGAGCATGTTGTGAGCCGGCGCGTTGATGCCGTGCGCGCTGGTGCTGCCGAACATCAGCCGGTAGAGGTGCGGCCGTTCGATCGCGAAATTGCGGTAGGCGATCCCGGTGGCCAGTAGGTCGGCGACCGGATCATCGGTGGCGGGGATCGTCAACGCCACATCGAACTGGCGCAGGCCCTCCTCGGCGATCGCGGCGATCAGCTGCGGCATTCCGCCGAAGTGGGTGTAGACCGCCATCGTCGAAGTCCTAGCGGTGCTGGCTACTCTGCGGGTCTGCAACGCGTCGGGTCCATGCTCGTCGAGCAGCCCGAGGGCCGCGGCAAGCAGGTCCTCGCGTACGGTCCGCTCGGGCTGCGAAGTCACGGTTGCCATCGTTTCACAGCCAGCGTACGGTACCTATAACGTTGAAATAACAGTGTTATAGGAGCGGGTATGACCACCAGTGAGGCAGCCCCCGTCGCCAACCCTTATTTGGAGGGCGTCATGGGGCCGGTGCAGACCGAGCTGACCGTCACCGACCTCCGCGTCACGGGCCAGATCCCGGACTATCTCGACGGCCGCTACCTTCGCAACGGTCCGAACCCGGTGGCCGAGGTCGATCCGGCCACCTACCACTGGTTCACCGGCGACCCCATGGTGCACGGCGTGGCGCTGGGCGACGGCCAGGCCCGCTGGTACCGCAACCGCTGGGTGCGCACGCCGGCGGTCTGTGCCGCGCTGGGCGAACCGCGACCGGCCCGGCTGAACGTGCGGGCCGGGATGCAGTCCGTCGGGCCCAACACCAACGTGCTCGGCCATGCCGGCAAGACGCTGGCGCTGGTAGAAGGTGGCGTCGCCAACTATGAGCTCACCGAGGACCTCGACACGGTGGGCACCTGCGACTTCGACGGCACCCTGGCCGGGGGCTACGCGGCGCACCCGCACCGCGACCCGCTCACCGGTGAGTTGCACGCCGTGTCCTATTCGTTTGCGCGGGGCAAGACCGTGCAGTACTCGGTGATCGACTCCGCCGGGCGGGCGCGGCGCACCGTCGACATCGAGGTGACCGGGTCGCCGATGATGCACGACTTCTCCCTGACCGAGAAGTACGTCGTGGTCTACGACCTGCCGGTCACCTTCGACTCGGCGCAGGTGCTGCCGGTGAGCATGCCGCGCTGGCTCAAGGCGCCCGCGCGGATGGTGCTGAGCAGCCTTGTCGGCAGGGTTCGGATGCCCAGTCCGATCACTGCGATGGTCAACCGCGACAGCCGGCCGCCGGGCGGGCTGCCGTACTCCTGGAATGCGGACTATCCGGCGCGCATCGGAGTCATGCCGCGCGAAGGTGAGCCGACAGTGCGGTGGTTCGACGTCGAACCCTGCTATGTCTTCCACCCGCTCAACGCCTACACCGAGGTCTCGCCGACCGGGCAGGAACTGCTGGTGCTTGACGTGGTGCGCTACGCGAAGGTCTTCGACGTCGACCGGCGCGGCCCCGGTGACGCCCCGCCGACCCTGGACCGCTGGACCATCAACCTCGACACCGGCGCGGTGCGCGCGGAGTCTCGTGACGACCGGCCGCAGGAATTCCCCCGGATCAACGACTGTCTGCTGGGGTCCAAGCACCGCTTCGGTTACACGGTCGGGATCGACGGCGGCTTCATCGGAGACGTCCAGGCGGAGATGTCGACAGCGCTGTACAAACACGACTACCTGACCGGCTCGAGTATCACCGCGCCGATCGACCCGCAGCTGGTGCTCGGCGAGATGTCGTTCGTGCCAAGGCCTGGTGGGCGCGACGAGGACGACGGCATTCTGATCGGGATGGGCCACCACCGCGGCCAAAACGAGGGACAATTAGTGATACTCGACGCCGCGACCTGTGAGTCGGTCGCCACCGTGCACCTGCCGCAACGGGTTCCGATGGGCTTCCATGGCAATTGGACACCCACCGACTGAGGCGGACCGCCGATAAGGGTCGCACCTGTGCGCTACAGTGGCCCAAGCCACAAGCCAGTCGTGGCACGAACGACGTTGCGGAAGGACCTCACTAATGGGTGTCGCCATCGAGGTACAGGGGCTTACCAAGTCCTTCGGATCGGCCCGGATCTGGGAAGACGTCTCCATGACGATTCCCGAGGGAGAGGTCAGCGTTCTGCTCGGGCCCTCCGGTACCGGCAAGTCCGTGTTCTTGAAGTCGCTGATCGGCCTCTTGCGCCCCGAGCGCGGTTCGATCGTCATCGACGGCACCGACATCCTGCAGTGTTCGGCCAAGGAGCTCTACGAGATCCGCACGCTGTTCGGCGTGCTGTTCCAGGACGGCGCGCTGTTCGGCTCGATGAACATCTACGACAACACCGCCTTCCCGCTGCGTGAGCACACCAAGAAGTCCGAGAAGGAAATCCGTGACATCGTCATGGAGAAGCTCGAGATGGTCGGTATGCCCAACGACGGCTACAAGTTCCCGGGTGAGATCTCCGGCGGTATGCGCAAGCGTGCCGGCCTGGCCCGCGCCCTGGTTCTCGACCCGAAGATCATCCTCTGTGACGAGCCGGACTCCGGTCTGGACCCGGTCCGCACCGCGTACCTGAGCCAGCTGTTGATCGACATCAACGCCCAGATCGACGCCACCATCCTCATCGTCACGCACAACATCAACATTGCCCGCACCGTGCCGGACAACATCGGGATGCTGTTCCGCAAGGAGTTGGTGATGTTCGGGCCCCGCGAGGTGCTGCTGACGTCTGAGGAGCCGGTGGTCCGCCAGTTCCTCAACGGACGGCGTATCGGACCGATCGGTATGTCCGAGGAGAAGGACCAGGCGACCGCGGCGGCCGAGGAGGCCATGATCGCCGCCGGCCAGAGCGACGGCGGCGTCGAAGAGATCGAGGGCGTGCCGCCCCAGCTCAGCGCGACCCCCGGCCTGCCGGAGCGCATGGGCGTGGCACGCCGCAGGGCTCGGGTGCGCGAGATTCTGCACACCTTGCCGCCCAACGCTCAGGCGGCCATCCGGGACGATCTCGAGGGCACCCACAGGTACGCCGTGCACCAGTTCCCGGCCGACGAAGAGGCTCCCACTGCATCGATCCCGACCCCGCCCGGCTAAGACTTTGCCGTCCCTGCCGGTCCTGCGCCGTGTCAGCTCTTGACGGACGGACCTAAACGGTCCAATCTGGTCACCAGTACACGTGCGGAGAGCCCGGCGGAGATCAGCCAGCGCCGATAGGGTCCCGGCACATCGCAGTTGAGGATTGCGCCAGCCTGCGCTATTGTTGGACGTTGCGCTGGCTTCCTCCTGCCCATCCCTTACCCGCACCCGAACACCGCAGTACAGCCTGAGTCACGTTTATTGATTCGTTTAAGGCCTGTTACCTCGTGGTTTGGCTGTGCGTGAGACCGGACAGATTGTTCGCCAGCCGAACCAACGGTCGAATATTCGCAGCGAACGGGATCCGGTGAGAGCCGGGATCCGCTGGCCGCATTAGGTGCTGGAAGGATGCATCTTGGCAGTCTCCCGCCAGAGCAAAAAGAACGCTTCAGGTACTACCACCCAGAATTCTCCCAATAGTTCTGTGCCCGGGGCCCCGAACCGGGTCTCCTTCGCCAAGCTGCGTGAACCCCTCGAGGTTCCGGGTCTGCTCGATGTGCAGACCGACTCGTTCCAGTGGCTGATCGGGGCGTCGGAGTGGCGCGAGAAGATGGCCGCGCAGACCGGTTCTGCGCCCAAGGGTGGCCTCGAAGAGGTTCTCGAAGAGCTGTCCCCGATTGAGGACTTCTCCGGCTCAATGTCGCTGTCGTTCTCTGACCCGCGGTTCGACGAGGTCAAGGCCCCCGTCGAGGAGTGCCGCGACAAGGACATGACGTACGCGGCCCCGTTGTTCGTCACCGCGGAGTTCATCAACAACAACACCGGCGAGATCAAGAGCCAGACGGTGTTCATGGGTGACTTCCCGATGATGACCGAGAAGGGCACCTTCATCATCAACGGCACCGAGCGTGTCGTTGTCTCCCAGCTGGTGCGTTCGCCCGGTGTGTACTTCGACGCCAACATCGACAAGTCGACCGAGAAGACGCTGCACTCGGTGAAGGTGATCCCGGGCCGCGGCGCCTGGCTGGAGTTCGACGTCGACAAGCGCGACCTGGTCGGCGTTCGTATCGACCGCAAGCGCCGTCAGCCGGTTACCATCTTGCTCAAGGCGCTGGGCTGGACCTCCGAGCAGATCCGCGAGCGCTTCGGCTTCTCCGAGATCATGATGTCGACGCTGGAGAAGGACAGTGCCGCCAGCCCCGACGAGGCGCTGCTGGACATCTACCGCAAGCTGCGTCCGGGCGAGCCCCCCACCAAGGAGTCCGCGCAGACTCTGCTGGAGAACCTGTTCTTCAAGGAGAAGCGCTACGACCTGGCGCGCGTGGGTCGCTACAAGATCAACAAGAAGCTGGGCCTGACCGCCAACCCGGGCGAGTCGCAGCCGACCACGCTGACCGAAGAGGACATCGTGGCCACCATCGAGTACCTGGTGCGTCTGCACCAGGCCGCTCAGGAGGGCGTGTCCGCCACCATGACGGTGCCGGGCGGCGTCGAGGTGCCCGTCGAGGTCGACGACATCGACCACTTCGGCAACCGGCGTCTGCGCACCGTGGGTGAGCTGATCCAGAACCAGATCCGGGTCGGGCTGTCCCGGATGGAGCGCGTGGTCCGCGAGCGGATGACCACCCAGGACGTCGAGGCCATCACGCCGCAGACCCTGATCAACATCCGCCCGGTGGTCGCCGCGATCAAGGAGTTCTTCGGCACCAGCCAGCTCTCCCAGTTCATGGACCAGAACAACCCGTTGTCGGGTCTGACCCACAAGCGCCGTCTGTCGGCGCTGGGGCCGGGTGGTCTGTCGCGTGAGCGGGCCGGCCTGGAAGTTCGTGACGTGCACCCGTCCCACTACGGCCGGATGTGTCCGATCGAGACCCCGGAAGGCCCCAACATCGGTCTGATCGGGTCCCTATCGGTGTACGCGCGGGTCAACCCGTTCGGCTTCATCGAGACCCCGTACCGCAAGGTCAACGACGGTGTGGTCAGCGACGACATCGAGTACCTGACCGCCGACGAGGAGGACCGCCACGTTGTGGCGCAGGCCAACTCGCCGCTGGAGGACGACGGCCGCTTCACCGAGGACCGCGTTCTGGTCCGCCGTAAGGGTGGCGAGGTCGAGTACGTGTCGTCGGCGGAGGTCGACTACATGGACGTCTCGCCGCGCCAGATGGTTTCGGTGGCCACGGCCATGATTCCGTTCCTCGAGCACGACGACGCCAACCGTGCCCTGATGGGTGCCAACATGCAGCGTCAGGCGGTTCCGCTGGTGCGCAGCGAGGCACCGCTGGTCGGTACCGGCATGGAGCTGCGCGCCGCGATCGACGCCGGCGACGTGATCGTCGCCGACAAGACCGGTGTCATCGAGGAGGTGTCCGCCGACTACGTCACGGTGATGGCCGATGACGGCACCCGGCAGACCTATCGGATGCGCAAGTTCAACCGGTCCAACCACGGCACCTGCGCCAACCAGCGTCCGATCGTCGACGCCGGCCAGCGTGTCGAGGCCGGCCAGGTGATCGCGGACGGCCCGTGCACCGACAACGGCGAGATGGCCCTGGGCAAGAACCTGCTCGTGGCGATCATGCCGTGGGAAGGGCACAACTACGAGGACGCGATCATCCTGTCCAACAGGCTGGTCGAGGAGGACACGCTGACCTCGATTCACATCGAGGAGCATGAGATCGACGCCCGCGACACCAAGCTGGGCGCCGAGGAGATCACTCGGGACATCCCGAACGTCTCCGACGAGGTGCTGGCTGACCTCGACGAGCGGGGCATCGTCCGCATCGGCGCCGAGGTCCGCGACGGCGACATCCTGGTCGGCAAGGTCACCCCCAAGGGTGAGACCGAGCTGACGCCCGAGGAGCGGCTGCTGCGTGCGATCTTCGGCGAGAAGGCCCGCGAAGTCCGCGACACCTCGCTGAAGGTGCCGCACGGTGAGTCCGGCAAGGTCATCGGCATCCGGGTGTTCTCCCGCGAGGACGACGACGAGCTGCCCGCCGGGGTCAACGAGCTGGTGCGCGTCTACGTCGCGCAGAAGCGCAAGATCTCCGACGGTGACAAGCTGGCCGGTCGCCACGGCAACAAGGGCGTCATCGGCAAGATCCTGCCGGCCGAGGACATGCCGTTCCTGCCGGACGGCACCCCGGTCGACATCATCTTGAACACCCACGGTGTGCCGCGACGTATGAACATCGGTCAGATCCTGGAGACCCACCTGGGCTGGATCGCCAAGACCGGTTGGAACATCGATGTGGCGGCCGGTGTGCCGGACTGGGCGGACAAGCTCCCCGAGGAGCTGTACTCCGCCGGAGCCGACACCCGCACCGCGACCCCGGTGTTCGACGGTGCGCGGGAGGCCGAGCTGCAGGGCCTGCTGTCCTCGACGCTGGCCAACCGCGACGGCGAGGTCATGGTCAACGGTGACGGCAAGGCGATGCTGTTCGACGGTCGCTCTGGTGAGCCGTTCCCGTACCCGGTGACCGTCGGCTACATGTACATCATGAAGCTGCACCACCTGGTGGACGACAAGATCCACGCGCGTTCCACCGGTCCGTACTCGATGATCACCCAGCAGCCGCTGGGCGGTAAGGCGCAGTTCGGTGGCCAGCGGTTCGGTGAAATGGAGTGCTGGGCCATGCAGGCCTACGGTGCGGCGTACACGCTGCAGGAGTTGCTGACGATCAAGTCCGACGACACGGTCGGCCGTGTCAAGGTCTACGAGGCGATCGTCAAGGGCGAGAACATCCCCGAGCCGGGTATCCCGGAGTCCTTCAAGGTGCTGCTCAAAGAGCTGCAGTCGCTGTGCCTCAACGTTGAGGTGCTGGCGAAGGACGGTGCGGCGATCGAATTGCGCGAAGGCGAGGACGAGGACCTGGAGCGGGCAGCCGCCAACCTGGGAATCAACCTGTCCCGCAACGAATCCGCTTCGGTGGAAGACCTCGCTTAATTACCAGCTACTAAACCCGCAAGGGGAAAGGGAGTTACGTGCTCGACGTCAACTTCTTCGATGAGCTCCGCATCGGCCTGGCGACCGCGGAGGACATCCGGCAATGGTCCTACGGTGAGGTCAAGAAGCCGGAAACGATCAACTACCGCACGCTCAAGCCCGAGAAGGACGGCCTGTTCTGCGAGAAGATCTTCGGACCGACTCGCGACTGGGAGTGCTACTGCGGCAAGTACAAGCGGGTGCGCTTCAAGGGCATCATCTGTGAGCGCTGTGGCGTCGAGGTAACTCGCGCCAAGGTGCGTCGTGAGCGGATGGGCCACATCGAACTGGCCGCCCCGGTCACCCACATCTGGTACTTCAAGGGCGTTCCGTCGCGCTTGGGCTACCTGCTGGACCTGGCGCCCAAGGACCTCGAGAAGATCATCTACTTCGCGGCCTACGTCATCACCAGCGTCGACACCGAGATGCGCCACAACGAGCTGTCCACGCTGGAAGCCGAGATGGTCGTCGAGAAGAAGTCGGTCGAGGACCAGCGGGACGCCGACCTGGAAGCCCGCGCCCAGAAGCTGGAGGCCGACCTGGCCGAGCTGGAGGCCGAGGGCGCGAAAGCCGATGTGCGCCGCAAGGTTCGCGACGGCGGCGAGCGCGAAATGCGTCAGCTGCGCGACCGCGCCCAGCGTGAGCTGGACCGCCTCGACAACATCTGGGACACCTTCGTCAAGCTGGCTCCCAAGCAGCTGATCATCGACGAGACCGTCTACCGCGAGCTGGTGGACCGTTACGGCGAGTACTTCACCGGTGCCATGGGTGCGGAGTCGATCCAGAAGCTGATCGAGACCTTCGACATCCACGCCGAGGCCGAGCTGCTGCGCGACATCATCAAGAACGGCAAGGGGCAGAAGAAGCTTCGTGCTCTCAAGCGCCTCAAGGTGGTCGCCGCATTCCAGCAGTCGGGTAACTCCCCGATGGGCATGGTCCTCAACGCGGTGCCGGTGATTCCGCCGGAGCTGCGTCCGATGGTGCAGCTCGACGGTGGCCGCTTCGCGACCTCCGACCTCAACGACCTGTACCGCCGGGTCATCAACCGCAACAACCGCCTCAAGCGACTGATCGACCTCGGCGCTCCCGAGATCATCGTCAACAACGAGAAGCGGATGCTGCAGGAGTCCGTCGACGCGCTGTTCGACAACGGCCGTCGCGGCCGGCCGGTCACCGGCCCGGGCAACCGCCCGCTGAAGTCGCTCTCCGACCTGCTCAAGGGCAAGCAGGGCCGGTTCCGTCAGAACCTGCTCGGTAAGCGTGTCGACTACTCGGGCCGTTCGGTGATCGTGGTCGGTCCGCAGCTCAAGCTGCACCAGTGTGGTCTGCCCAAGCTGATGGCTCTGGAGCTGTTCAAGCCGTTCGTGATGAAGCGACTGGTTGACCTCAACCACGCGCAGAACATCAAGAGCGCCAAGCGGATGGTGGAGCGGCAGCGTCCCCAGGTGTGGGACGTCCTCGAAGAGGTCATCGCCGAGCACCCGGTGCTGCTCAACCGTGCACCCACGCTGCACCGCCTGGGTATCCAGGCCTTCGAGCCGCAGCTGGTGGAAGGCAAGGCCATTCAGCTGCACCCGCTGGTGTGTGAGGCCTTCAACGCCGACTTCGACGGTGACCAGATGGCAGTCCACCTGCCGCTGAGTGCCGAGGCGCAGGCCGAGGCCCGCATCCTGATGCTGTCGAGCAACAACATCCTGTCGCCGGCCTCGGGTCGTCCGCTGGCCATGCCGCGACTGGACATGGTTACCGGGTTGTACTACCTGACCACCGAGATCGAGGGTGAGACAGGCGAATACGCCCCGGCTGCCAAGGACCGTCCGGAGACCGGCGTGTACTCCTCGCCGGCCGAGGCGATCATGGCCGTCGACCGCGGTGCGCTGAGCGTGCGGGCCAAGATCAAGGTGCGTCTGGACCAGCTGCGGCCGCCGGCCGAGGTGGAGACCGAGCTGTTCGGCGTGAACGGCTGGCGTCCGGGCGGCGCCTGGATCGCTGAGACCACGCTGGGCCGGGTGCTGTTCAACGAGCTGCTGCCGACCGGGTACCCGTTCGTCAACAAGCAGATGCACAAGAAGGTTCAGGCCGTCATCATCAACGACCTGGCCGAGCGCTACCCGATGATCGTGGTCGCCCAGACCGTCGACAAGCTCAAGGACGCTGGCTTCCATTGGGCCACCCGTTCGGGGGTCACGGTCTCGATGGCCGACGTGCTGGTGCCGCCGCGTAAGAAGGAGATCCTCGACTCTTACGAGGAGCGTGCCGACAAGCTGGAGAAGCAGTTCCAGCGTGGCGCTCTCAACCGCGAAGAGCGCAACGAGGCGCTGGTGGAGATCTGGAAGGAAGCCACCGAGGAAGTGGGTCAGGCGCTGCGTGACCACTACCCGGCCGACAACCCGATCATCACGATCGTCGACTCCGGTGCTACGGGTAACTTCACCCAGACCCGGACGCTGGCGGGCATGAAGGGTCTGGTGACCAACCCGAAGGGTGAGTTCATCCCGCGCCCGATCAAGTCCTCGTTCCGTGAGGGCCTGACGGTGTTGGAGTACTTCATCAACACCCACGGCGCCCGAAAGGGCTTGGCGGACACCGCGCTGCGTACCGCTGACTCGGGTTACCTGACGCGTCGTCTGGTCGACGTTTCGCAGGACGTGATCGTGCGCGAGCACGACTGCGGCACCGAGCGCGGCATCATCGTCGACTTGGCCGAGGCTCAGGCCGACGGATCGCTGATCCGCAACGCGTTCATCGAGACGTCTGCCTACGCCCGCACGTTGGCCGTTGACGCGGTCGACGAAAAGGGCAAGGTCGTCATCGAGCGCGGTCATGACCTCGGCGACCCGTCGATCGAGGCGCTGCTGGCTGCCGGCATCACAGGCGTCAAGGTGCGTTCGGTGCTGACCTGCGCCACCGGTACCGGGGTCTGCGCCACCTGCTACGGCCGATCGATGGCCACCGGCAAGCTGGTCGACATCGGTGAGGCGGTCGGCATCGTCGCCGCCCAGTCCATCGGTGAGCCCGGTACTCAGCTGACCATGCGTACCTTCCACCAGGGTGGCGTCGGTGACGACATCACCGGTGGTCTGCCGCGTGTCCAGGAGCTGTTCGAGGCCCGAATTCCGCGTGGCAAGGCGCCGATCGCCGACGTCGCCGGACGGGTGCAGCTGGAAGAGGGCGAGAAGTTCTACAAGATCACGATCGTGCCGGATGACGGTGGCGAGGAAGTGGTCTACGACAAGCTGCCCAAGCGTCAGCGGCTGCGTGTGTTCAAGCACGAGGACGGCTCGGAGCGGTTGCTGTCCGACGGCGACCACGTCGAGGTCGGCCAGCAGCTCATGGAGGGCTCGGCTGACCCGCACGAGGTGCTGCGCGTGCAGGGCCCGCGTGAGGTGCAGATCCACCTGGTCAACGAGGTCCAGCAGGTCTACCGGGCCCAGGGTGTGTCGATCCACGACAAGCACATCGAGGTGATCGTCCGGCAGATGCTGCGCCGGGTGACCATCATCGACTCGGGTGCCACGGAGTTCCTGCCCGGTTCGCTGACCGAGCGGGCCGAGTTCGAGACTGCGAACCGTCGTGTGGTGGCCGAGGGCTTGGAGCCCGCGGCCGGACGTCCGGTGCTGATGGGTATCACCAAGGCGTCGCTGGCCACCGACTCGTGGCTGTCGGCGGCTTCCTTCCAGGAGACCACCCGCGTGCTGACCGATGCGGCGATCAACTGCCGCAGCGACAAGCTGCAGGGCCTGAAGGAGAACGTGATCATCGGCAAGCTGATCCCGGCCGGCACCGGCATCAACCGGTACCGCAACATTGCCGTGCAGCCCACCGAAGAGGCCCGGGCCGCTGCGTACACGATCCCGTCCTACGAGGATCAGTACTACAGCCCGGACTTCGGCGCCGCCACCGGTGCCGCGGTTCCGCTGGACGACTACGGATACAGCGACTACCGCTAGTCATCAACGAGAAAGGCCCCGGGGCGTATACCCCCGGGGCCTTTTTCGTATCTGGGCTCCGAAACGGAGAACGGCGACGTCGCCGCGGCGTGTCGCGTCGCAGGATTCCGACTCGACGCGCCCGCAGGTTGCGGCCTGCCAGCAGACCAGGTTGCATCGTTGAGATGGGGGACGAAGTCGACCGCACCAGCTACTCGCGCACCCAGCGCCGCCAATACCGGCTCAAGATTCAGCAGTGCCTGGATGTTTTCGAGACGATGCTGGCGCAGGCCAGCTTCGAGTGTGAGCCGCCGCTGACGGGCATGGAGATCGAGGGCAACCTGATCGACGACGACCATCGGCCGGCTATGTCGAATGCCGGTGTGTTGTCCTCGATCGACGATCCGGCGTTCCAACGCGAATTGGGTTCCTACAACATCGAATTCAACGTGCCGCCCCGTCAGTTCACTGCGCGCGCGGCGCTGGAACTGGAAGCCGAGGTGCGTGCCAGCCTCAATGAGGCGCAGGCCAAAGCCCGCGCAAACGACGCAGGCATCGTGATGATCGGCATCTTGCCCACCCTGATGCCCGAGCATCTGGCCGGTGACTGGATGAGTGATTCGGCGCGATACGCGGCACTCAACGACTCGATCTTCGCCGCGCGCGGCGAAGACATCGACATCGACATCGACGGCCCCGAGCCGCTGAACCTGCATGCCGAGAACATCGCACCGGAATCGGCGTGCACCAGCATGCAGTTGCACCTGCAGGTTTCGCCGGCCGACTTCGCCAACCACTGGAACGCCGCCCAGGTACTGGCCGGCCCGCAACTGGCGATCGGCGCCAACTCGCCCTACTTCTTCGGCCACCGCCTGTGGGCGGAGACCCGGGTGGAGTTGTTCGCGCAATCCACCGACACCCGGCCCGACGAACTGAAGAACCAGGGGGTGCGGCCCCGGGTGTGGTTCGGCGAGCGGTGGATCACCTCGATCTTCGACCTGTTCGAGGAGAACGTGCGTTACTTCCCGTCGCTGCTGCCCGAGGTCTCCGAGGAGGACCCGGCCGACGAACTGGCGCAGGGACGCACCCCGCAACTGGCCGAGCTGCGTCTGCACAACGGCACGGTGTACCGCTGGAATCGCCCGGTCTATGACGTCGTCGACGGACGGCCGCACCTCCGGGTGGAGAACCGGGTCCTGCCCTCGGGTCCGACGGTCGCCGACATGGTGGCCAATGCGGTGTTCTATTACGGCCTGTTGCGCAGACTGGCCCGCGATCAGCGCCCGCTGTGGACACAGATGAGTTTTGCGGTGGCGCACGACAACTTTCGGCGGGCCGCGCGCCACGGTATGGACGCCCGACTGTTCTGGCCGGAGCTGGGCGAGGTGAGTGTGCCCGAACTGACCCAGCGCGAGTTGTTGCCGCTGGCCCGCCAAGGGCTTGACGAGTGGGGTGTGGCTGCCGAGGTGACCGACCGGTTCCTCGGCATCATCGCCGACCGGGTGGCAACGGGACGCAACGGCGCTACCTGGCAGGTGTCGACGGTCCGAGCGTTGCAGGCGCAGGGCCTGAGCCGGACGGCCGCGCTGGCGGAGATGCTGAGCCGGTACTGCACGCACATGCACACCAACGAGCCGGTGCACACCTGGCCGACCGACATGGGTTGACTAGGCTGGCCGCCGTGTTGATCGGATCCCATGTGCGCCCGCAGAATCCGCTGGCCGCCGCCGAGGCCGATGGCGCCGACGTGGTGCAGATCTTCCTCGGCAACCCGCAGAGCTGGAAGCCCCCCAAACCACGTGAGGACGCGGCGCAGCTTCGCGCGGCGGCGCTGCCGATTTACGTGCACGCGCCGTACCTGATCAACGTGGCCTCCCCGAACAACCGGGTGCGCATCCCGTCGCGCACCATCTTGCAGCAGACCTGCGACGCCGCCGCCGACATCGGCGCAGTCGCGGTGATCGTGCACGGCGGCCACGTGACCGCCGATGACGACGACCCGCAAGCCGGATTCGCGCGGTGGCGCAAGGCGCTGGACCGTCTGGAGACCACCGTCCCGGTGTACCTGGAGAACACCGCTGGCGGCGACTATGCGATGGCGCGGCACTTCGACACCATCGCCAAGCTGTGGGACCACATCGGCGACACCGGCGTCGGGTTCTGCCTGGACACCTGCCACACCTGGGCGGCCGGGGAATCGCTGCCCGACGCCGTGGAGCGCATCAAGGCGATCACCGGCCGCATCGACCTGGTGCACTGCAACGACTCCAAGGACGCACCCGGCTCCGGACGGGACCGGCACGCCAACTTCGGTGACGGCCAGATCGACCCGGACCTGTTGGTCGCGGTGGTCAAGGCCGCCGACGCCCCGGTGATCTGCGAGACCGCCGAAGAGGGCCGCAAGGCCGACATCGCGTTCCTCAAAGACCGACTGCGTTAACCGCACCCGCGCGCGTGGTGGTTGCCGGTGCGGCCGACTGGCGCTGGTGGGTCCGCGTAGGTGGACGCATATCAACCCGGGCGCCGGACCCACCTGGCAGCTGAGAGGTGCCTGGCCGGTACGCCAAAAAACATCCGATTTGGACCATTTTCCGCTTAGGAGGCGACATTGGGTCGGTTGTGTGCTACAACTTTGCTAGGCGCCGTGACCGCGGCAACTGCGCACACGACTCAGGACTGGAGGGGGTCCAAATGCCTGAGCGACACCAACACGGTGTGGGGGGAGTGCGCAGCCCATAGTCCGGCGCCCCAAAACGACGGCGGTCACAGCCTGGAACCTCCCGACTCCGGGCCGTGACCGCCGTTTTTTGTTTGCCGGACACCAATTTGATTACACCCATTGTGCGTGCGTGCAAAAACTGTAATATTCGGCTATGGCCGACACGCATATCGTCACCAACCAGGTCCTTCCGCTGGAAGGCTATAACCCGGCGTCGTCCCCGGTCCTCATTGAATCGCTGATCCGTGAGGGCGGCCAATGGGGCGTCGACGAGGTCACCGACCTTGGGGCATTGTCCGGGTCTAAGCAGGTGCAACGCTGGGGCGAGCTCGCCGACCGCAACCGGCCGGTGCTGCACACCCACGACGTCGTCGGTAACCGGATTGACGAAGTGGAATACGACCCGGCGTACCACGAGCTGATGCGCACCGCGATCGCCCACGGCCTGCACGCCGCTCCGTGGGCCGACCCGCGCCCCGGCGCGCATGTCGTCCGCGCCGCCCAAACCGGGGTGTGGACCGCTGAACCGGGTCACGTCTGCCCGATCTCGATGACGTATGCGATCGTGCCCGCGCTGCGTAACAACGCCGAGCTCGCCAAGACTTACGAGCCGCTGCTGACCAGCCGGGTCTACGACCCCGAGCTGAAGGTGCCGGGCACCAAGGCCGGTATCACCGCGGGCATGTCGATGACCGAGAAGCAGGGCGGCTCCGACGTGCGCGCCGGAACCACCCAGGCCGTGCCGAACGCTGACGGCAGCTACACCCTGACCGGGCACAAGTGGTTCACCTCCGCGCCGATGTGCGACGTGTTCCTGGTGCTGGCGCAGGCTCCCGGCGGGCTGAGCTGTTTCTTCCTGCCCCGGATCCTGCCCGACGGCACCCGCAACCGGATGCGGCTGCAGCGGCTCAAGGACAAGCTCGGCAACCACGCCAACGCCTCCAGTGAGATCGAGTACGACGGCGCGACCGCCTGGCTGGTGGGCGAGGAGGGCCGCGGGGTCTCGGTCATCATCGAAATGGTCAACCTCACCCGCCTGGACTGCGCATTGGGCAGTGCCACCAGCATGCGGATGGGTCTGGCCCGCGCCATCTACCACGCTCAGCACCGCAAGGCGTTCGGCGCTTACCTGATCGATCAGCCACTGATGCGCAACGTGCTGGCCGATCTGGCCGTGGAGGCCGAAGCCGCCACCATGGTGTCGATGCGGATGGCCGGTGCCACCGACAGGGCGGTCCGCGGCGATGAGCGAGAGGGGCTGCTGCGCCGGATCGGGCTGGCGGCCACCAAGTACTGGGTGTGCAAACGCGCCACCCCGCACGCCGGCGAGGCGATGGAGTGCCTGGGCGGCAACGGCTACATCGAAGATTCCCTGATGCCGCGGCTATACCGCGAGGCGCCGTTGATGGGAATCTGGGAGGGCTCGGGCAACGTCAGCGCCCTGGACACGCTGCGCGCCCTGGCCACCCAGCCCCAATCGGTAGCCGTGCTCTTCGATGAGCTGGCCGAGACCGCCGGGCAGGATCGCCGCCTCGACGCCCACGTCGACGGGTTGAAGACCCAACTGGCGGGCCTGGGCGCTGACGTGGTCGCCGCCCAGTACCAGGCGCGCAAGATCGCCGAGGACATCTGTCTGGCGTTGCAGGGCGGGTTGCTGGTGCGCCACGGCCACCCGGCCGTCGCCGAGGCGTTCCTGGCGACGCGGCTCGGCGGCCAATGGGGTGGTGCGTTCGGCACCCTGCCGGCCGGCCTCGATCTCGGGCCGATCATCGAGCGTGCGCTGGTCAAGGGCTGACCCCGGCATGCGCCATCACATCGCCCCGGTCGAGTTCGACAACCTGCGGACGATGACCTACGAGGTCACCGACCGCATCGCCCGGATCACCTTCAACCGCCCGGAACACGGGAACGCGATCACCGCTGACACCCCGCTGGAATTGTCGGCGCTGGTGGAACGCGCCGATCTGGATCCCAACGTGCATGTGATCCTGGTGTCGGGCCGCGGCGAGGGATTCTGCGCCGGTTTCGACCTGGGCGCCTACGCCGAGGGCTCGTCGTCGGCGGGCGGGGAGAACTACCGGGGCAGTGTGCTCGACGGTAAGACGCAGGCCACCAACCACCGCTCGGATCAGCCGTGGGACCCGATGATCGACTACCAGATGATGAGCCGATTCGTCCGCGGCTTCGCCTCGCTGATGCACGCCGACAAGCCCACCGTGGTCAAGATCCACGGCTACTGCGTCGCCGGTGGCACCGACATCGCCCTGCACGCCGACCAGGTGATCGCGGCGTCCGACGCCAAGATCGGCTACCCGCCGATGCGGGTGTGGGGGGTGCCGGCGGCCGGCCTCTGGGCACACCGGCTCGGCGACCAGCGCGCCAAACGCCTACTGCTGACCGGAGATTGCATCACCGGAGCTCAGGCCGCCGAGTGGGGGCTGGCGATCGAGGCTCCCGAGCCCGCTGATCTCGACGAGCGCACCGAACGCCTGGTGGCCCGGATCGCCGCGATGCCGGTCAACCAACTGATCATGGCCAAACTCGCCCTCAACACCGCACTGCTGCAGCAGGGCGTGGCCACCAGCCGCATGGTCAGCACCGTGTTCGATGGGGTGGCGCGACACACGCCGGAGGGGCACGCCTTCGTCGCCGACGCGGTGCAGCATGGGTTCCGTGACGCGGTGCGACACCGCGACGAGCCGTTCGGGGATTACGGCCGAAAGACCTCCGGGGTCTAGGCGGTCACCCGATGTCCGACACAGTGCGTATGACGGCCCGCTCGGTAGTTCTGTCGGTGCTCCTGGGCGCCCACCCAGCGTCGGCCACCGCAGCTGAATTACTGCGATTGACAACAGATTTCGGTATCAAAGAAACAGCCCTGCGAGTAGCCCTGACCCGGCTGGTCGCTGCCGGCGACTTGGTCCGATCGGTCGAAGGGTACGGACTGTCCGAACGTCTGCTGGAGCGTCAGCGTCTACAGGACGTGGCGCTGAATCCGCAGACCAGGCGCTGGGACGGCAACTGGCTGGCCGTGGTGATCACCACCATCGGCTGCGACGCGCGAACCCGGGCCGCCTTGCGCTCGGGGCTGACCGAACGGCGGTTCGCCGAGCTGCGCGAGGGATTCTGGATGCGTCCGGACAACATCGACGTCGAGTTGGGTGAGGGTCTCAGGGGGTATACCCGGCTGCTCACAGCGCGTGACGAGAAGCCCGCCGAACTGGCAGCCACGCTGTGGGATCTGACGGCGTGGGCGCAGACGGGCCACGAGCTGCTTGCCGCGATGGCCGACGCCGAGGACGTGCCAAGCCGCTTCGTCATTGCCGCGGCCATGGTCCGCCACCTGCGTCGTGACCCGGTGCTACCGCCCGGACTACTTCCGGCGGACTGGCCGGGGGAGCGAATCCGCAGTCGCTACGCGGAATTCGCCGACGAACTGGTCGCGCGACGCGACGCGGACCGAGAGGCGGTGCTGCGATGAGTGCGGTGCGCGTGGAGCGCAATGGCCCGGTCACCACGGTGATCTTGGATCGGCCGCATGCCCGCAACGCCGTCGACGGCCCGACCGCCGCCGCGCTGTATCAGGCCTTCGAGGAGTTTGACCGCGATGCGAGCGCGTCGGTGGCCGTGCTGTGGGGCGACCACGGAACTTTTTGCGCCGGTGCCGATCTCAAAGCCTTGGGTACGCCGAACGCCAATCAGACCCATCGCAGCGGGCCGGGGCCGATGGGACCAACTCGAATGATGTTGTCCAAGCCGGTGATCGCCGCGGTCAGCGGCTACGCGGTTGCCGGTGGCCTGGAGTTGGCGCTGTGGTGCGACATGCGGGTGGTTGAGGCCGACGCGACCTTCGGCGTCTTTTGCCGGCGCTGGGGCGTTCCGCTCATCGACGGCGGCACCGTGCGATTGCCCAGACTGATCGGCCACAGTCGCGCCATGGACATGATCCTCACCGGCCGAGCGGTGAACGCCGAGGAAGCGCTGGCGATCGGACTGGCCAATCGTGTTGTCCCGACCGGAGATGCGCGAGGCGCAGCCGAGCAGCTGGCCCTCGAACTGGCCGAGCTGCCGCAGCGTTGCCTGCGCTCGGATCGGTTGTCGGCGCTGCGACAGTGGGGCATGACCGAATCCCACGCGCTGGACTCCGAATTCGAAAGCATCGAGCGGGTAGCCGACGAGGCGCTGCGCGGGGCGGGCCGCTTCGCCGGCGGGGCCGGCCGCCACGGCGCTAAAGCCTGACTCCCCGTCAGCGCTTGTCGGCGACGGTGTTGCCCGACCCGCGGTTGTCGACTTTGGGATCGCCGCCGCGATAGGTGATGGAGTTGTTGAGCCCGGTGATCGTCAGTGTCTTGTCGATACGCTCGATGGTGATGCGATTGTCGGCACCGCCTACGTTCACCGCTTCGCACCGGCCGCGTACCGTCAGCTTGTTGTTCGAACCGGCCACGTTCAGCGATTTGCCGTCGGCGCAGTCCAAAGCCGATGTCGCGCCGAACGACTCGTATCGGATCGTGTTGGCGAACCGGCCGTCGTAGTTCTGCGAGATCCGCGAGGACTTGGGCGGTGCGTCTGCCTCGCAGCCGGTGAGCGCGACTGCGAGCAGCGTCATTCCGCCGGCCAGCAGCGAGCAGAGGTTTACCCGGAGAACGGGGGTCACGCCGGTACGCGTTGGAGCCGGTTCGTCATCCCCAACTCGCGTCCGCGGTCGAACAGCAACGGGTCGCCGTTATGGAAGTACACGGTCGTGTCGTTGCCGTAGACGGTGACGTCGTTGACGATGGTGTCGGCGATCACGGTGTTCTGCGAGCCCTGCGTGGTCACCGCGTAGCAGGTGCCCATCGCGTGGATGGTGAGGTTGACGCCGTTGATGAACAGCGTCCCGCCGTTGCAGTCCAGGGTGTGGGTCTCGTGCACCCCGTAGATGTGGATGTCGCCCGGCACGGCGCCCGCCGTCGCGGCTGCCCCCAGTGAACCGGCGGCCAGACCCAGCAGCGCACTAGCCAGCGCGGTCCATTTCATCTCCGAGCCCCTCTCGCCGGACGCAATCTCGGCAAAGCTTACGTCGCACCGGCTGGCGCGTACTCGGGTTCCCCTACTAATCGGTCGATTAGAGTTCTGTGCTGTTCTCCTCCTGCCGCACCCTACGAAGGGCCTACGCCATGTCAGCTCGACCAGACCCGCCCGCCGCGGGGGGTCGCTCGCGCGCCAACGGCAAAGCGGGGGCGCGCCCGGTCAAGCTGAGTCGCGAAGTCATCGTCAATGCGGCCCTGAACTTCCTGGACCGCGAGGGCTGGGACGCTTTGACCATCAACGCGTTGGCAACCCAGCTGGGCACCAAGGGCCCGTCGCTGTACAACCACGTGCACAGCCTGGGCGACCTGCGGCGCGCCATGCGGATGCGGGTGATCGACGACATTCTGGAGATGTTGACCCAGGTCGGGCAGGGCCGCGCCCGCGACGATGCGGTGCTGGTGATGGCCGGCGCCTATCGCAGTTATGCCCATCACCACCCGGGCCGGTATTCGGCGTTCACCCGGATGCCGCTGGGCGGCGACGACCCGGAATACACCGCCGCGGCCACCCGGGCCGCCGCCCCGGTCATCGAGGTGTTGGCGTCCTACGGACTCGAAGGGGACCGGGCGTTTCACGCGGCCCTGGAGTTCTGGGCGGCCATGCACGGATTTGTCCTGTTGGAGATGACCGGCGTGATGGATGACGTGGACACCGACGCCGTCTTCTCCGACATGGTCCGCAGGCTGGCCTCGGCGATGGACAGCCGTACCCAGTAGTCGCGGAGCGGGCGGGAGGGGCTGCGTCGACGCGCTTTGACCTGCCGGAGTGCTGCCGGGTATTGTGGTAGCTCGTGCCTGGCCACCGAGGCGCGTTTGGTGACATAACGCGCGCGCCTGGCCCAATTCGCATGTCCATTATGCAGCGGAGGAATCCGCAGCGGCCCATGCGACACGCCCGACCGCGGGGTAGCGGTGGGGCACAGACCGCGGATTTACGACAGTTTTGAACAGCGATACAGGAAGCCGGTAGATGCCAACCATTCAGCAGCTGGTCCGTAAGGGCCGCCGCGACAAGGTCGCCAAGGTGAAGACCGCGGCCCTCAAGGGCAGCCCGCAGCGACGGGGCGTGTGCACCCGCGTGTACACCACCACCCCGAAGAAGCCGAACTCGGCGCTTCGCAAGGTGGCGCGCGTGAAGCTGACCAGCCAGGTGGAGGTGACTGCCTACATCCCGGGTGAGGGTCACAACCTGCAGGAGCACTCGATGGTGCTGGTGCGTGGTGGTCGTGTGAAGGACCTGCCGGGTGTGCGCTACAAGATCATCCGCGGCTCGCTGGACACCCAGGGAGTCAAGAACCGCAAGCAGGCCCGCAGCCGCTACGGCGCTAAGAAGGAGAAGAGCTAATGCCGCGCAAGGGCCCCGCACCTAAGCGTCCGCTGGTCAACGACCCCGTCTACGGGTCGCAGCTGGTCACCCAGTTGGTCAACAAGGTGCTGCTGGACGGCAAGAAGTCGCTGGCCGAGCGCATCGTCTACGGCGCTCTCGAGCAGGCTCGGGACAAGACCGGTACTGACCCGGTCGTGACGCTCAAGCGTGCAATGGACAACGTCAAGCCGGCCCTCGAGGTTCGCAGCCGCCGCGTCGGTGGTGCCACCTACCAGGTTCCGGTCGAGGTGCGCGCCGAGCGCTCCACCACGCTGGCGCTGCGCTGGCTGGTGAGCTTCTCGCGGGCTCGCCGGGAGAAGACCATGATCGAGCGCCTGGCCAACGAGATCCTGGACGCCAGCAATGGCCTGGGTGCCGCCGTCAAGCGGCGCGAAGACACCCACAAGATGGCCGAGGCCAACCGGGCGTTCGCGCACTACCGCTGGTGATCACCCCGGCGTAACTGCCGGACACTTGCGACAACAAGCAATTGAAGTAACCGAAAGAGTGGGAAGACTGCTGTGGCACAGGATGTGCTGACTGACCTGAACAAGGTCCGCAATATCGGCATCATGGCGCACATCGATGCGGGTAAGACGACGACGACCGAGCGGATCCTGTACTACACCGGCGTCAACTACAAGATCGGTGAGACGCACGACGGTGCCTCCACGACCGACTGGATGGAGCAGGAGCAGGAGCGCGGCATCACCATCACCTCCGCCGCGGTGACCTGCTTCTGGAACAAGAACCAGATCAACATCATCGACACCCCGGGCCACGTCGACTTCACCGTCGAGGTGGAGCGCTCCCTGCGGGTCCTTGATGGCGCCGTTGCCGTGTTCGACGGCAAGGAGGGCGTGGAGCCGCAGTCCGAGCAGGTGTGGCGGCAGGCCGACAAGTACGACGTGCCCCGGATCTGCTTCGTCAACAAGATGGACAAGCTCGGTGCGGACTTCTACTTCACCGTGCGCACCATCGAAGAGCGCCTCGGTGCTCGCCCGCTGGTGATCCAGCTGCCGATCGGCGCGGAGAACGACTTCGAGGGCATCGTCGACCTGGTCGAGATGAACGCCAAGGTGTGGCGCGGCGAGACCAAGCTCGGTGAGACCTACGAGACCATCGAGATCCCGGCCGACCTGACCGACAAGGCCGACGAGTACCGGACCGCTCTGCTGGAGGCAGTCGCCGAGACCGACGAGGCCCTGCTGGAGAAGTACCTCGGCGGCGAGGAGCTCTCGATTGAGGAGATCAAGGGCGGCATCCGCAAGCTGACGGTCTCCTCCGAGCTCTACCCGGTGCTGTGCGGCAGCGCGTTCAAGAACAAGGGTGTCCAGCCGATGCTGGACGCGGTGATCGACTACCTGCCGTCGCCGCTGGACGTCGAGTCCGTGCAGGGCCACGTGCCCGGCAAGGAAGACGAGGTCATCAGCCGCAAGCCCAGCATCGACGAGCCTTTCTCGGCGCTGGCGTTCAAGATCGCGGTGCACCCGTTCTTCGGCAAGCTCACCTACGTTCGGGTGTACTCGGGCAAGGTCGAGTCCGGCACGCAGGTGGTCAACTCGACCAAGGGCAAGAAGGAGCGGCTGGGCAAGCTGTTCCAGATGCACTCCAACAAGGAGAACCCGGTCGACTCGGCGTTCGCCGGCCACATCTACGCGATGATCGGCCTGAAGGACACCACCACCGGCGACACCCTGTGCGACCCGAACAACCAGATCGTGCTCGAGTCGATGACGTTCCCGGCTCCGGTCATCGAGGTGGCCATCGAGCCCAAGACCAAGAGTGACCAGGAGAAGCTGAGCCTGGCCATCCAGAAGCTGGCCGAAGAGGACCCGACCTTCAAGGTCCACCTCGACCAGGAGACCGGTCAGACCGTGATCGGCGGCATGGGCGAGCTGCACCTGGACATCCTGGTGGACCGCATGCGCCGCGAGTTCAAGGTCGAGGCCAACGTCGGCAAGCCGCAGGTGGCCTACAAGGAGACCATCCGCCGCAAGGTGGAGAAGGTCGAATACACCCACAAGAAGCAGACGGGTGGCTCGGGCCAGTTCGCGAAGGTCCTCATCGACATCGAACCGTTCACCGGCGAAGACGGTGCGACCTACGAGTTCGAGAACAAGGTCACCGGTGGCCGCGTGCCCCGCGAGTACATCCCCGCGGTGGACGCCGGAGCCCAGGACGCCATGCAGTACGGCGTGCTGGCCGGCTACCCGCTGGTCAACATCAAGGTCACCCTGACCGACGGTCAGTACCACGACGTCGACTCCTCCGAGATGGCCTTCAAGGTGGCCGGCTCGCAGGCGCTGAAGAAGGCTGCCGCTGCCGCGCAGCCGGTGATCCTGGAACCGATCATGGCCGTTGAGGTCACCACGCCCGAGGACTACATGGGCGATGTGATCGGCGACCTGAACTCCCGCCGTGGCCAGATCCAGGCCATGGAGGAGCGCAGCGGTGCGCGCGTCGTCAAGGCGCAGGTGCCGCTGTCGGAGATGTTCGGCTATGTCGGAGACTTGCGGTCGAAGACCCAGGGCCGGGCGAACTACTCCATGGTGTTCGACTCCTACGCCGAAGTGCCGGCGCAGGTGGCGAAGGAGATTATCGCGAAGGCAACGGGCGAGTAACCAGCTTCCCGCCCGTGCCGCTACGGTGGCACAAACCCAAAAAGATCAAACCTGCTGTAACTCAGCACCAACAAGTCCAGGAGGACAAGAAGTGGCGAAGGCGAAGTTCGAGCGGACGAAGCCGCACGTCAACATCGGGACCATCGGTCACGTTGACCACGGCAAGACCACGCTGACCGCGGCTATCACCAAGGTTCTGCACGACAAGTACCCGGCCCTCAACGAGTCGCGTGCGTTCGACCAGATCGACAACGCGCCCGAAGAGCGTCAGCGCGGTATCACGATCAACATCTCCCACGTGGAGTACCAGACCGAGAAGCGGCACTACGCCCACGTCGACGCGCCGGGCCACGCTGACTACATCAAGAACATGATCACCGGTGCCGCCCAGATGGACGGCGCGATCCTGGTGGTCGCGGCCACCGACGGCCCGATGCCGCAGACCCGCGAGCACGTGCTGCTGGCCCGTCAGGTCGGTGTGCCCTACATCCTGGTGGCGCTGAACAAGTCCGACATGGTCGACGACGAGGAACTCCTCGAGCTCGTCGAGATGGAGGTCCGCGAGCTGCTGGCTGCCCAGGAGTTCGACGAGGAGGCCCCGGTGGTCCGGGTGTCGGCTCTGAAGGCGCTCGAGGGCGACGAGAAGTGGGTCAAGTCCGTCGAGGACCTGATGGAGGCCGTCGACGAGTCCGTTCCGGACCCGGTTCGCGAGACCGACAAGCCGTTCCTGATGCCGGTTGAGGACGTGTTCACGATCACCGGTCGTGGCACCGTGGTCACCGGTCGTGTCGAGCGTGGCGTGATCAACGTGAACGAGGAAGTCGAGATCGTCGGCATCCGTCCGGAGACCACCAAGACCACGGTCACCGGTGTGGAGATGTTCCGCAAGCTGCTCGACCAGGGTCAGGCCGGTGACAACGTCGGTCTGCTGATCCGTGGTATCAAGCGTGAGGACGTCGAGCGTGGCCAGGTTGTGGTCAAGCCCGGCACCACCACCCCGCACACCGAGTTCGAGGGTCAGGCCTACATCCTGTCCAAGGACGAGGGTGGCCGCCACACGCCGTTCTTCAACAACTACCGTCCGCAGTTCTACTTCCGGACCACCGACGTGACCGGTGTGGTGACCCTGCCCGAGGGCACCGAGATGGTTATGCCCGGTGACAACACCGAGATGAGCGTCAAGCTGATCCAGCCTGTCGCCATGGACGAGGGTCTGCGGTTCGCCATCCGTGAGGGTGGTCGTACCGTCGGCGCCGGCCGGGTCGTCAAGATCATCAAGTAGTTCCTGCGCTAGCAGTCGTAAGGTCCCCCTTTTCCTTCGGGAAAAGGGGGATTTTGCGTTTGCGCGGCAACGCAGTGTTAGACGCTGGTCACGTGATGTTGTGGCGATACGTCAAGGCCCAGTTGCTCGTCCTGCTGTGCGGGGGCTTGGTCGGGCCCATTTTCCTGATTGCCTACTACGCCATCGGCGAATACGAGATGACGCGGTGGATGTACTACAGCGGTATCGCGATCACCGTGGTCGACGTGCTGGTGGCCCTGGCGCTCGCGTACTTCGGAGCGCGATCGGCCAGCGATGCCGCAATGCTGGAGCGCGACGGGGTGTTGGGGCTCGCGCAGATCAACGGCATCACCGAGACCGGCACGCGGATCAACGACCAGCCGCTGGTCAAACTGCAGTTGCACATCACCGGTCCGGGCTTGACGCCGATGGACACCGAGGAACGGGTCATCGCCAGTGTCAGCCGATTGGGCAACATCACCGCCCGCAAGCTGGTGGTCCAGGTAGACCCGGTCAGCGGCAAGCACCTGATCGACTGGGAACGCAGCGCGGTGGTCAACGGGCTGGTGCCTGCGCAGTTCAACGTTGCCGAAGACGGCCAGACCTACGATCTGAGCGGTCAATCCGGCCCGCTGATGGAGATCCTGCAGCTACTGAAGTCCCACGGCGTGGGTCTGAACCAGATGGTGGACGTGCGGTCGAATCCTGCACTGCGACAGCAGATCAGCGCGGTGGTGCGCCGAGCGGTCGACCAGCGGTCGGCGGCGGCCGAGCCGCCAGTCGCACCCGGTGAGCAGCCGTCCGTCGGTGAGCGGTTGCAGGAACTGACGGCACTGCACGCGGCGGGCACGGTGACCGACGAAGAGTACGCCCAAAAGCGGGCCCAGATCATCGCCGACCTCTGAGGGTACGGAATTAGAACACGTTCCATATGTAGCTGCTAGCCTCGTCGAGTGAGCGAGAGCCAGAACCACAATCTGCAGGGCAAGGTGGCCTTTGTTACCGGTGCGGCGCGCGGCCAGGGCCGTTCGCATGCGATCCGGCTGGCGGCCGCCGGCGCCGACATCATCGCCGCCGACATCTGCGCCCCGGCGTCTGACTGCATCACCTATCCGGCGGCCACGCCCGAGGAATTCGCCGAGATGGTCGCCGGGGTCGAGGCCCACGGCCGCAAGGTGCTGGCCCGCGCGGTCGACGTTCGTGACGATGCCGGGCTGCGCAAGCTGGTCGACGACGGTGTCGAGCAGTTCGGACGCCTGGACGTGGTGGTGGCCAACGCCGGCGTGCTGAGCTGGGGCCGGCTGTGGGAGCTCACCGACGAGCAGTGGAACACCGTCATCGACGTGAACCTGACCGGCACCTGGCGCACCATCCGGGCGGCGGTGCCGGCAATGATCGAGGCCGACAACGGCGGTTCGATCGTGATCGTCAGCTCATCGGCCGGGCTGAAGGCCACACCGGGCAACGGACACTACGCGGCGAGCAAGCACGCCCTGGTGGGTCTGACTAACACGCTGGCTCTCGAGGTCGGAGCACACCGGATCCGGGTCAACTCGATTCACCCCTACTCGGTGGACACCCCGATGATCGAACCGCAGGTGATGGCCCAGATCTTCACCGAGCGCCCCGACTACCTGCACGCCTTCCCCCCGATGCCGCTGCACCCGCAGTCCTTCATGACCCCTGACCAGGTCTCCGACGTGGTGGTTTGGTTGGCCGGCGATGGCTCTGGAATCCTGACGGGAGTCCAGATCCAGGTCGACAAGGGCGCGCTCAAGTACTGATCGCCCCTGGCCGGGAGAAACAGGGGGATCGTGGTGCCCGACAACGGGATCGTTATCGTCGGTGGCGGCCTGGCGGCTGTCCGCACGGCCGAGGAATTGCGGCGCGAAGAGTACGCGGGGCCGATCACGATCGTCTCCGACGAGACTCGCCCGCCCTATGACCGGCCGCCGCTGACCAAAGAGGTGCTGCGCGGCGAGCGCGACGACACCACGCTCGAGCCCCCGGAGTTCTACGAATCCCACGACATCAGCCTGCGGCTGGGTTGCGGTGCTCGCAGTGTCGACACCGCGGCGCAATCGGTGACGCTGGCAGACGGCACCGTGCTGGGTTATGACCACCTGGTGATCGCCACCGGTCTGGTGCCGCGGCGTATCCCGAGCTTCGGCGACCTGGACGGCATCCGGGTGGTCCGGTCCTTCGAGGACAGTCTGGCGCTGCGCGAGGACGCGGCCGGCGCCAGTCGCGCCGTGGTGATCGGCGCCGGATTCATCGGCTGTGAGGCGGCGGCCAGCCTGCGCAAGCTGGGCGTGGACGTCGTGCTGGTCGAGCCGCAGCCCACCCCGCTGGCCGCCGTCCTCGGTGAGCAGATCGGCGAACTGGTGGCGCGGCTGCACCGGACCAACGGCGTCGATGTCCGCAGCGGTATCGGTGTCGCCGAGGTTCGCGGCACCGGCCGCGTCGAGACCGTGGTGCTCACCGACGGCACCGAGCTGGCCGCCGACGTCGTGGTGCTGGGCGTGGGTTCGCGGCCGGCGACCGAATGGCTGGACGGCAGCGGGATCGACATCGACAACGGAGTGCTGTGCGATGCGACCGGGCGCACCAGTGCGCCGAACGTCTGGGCCGTCGGCGACGTGGCGTTCTGGCGGGGCCGCGACGGGCACCAGGTGCGCGTCGAGCACTGGAGCAATGTCGTCACCCAGGTGCGAGTGATGGTCCCGACCATGCTGGGTCGGGAATCACTGCATGACGTGGCGGTGCCGGCGTACTTCTGGAGCGACCAGTACGACGTGAAGATCCAGTGCCTCGGTGAGCCGGAAGCCACCGACACCGTGCACCTGGTCGAGGACGACGGTCACAAGTTCCTGGCCTACTACGAGCGCAACGGCGTGCTGGCCGGCGTGGTCGGTGCGGGCCGGCCCGGCAAGGTGATGGGTGCACGGGCCAAGATCATCGCCGGCGCGCCGATCTCCGAGGTGCTTACCTGACGCACGTCAGTGGGGATCGGATCGCCCCACAAACACCACCATTACCAATCAATCGTTGAGATTGCCTCCAGGGCTGTAGATTTCGTCGATCCACGACCCTGGGCGCAATTTCAAACGTGGTCTGGTGCTGTCGCTTGGAGAACGCTATTCTCTGCACAGAGATTGCGAGGTGCATGCGATGGCGGATGGACAGGCGGCACAGCTCGACAGCGGCGCGTTGGGGCGATGGCTCGACGCCCGTGGTGCCCCCGGCTGCGGTGAGCAGCCGATACTGGAACCGCTCAGCGGCGGCTCGCAAAACACCCTGTACCGGGTGCGTCGAGGCGAAGCCACGATGGTGCTGCGAATGCCGGACGCCCGGGCGGACTCCGCCCGCATCGACGGGCTGCGGCGTGAGATCCGCCTGGTACGGGCGCTGTCGGGAACCGATGTCCCGCACGCCCAATTGATTGCCGCCGACGACAGCGGTGAGCTGCTCGGCACGCCGTTCTACGTGATGGCCGAGGTGGACGGCTGGAATTCGACCGGCAACGCCTGGCCGGGGCCGTACGACGCCGACCTGAATGCGCGCCGCGGCCTGGCCTTCGAGCTGGTTGAGGGCGCCGCGCGGCTCGGTCGAGTGGACTGGCGGGCGCAGGGCCTCGACGGGTTCGGCCGCCCGGACGGCTTCCATGAGCGCCAAGTGGACCGCTGGCTGGCCTTCCTGGACAGCTATCGGGTGCGGGACCTGCCGGGCCTGGACGAGGCCTCCGACTGGTTGCGCCGCAACCGGCCGGCGCACTACACGCCGGGCATCATGCACGGCGACTACCAGTTCGCCAACGTGATGTACGCCCACGGCGCCCCCGCGAAGCTGATCGCGATCATCGACTGGGAGATGACGACCATCGGCGATCCGCTACTGGACCTGGCTTGGGCGCTGCTGGGATATGACGGCGAAAACCCGCGCACCCAAGGGTATTACGCCGACCTCGCGGGTATGCCGACCCGATCGGAGTTGCTGGAGCGCTACGAGCAGGTCAGCGGCCTGTCCACCGAGAACATCGACTACTACCTGGTGCTGGCCAACTGGAAGTTGGGCATCGTGCTGGAGAAGACCTACGCCGCCTCGGTCACCGGTGATCGGGTCGACCCGAAGATCGCCGCCGCGATGGGCCCGATGATCCCGCAGTTGATCAGCGCCGCGGCCGAACTCGCCCGTTCCCTGCCGGCAAAGCGAGGTTGACATGGGGTATGCGGATTCGCTCTTCGACCTGACCGACCGGGTGGTGCTGGTTACCGGCGGCAGTCGCGGCCTGGGCCGTGAGATGGCGCTGGCGGCGGCCCGGTGCGGCGCCGATGTGGTGATCGCCAGCCGCAAACTCGAGGCCTGCCAGGCCACCGCCGCCGAGATCGAGGCCGAGACGGGCCGCGCAGCCATGCCATACGGGGTGCACGTCGGGCGCTGGGATCAGCTCGACGGCTTAGTCGATGCGGCCTACGAGCGGTTCGGCCGGGTCGACGTGCTGGTCAACAACGCCGGTATGTCGCCGGTCTACGACAAGCAGACCGACGTCACCGAGAAGATGTTCGACGCAGTGGTGAACCTCAACCTCAAAGGCCCATTTCGGTTGTCGGCGTTGATCGGTGAACGGATGGTGGCTGCGGGCCGGGGATCGATCATCAATGTCAGCACCCACGGCTCGGTGCGCCCTCATCCGTCGTTCATCCCCTATGCCGCGTCCAAGGCCGGCCTCAACGTCATGACCGAAGCGCTGGCCCAGGCGTTCGGCCCGACGGTGCGGGTCAACACCTTGATGCCCGGGCCGTTCCTCACCGATATCTCCAAGGCGTGGAATTTCGGTGAAGCCGACAACCCGTTCGGCGCCGCCGCATTGCAGCGTGCCGGGAATCCGCCGGAAATCGTCGGTGCGGCACTGTTTTTGATGTCGGACGCCTCCAGCTTCACCACTGGATCGATCGTGCGGGCCGACGGCGGCTCGTGATCTGCGAGCCTGAGCACCCCCGATAAGGAGCAGATGATGGCGTGGGACTTCTCTACTGAACCGGATTTCGAGGCGAAGCTCGAATGGATCCGGGCGTTCGTGCGCGATGAGGTGGAGCCGCTGGAGGTGCTGTTTCCCGGCTGCGAATACCTGCCGCTGACCGAGGAACGCCGCCGGATCGTCGACCCGCTCAAGGCGCGGGTGCGCGAACAAGGCTTGTGGGCACCGCATCTGGGGCCGGAGCTCGGCGGCCAGGGATTCGGGGCGGTCAAGCTGACCCTGATCAACGAGATCCTGGGCCGGTCCAGCTGGGCGCCGATCGTGTTCGGCACCCAGGCCCCCGACACCGGCAATGCCGAAATCCTGGCCCGGTTCGGCACGACCGAGCAGAAGGACAGCTACTTGGCCGGGTTGCTGTCGGGGGAAATCTTCTCCTGCTTCTCCATGACCGAGCCGCAGGGCGGCGCCGACCCGCGGGTATTCACCACCCGCGCGGTCCGTGACGGCGACGACTGGGTGATCACCGGCCGAAAGTACTTCTCCTCCAACGCCTCGGTGGCGTCGTTCTTCATCGTGGTCGCCATCACCGACCCGGACGTGCCGGTGCACCGCGGCGCATCGACGTTCCTGATCCCGGCCGGAACCCCGGGCCTGGTCATCGAAGCCACCCACCACCTGGTGGGATCGCATCCGCACGAAGCCGGCCATTCACTGGTCCGCTACGACAATGTGCGGGTGCCGGCCGATGCGATCCTGGGTGAGCCCGGTCAAGGCTTCCTGATCCTGCAGAGCCGGCTGGCCGGCGGCCGTCTGCATCACGCGATGCGCTCGATCGGGGTGGCCCAACGTGCCATCGACATGATGGCCCGGCGCGCGAAAAGCCGCTTCACCCAGGGTAGTTCGTTGGCCGACAAGCAGCTGGTGCAGGCGTTCATCGCCGACTCCTACGCCGAGCTCATCCCGTTCCGGCTCACGGTGCTGCACGCGGCATGGCTGATCGACTCCGGAGACGAGAAGGCGGCCCGTGCCGAGATCGGGGTCTGCAAGATCCTGGCGTCGCAGGTGCTCAAGTCGATCGGATTGCGCGCCATCCAGGTCCACGGTGCGATGGGCCTGACCGAACAGTTGCCGCTGACCAATGTGCTCCTTGGCGGGGTGGCGCTGGGCCTGGCCGACGGCCCCACCGAGGCGCACAAGGTGAACCTGGCCCGGTTGCTGCTCAAGGACTACGACGCCGAGGACCCGGAGTGGCCCAGCGAATTCCTGGACAACCGCATCGAGGCCGCCCGCGCGAAGTACGGCGACCGGCTCGACCGGATCCCTGCGGTGCCATGACCACACGTGTCGACGCCGCGGTGCACCGCGCGCTCGACGACCGCCAGCGCGAGGCCACCGCCGAGGTGGAACGGATCCTGGCCGCGGCGGTGACGGTGTTGCAGCGCAGTGCGCCCGACCCGCCCCGGGTGTGCGACATCGTCGTCGAGGCGGGCTCGTCCAACAAGGCGTTCTATCGCTACTTCGCCGGTAAGGACGACGTGATCCTGGCGGTGATGGAGCGCGGTGTCGCGCTCGTGGTGTCCTACCTGGAGCATCAACTGGCCAAGGAGCCCACACCGGAAGCCAAGGTCGCGAGTTGGATCCGGGGCGCCCTGGCGCAGCTGTCCGACCCGCACCTGCTGAGCTTGAGCCGCGCCGCCAGCACCCAGCTGGCGGGCAGTGCCGACCGGCCGCGCTCGGATGAGGACATCCTGGCGCCGTTGCGTGATCTGCTCACCGCACCGATCAGCGAACTCGGCGGCGACGACCCCCACCGGGATGCCGATCTGGTCTTTGGCGCTACCTTGTCGACCATGCGTGGCTACCTCAATGCCGGCCGGCGACCGAAGCGGGCCGATGTGGATCACCTGGTGTCGTTCTGCCTTCGTGGGCTGGGGGTGGCCTGATGCGCGCGATCGTCTGCGAGCAGTACGGGCCGCCGGAAGATCTGGTGCTGCGGGAGCTGCCCGACCCGACACCCGGACCCGGCACGCTGGTGGTCCGGGTTCGGGCCGCGGCGGTCAACTTCCCCGACGTGCTGCTGATCGACGGCAAGTACCAGCTGAAGATCCCGGCACCGTTCACGCCCGGCAGCGAACTGGCCGGTGACGTGATCGCGGTCGGCGATGGCGTGCCCTTCGCGCCCGGCGACCGGGTGGTCGGCACATCGTTCGTGGGTGGCTTCGCCGAGCAGGCGCTGGTGCCCGCCGCGGCAGTGAGTGCCATCCCCGACGGCATCGACTACGCGGCCGCGGCCGGATTCGGAGTCACCTACCGCACGGCGTATCACGCGCTGCGATCGGTTGCCCAAGTGGCAGAAGGTGATTGGGTGGTGGTGCTGGGCGCGGCCGGCGGTGTCGGGCTGGCCGCCGTCGACCTGGCAGTGGCGATGGGCGCCAAAGTGCTTGCCGTGGCGTCCAGCCCGGAGAAGCTGGAAGTGTGCCGCCAGCGCGGTGCGGCCGCGACGGTCGACTACGACCGGGAAGACCTCAAGGCGCGGATCCGTGAGATCACCGGCGACGGCGCACAGGCCGTGCTCGACCCGGTCGGCGGTTCCTACGCCGAGCCGGCGCTGCGCAGCCTGGCCCGCGGCGGACGCTTCATTACCTTGGGTTATGCCGCCGGATCGATTCCGGCGATCCCGCTGAACCTGGTGATGCTCAAGGGCATCACGGTGCAGGGCATGGAGATCCGGACGTTCGCCACTGACTTCCCGGCGGAGAACGAGCGCGACCTGGCCGAACTGCAGCAGCTGTTCGCCGAGGGCAAGGTCAGCCCCTACATCGGCGCCCGCTTCCCGCTCGCGCAGACCGCGACCGCTTTGCGCTACGTCGCCGACCGCAAAGCGGTCGGCAAGGTCATCATCGACGTCTGACCCAGACCAGGGTGTTGTGCGTCGTCACACCGTCGTTGGTGGTCGTCGCCGACAGCGTCAACCGATCGCCGTCCACGCGTGCCTGCCGCAGCTGCGGGCTCGCCAGCAGCTCCGGCAGCATCGAGACGCTGACTTCGTGATGCACGGTCGCGGTGTCCTCGTCGACGCGGAATCGGCCACCGTAGGCGATGTAGGCGGGTAGGGCGGCGTCGGCACTGCCGGTCAGCTGCGCGGACATATAGCCGTCGGCGGTGTAGAGGATCAGACCGCGCGGCGCGGTGCCCAAGGGGTGTGACACCGCGCCGGTGCCGGCATCGACGGGCTCATGCCGCGGTCCCAGCTTCGCCTCTCCTGCGTCGAGCCTCGCTGGACCGCGGGACTCGAACGACGACAGCTCCCAGCCGCCCAGCAGCGCTTCTCGCAGAGTGCTCATCAGGGCATGATGACGGTTCGGGTCACCGGCTCGGCGGCGGCCTGGCGGCTGCGCAGCCCGCGCTGCAGGGCGGACAGCAACGCGTCGCGGGTCTCGCGGGGATCGATGAGCTCGTCGAAGCCGAGCTGCTGGGCGGAGTGATACGACGCCTGAAGTTCGGTGTCGCGCAGTTTCGCGGCCAGGTCCTCCCCGGCGTGCGTGGCCGAGCTGAGGGCGGCCGCACTCATCGCGCCCATCGTCGCCCCGGGATAGGCGAACGTCGCCACCTGGGAGTCGAATCCCAGCAGCGACATCACCATGGAGCCGAAGCCGTAGGCCTTGCGCAGGGTCAGATGCAGTTTCACGGTGCTGGCTGCGGTCTGGGCGGCGAACATCCGCGCGCCGGCCCGCAGCACCCCGGCTCGCTCGGAGCGGCTACCGGGCAGCATGCCGGGGTTGTCGGCCAAGAACACGATCGGCAGGTGGAAGGAATCGGCCACCATGATGAAGTGCGCCGCCTTGTCCGCGGCATCGGTGTCGATCGAGCCGGCCAGCACCTGCGGCTGGTTGGCCACCACCGCGACCGGGTGGCCACCGAGATGGGCCAGCGCGCAGATGATCGCCCGGCCGAAGCGCGGCTGCACCTCGAACCAGTCGGGCCGGTCGAAGACGACGTCGAGCACCGACCGCATGTCGTAGACCCGGCGGTTGTCGCGCGACACGATGTCGAGCAGCTCGGGAGTGGGCCGCGATTGCGCGGCCGCGTCCGGCGACAGCGCCGTGGGGTAGGACCATGCGCTGGACGGGAAGTAGGACAGATACCGGCGGATGTCGTCGAGCACCGTCTCGTCGTCGGCGCCGAAGTTGTGCACCACACCGCTGTTCAGTGCGACCTCGGGACCGCCGAGGTCCTCCTTGGTGATGTCTTCGCCAGTGGACTCTTTGACCACTGGCGGGCCGGCGGTGAAGATCGCGCCGTGCGGGCTCATGATCCGGAAGTCGCAGACCGGACCGACCAGGGCGCCGTGCCCGGCTGAAGGACCCATTACCGCGGCGACGGTCGGCACCTTGCCCGAGCATTGCGCCTGGGCAAGCAGGTCGGTCGGGGTGCGCCCGTAGTGCTCACCGGTGGGACGGAATCCGGCGCCCTCCAACAGCATTACCAGCGGGATCTTGTCGCGCAGCGCCAGTTCGGCGATCCGGTAGCGCTTGGCGTTGCCGCCGGGTCCGATGCTGCCCGCCAGGGTGGTGAAATCTTCGGCGCCCACCATCACCGGGGAGCCGTTGATCAGCCCCGAGCCCACCACGATGCCGTCGGCGGCGATCTGCCCGCCGACCATGGTGCCCAGTTCGCGGAAGCTGCCCGGGTCCAGCAGGTGCCCGATTCGGGCGCGGGCGTCGAGCTTGCCCTTGCCGTGGTGTTTGGCGACCCGCTCCGGACCGCCCATGGCCCAGGTGTGCTGGCGCCGCCGGTCGAGGTCCTCCAGGGTCTCCTGCCAGCCGTTCGTCATCTGCGGCGCCTCATTTCGTTGACCATACTGAAATTCTTACTGTAGCGTCTCCCGGCGTGGGCGGAATTGGCCGCCCGGACGGGCTTTGACTATGAGTTCCCTTGCGCCGGAGTGCGACCGATGACTTCCGTACGACAGATACCGCGCCATCCGCACGACGTGACCAGTCAGTGGCTGTCGGCCGTGTTGAGCTCCCGCGGCGAACCGATTGAGGTGGCCTCGGTCGACGTCACCCCGGTCGGCACCGGCCAGACCGGGGCCACCTATCGGGTGGCGGCCCGCTACACCGACAACCCGGGCGGCCTGCCGGCCAGCTTCGTGATCAAGCTGCCGGCCGGCGACGACGCCGTCCGCGATCGCGTCGTCCTGGGCTATCGCAGTGAGTGCGCTTTCTACAGTGAGGTGGCCGGCGGCGTCAAGATTCCGATACCGCAGTGCTTCCACTGCGAAATCACCGATGACGCAACCGAGTACGCCCTGCTGCTCTCCGATCGAGCGCCGGCGGTACAGGGCGATCAGCTGGCCGGTTGTGGTGAACGCCAGGCCCGGCTGGCGGTGACCGCCCTGGCCGGGTTGCACGCGCCCACCTGGTGCGACCAGCGCTGGCTGACCTTCCCGGGGCTGGCTATGACCCAGCTGGACGAGGCCGGCGCCAAGGGCATGGGTGACATCGCCCGGATGTGCGCCGAGACCACCGTGCAGCGGCTCGGCGCCCAGCTCGGCGACGCCGACTGCGCGACGTTGACCGCGGCGCTGGACCTGATCACCCCGTGGGTGTCGGCGCCGCTGGGCCGGTTCGCGTTGATCCATGGCGACTATCGGCTGGACAACATGCTGTTCAGTCCCGACGGGGACCAGGTCTGGGTGGTCGATTGGCAGACGCTGGGTGTGGGGCTGCCGGCGCGCGACCTGGCGTTCTTCACCGGCACCAGCTTGGCGCCCGAGCTGCGCAAAGAGATCGAAGCCGACCTGGTGACCGACTATCACAGCGCGCTGCTGAGCCACGGCGTCAGCGATTACGACCGGGAAACCTGTTGGCAGGACTACCGGTTCGGTGCGCTGCAGGTGCCGCTGATCTGCGCGCTCGGGTTGGTGTTCGCAACCGATACCGATCGCGGTGACGACATGTTCGTCACGATGCTGCAGCGCGGATGCCAGGCCATCCGCGACCTGGCCACGCTGGAGCTGGTGGGCGAGCTGGCCGGCTGAGCCCGGGTCGTCCGCGCCGAAGAAGGAGAGATCGGGGTCTGATGGAAGCTCACGCACAGGGGCAGGCCTCGTCGGGCCCGCCCGCCGGTGATTGGCTGGGAACGCCGTACCTGACGTTTCGGCGGGAGGGCCCGATCGCGGTCTGCACCCTGGACCGCCCCGAGGCCCGCAACGCGATGACGCCGGCGATGTACTTCGGCCTGCGCTATGCGGTGGGCCGAGTCAATCAGGACCCGGAGCTGGCCGGACTGCTGATCACCGGTACCGCAGACGTATTCGCTCCTGGTGGAGACATGGGCGGCGGCGGGGCGGACGACTGGCTCACGTTCGGGGCTGCACTGGGCATGGACATCACCCCGTTCGACACCCTGCGCAGCTCGGTCAAACCGGTGGTCTCCGCGGTCAACGGGCTGTGCCAGGGCGGCGGGCTACAGATCGCACTCTGCAGCGACGTCGCCGTCGTCAGCGACCGAGCCATCTTCCGGGTGCCCGAGCTGTTCCGCGGCATCGCCGACACCTATTACAGCCAGATGCTGGCGCGGGTGATCGGGCCCGTGCGAACCCGCGACCTGATGTTCACCGGCCGCACCTTCGGCGCGCAGCAAGCCCTCGACTGGGGCATGGTGGCACGTGTGGTTCCGCACGAGGAACTGGCTGACGCCGCGCGCGACGTATTGGAGCAGTGCTGCCGCACCGCGCCGGCCGCGCGCGCCGTGGTCAAGTCCAGCCTGGATTCCTACCTCGGCCTGTTCGACCGGATCGGGATGAACACCAGCCTCGGTGCACCGGAGGCCGTCGAAGGGTTCCGCGCCTTCAAAGAGCGCAGGTCACCGGCGTGGGTGCATCCCGAGCTGAGGATCGACGGACGATTATAGATGAATTGCGTGCTCTAAATTGAGAATGAGTGTGCACAAAAATTAGAAGCCGGTATCGCACAATCTGCTAATCGGATAGTATCCACACGCATCGTTAGCGCCCGTTCGGAGGAGCCTGCCCCATGGGGATGAAGGACCTGATCCGCTGGTCCCCGGAATCGGCGATGGTTCGCCTGGCTGGGCCGATGGAGGCAGTCGGCGGGCTCTTCACCATGTCGGTGGACGCCGTCAGGTTCTTGTTCAAGCGCCCGTTCCAGGCCCGGGAGTTCATCGAGCAGTCCTGGTTTGTCGCGCGCGTGTCGCTGGCGCCCACGTTGCTGGTGGCCATTCCCTTCACGGTCCTGGTCAGCTTCATCCTCAACATCCTGTTGCGCGAGCTCGGCGCGGCCGATTTGTCCGGTGCCGGTGCGGCGTTCGGCGCGGTCACCCAGGTCGGGCCGATGGTGACGGTGTTGATCGTGGCGGGGGCCGGGGCCACCGCGATGTGTGCTGACCTGGGGTCGCGCACCATTCGCGAAGAGATCGACGCCATGGAGGTCTTGGGTATCAACCCGGTGCAGCGGCTGGTGACACCGCGGATGCTCGCCGCCGGACTGGTGGCGTTGCTACTCAACAGTCTCGTGGTGATCATCGGCATTCTCGGCGGCTACGTGTTCTCGGTCTTCGTTCAAGACGTCAACCCGGGCGCATTCGCGGCCGGGATCACCCTGTTGACCGGGGTGCCCGAGCTGGTCATCTCCTGCGTCAAAGCAGCACTGTTCGGGCTGATCGCCGGAATGGTCGCCTGCTACCGCGGCCTGACGATCTCCGGCGGCGGCGCCAAGGCCGTCGGCAACGCGGTGAACGAGACCGTGGTGTACGCCTTCATGTCGCTGTTCGTGGTCAACGTGGTGGTCACCGCGATCGGCATCAAGATGACGGCGCGCTGAGCCGTGGCGCTTCGTGCCCTGGCCGCCGTCTATCCCGGTGTCACCCGGCAGCTTCGACGACCGATCGCCGCGATGGGGCGCATCGGCGACCACACCCTGTTCTACGGCAAGGCGATCGCCACCACCCCGTTCGCGTTCGCGCACTACCGCCGCGAGGTCATCCGGTTGATCGCCGAGATCAGCATGGGCACCGGCACGCTGGCGATGATCGGCGGCACCGTGGTGATCGTCGGCTTCCTGACCCTGGCGGCCGGCGGCACCCTGGCGGTACAGGGATACAGCTCGCTGGGCAACATCGGCATCGAGGCCCTGACCGGATTCCTGGCGGCGTTCATCAACGTGCGCATCTCGGCCCCGGTGGTCGCCGGGATCGGCCTGGCCGCCACCTTCGGCGCCGGTGTCACGGCGCAGTTGGGGGCCATGCGGATCAACGAGGAGATCGACGCGCTGGAATCGATGGCCATCCGCCCGATCGCCTACCTGGTCAGCACCCGGATCGTCGCTGGGCTGGTGGCGATCGTTCCGCTGTATGCCATCGCGGTGATCCTGTCGTTCGTGGCCAGTCGTTTCACCACGGTGTTCTTGTTCGGGCAGTCGGCCGGCCTCTACGACCACTATTTCCGCACGTTCCTCAACCCCATCGACCTGTTGTGGTCGTTCCTGCAGGCCTTCTTGATGGCGATCACCATCTTGTTGATCCATACCTACTTCGGCTATTTCGCCGCCGGTGGCCCGGCGGGGGTCGGTGTCGCGGTGGGCAACGCGGTGCGGACCTCGTTGATCGTCGTCGTCTCGGTGACGCTGTTGGTCTCGCTGTCGGTCTACGGGGCCAGTGGCAACTTCAATCTGGCCGGGTAGCTGTCGGCATTTCCGCACGTCGCGCTAGTGGTATTGGCATTCTCCTTTTTTGCAAGTACCGTATCCATCGATGAGCGACCCAGTGCAGACCTCCTCAGGGATCCCGCTGAAACCGGTGTACGGCCCGGACGACCGGCGCGAAGAGCCGCCGGCGCCGGGGACGTATCCCTTCACCCGCGGAAACTTCGAGTCCGGCTACCGCGGACGGTTGTGGACCTTCCGTCAGTACTCCGGCTTCGGCACCGCCGAGGAGTCCAATCGGCGCTACCAATACCTGCTGAGCCAGGGCGGCACCGGACTGTCGGTGGCGCTCGACCTGCCGACACAATGCGGCTACGACTCCGATGACCCCGAGGTTGGCGAAGAGGTCGGCCGGGTCGGCGTGGCGGTAGACACCCTGGCCGACGCCGAGGTCCTGTTCGACTCCATCCCGCTGGACAAGATCAGCACCAGCTTCACCATCAACGGCACCGCCGCCATCCTGCTGGCGTTCTACGTGGCAGCCGCCGAGCGTTCCGGAGTGCCACGGGCCAAGCTCACTGGCACCATCCAGAACGACATCCTCAAGGAGTACGCCTCGCGCGGCACCTGGATATGGCCGCCCGAACCGTCGCTGCGGCTGATCGCCGACACCATCGAGTTCTGCGCCGCCGAAGTACCGCGGTTCAACGCGATCTCGGTGGCCGGCGCGCACTTCCGCGACGCGGGCGCCAATGCGGTGCAGGAGATGGCGTTCACGCTCGCCGACGGCGTCACCTACTGCGACACCGTCGTAGAGCGCGGCCGGATGAGCATCGAGCAGTTCGCCCCGCAGGTCTCGTTCTTCTTCTACACCCACGGCGACTTCTTCGAGGAGGTCGCCAAGTACCGGGCCGGCCGGCGCCGGTGGGCCACGATCGTGCGGGAACGCTACGGCGCCGAGGCCGACAAGGCATCGATGTTCCGCTTCGGCTGCGTGGCCGGCGGTGCCTCACTGTTCGCCCCGCAAGCCCAGAACAACCTGGTTCGGGTGGCCTATGAGTCGATGGCCGCAGTGCTCGGCGGGGTCCAATCGATGTTCACCGCCGCCTGGGATGAACCGTTCGCCCTGCCCAGCGAGGAGTCCGCGACGCTGGCGCTGCGCACCCAACAGATCCTGGCCTATGAGACCGGAGTGACCCGGGTGGCCGATCCGCTCGGCGGCTCCTACTTCGTCGAGGCGCTCACCGACGCCACCGAAGAACGCATCATCGAGATCATGGCCGACCTGGAGAACCACGGCGGCATGGTCCGCGCCATCGAAGACGGCTATCTGCAGGGTCTGATCGCCGACGAGGCGTTCAAGATCCACCACGAGATCGAGTCGGGCACAAGGCCGGTCGTGGGCGTCAACAAGTTCACCAGCGACGAGCCAGCGCCGGAGATCGCCACCTACGAACTGGACGCCGAAGGCCGTGACGTCCAGCTCAAGCGGCTGGCGCGGGTCAAGGCCGAACGCAACGCCGACGACGTCGCCGCCACCCTCGCGGCGCTGTCGCGCGCCGCCGAGGGCGACGTCAACCTCATGCATCCCCTGATCGACTGCGCCAACGCCTACTGCACTGTGGGTGAGATGGTCTCGGCGCTCAAGAACGTCTGGGGCGAATTCCAGCAACCGGTGGTGTACTGATGACTTCTCCGCATTCCCCCTCCGCAGCAGCCGTCCCGGCCCGTGTCCTGGTCGCCAAACCCGGTCTCGACGGCCACGATCGCGGGGCCAAGATCGTCGCCCGCACCCTGCGTGATGCCGGTTTCGAGGTCATCTACACCGGCATCCGGCAACGCGTCGAGGACATCGTCGCCACCGCACTGCAGGAGGACGTGGCGGTGGTGGGGCTAAGCATCCTGTCCGGCGCGCACGTGGCCTTGACCGGTCGCATCGTCGAAGCGTTGCGTGCCGCGGACGGCGGGGACATCGCCGTCGTGGTCGGCGGCACCATCCCGCAGGGCGACGTACCCAAACTGTTGGAAGCCGGTGCCGCAGCGGTCTTTCCCACCGGAACGTCTTTGGATGATCTGGTGACCGGGGTGCGCGAGGTGGTCGAGAAGGCGGAGGCGCGCTAGTTATGCGACTTGGGGTGATGATCGGCGCCGAACGCGGCGATATGGCGCGCAAGGTCAAAAAGCTGATCTCCGACATCGAATGGGCTGACTCGGCGGGGCTGTCCACCGCGTGGATGCCGCAGGTGCCCGATGATTTCGACCTGCTGACCATGGTGGCGCTGATGGCATCGCACAGCACCCGAATCGAACTCGGCACTGCCGTGGTGCCCTTGCAAGCCCAGCACCCCATCGCGCTTGCCCGCCAGGCGCTTTCGGTGCACGCCATGTCCGGCGGCCGGCTGGCTCTGGGTGTGGGGCCGTCGCACCACTGGATCATCCGCGACATGCTCGGTCTGCCGTATGACAAACCGGCCGCTTACACCCGCGACTATCTGCAGGTGCTGAATGCGGCCATTGCCGGCCCGGGGCCGGTGGAGGTGGAGAACGACCACTTCACCGTGCACAACCCGACCGCACTGGGCGCCGACACCAAGATGCCGGTGCTGGTGGCAGCGCTGGGCCCGGTGATGTTGCAGATCGCCGGCGAGCACGCCGACGGCACATCGCTGTGGATGGCCGACGAGAAGGCGATCGCCGAGCACATCGCGCCGAAGATCAACAAGGCCGCGGCCGATGCGGGCAAACCGCAACCGCGCATTGTCGCCGGTATCCCCGTCACCCTGTGCGCCAATTCCGAGATCGAGGCCGCCAAGGATCGCGCCAACCGCATCCTGGCCGAAGCCGAGACCTCGCCCAACTATCAGCGGCTGCTGGACCGCGGTTCGGCCCGCAATGTCGGCGACCTGTGCGCGGCCGGCGACGAGGAATCAATCCTGAAGCGGTTCAAGCAGTTCGCCGACGCCGGAGTGACCGATCTGTCGGTGCGGCTGCTGCCGATCGGCGACAACCGCGACGAGCTGATCGCCTCGAAGTACCGCACCCGCGAGGTGATCGCCGAACTCGCCAAGGCGGTCTAGGTGAGCGGACCGCTCGCGGGGATCCGCATCCTCGAGGTGGGGGTGATGCTGGCCGGGCCATACGCCACCATGCTGCTGGCCGACCTCGGTGCCGAGGTCATCAAGATCGAACCGCCTGGCGGGGAAATCTCCCGCCAGGTCGGCCCCAGCTACTTCGCCAGTCTCAACCGCAACAAGACCAGCATCCAGCTCGATCTGGCGTCGGAGGCCGGGCAGGCCGCGCTGGGCGAACTCGTTGCCGAATCCCATGCGCTGCTGGTGAATATGAAGCCGTCAGTGATCCGCCGCCTCGGGCTCACCTATTCGGCGCTGTCGCGCTTCAATTCGAAGATCGTCTGCGTTGCGCTGACCGGGTTCGGCCTGGACGGCGGTGACGAGCCGGCCTTCGACTACGTGATCCAGGCCGCCACCGGGATCGCGGCGATGACCGGCGACCCGGATGCGCCACCGACCCTGCCGGGCTACTCATCGGCCGACAACTCCACCGGACTGACGGCGGCGCTGGGTCTGCTGGCGCAGATCGTCAGCGGCCGCGGCGGGCAGGTGGAGGTGTCGCTACTGGATGTGATGCTGTCGCAACTGAACTACCGCGCGTCGGCCTACCTCAACGACGGCGTCGAACCCCAGCGGCACCCGCACGGTGCGCACTCGTATTACGTACCCGCGCAGCTATTCCCGACCGCTCAGGGGTATCTGGCGTTGTTCGTCACCCATGACGGGTTCTGGGAGTCGTTCGCCACCGAGGCAGGTATCGACGGTTTCACGACGATGGCCGAGCGCGCGGCCCGCCGTGACGAGGTGCTCGCGGTGGTCACCGCCGCGCTTGCCGGCGACACCGCGGCGGGCTGGGAGGCGCGGCTGCGTCCCCTAGGCATCCCGGCGGCAGCGGTGCGCACGCTGCCCGAAGCTCTCCAGGCGCATCCGGAAATGGTCGTCACCGCAGGCGATTTCCGCCTGGTGGGCAGCCCGATCCGAATCGCCGGGTATGAACCGTCCTACCGGCCGCCGCCGGGGTTGGGCGATTAGCGCTTCGGCGCCGGCTCAGACCGTGACGATCGATGCCGACGCCGTGCCGGGCGCGCCGTAGACCTGCGCGAATCCCACCTTCGGGTCCCCAGGCACCTGACGGTCACCGGCCTGGCCGCGCAGTTGCAGCACCAACTCGTGCAGCTGACGCAGTCCCGAGGCGCCGATCGGTTCGCCGTTGGCGATCAGCCCACCATCGGTGTTGACCGGCAGTGACCCGCTGATCTCGGTGGCGCCGTCGGCGAGCAGCTTCTCCTGGTCGCCGTCGGCGCAGAAGCCGCACTCTGCCATGTGGATGATCTCGGCTCCGGCGTCGGTGTCCTGCAACTGGACCACGTCGACGTCGTCCGGTGTCACGCCGGCCTTTTCGAAAGCGGCGCGGGCGGCGTAGACCGTCGGTGATACGTCTTCGGTGATCGGAGCTGACGTCCCGTGGACTTCGTAGGCGCCGTAGGTGCGGGTGCGGATCTCGGTGGCCTGCAGGTAGACCGGCTTACCGCTGAAACGGTGTGCGATGTCGGCGCGACACATGATCACTGCGGCCGCGCCCTCATCCGGTGCGCAGAACATGAACTGGGTGAGCGGGTAATTCAGCACCGTCGAATCGAGGATGGCGTCCTCGGACATCGGCTTGCGCCGAAATGCGTTGGGGTTCAATGCGCCGTTGCGGAAGTTCTTGGCGGCGACCTTGGCCAGCGTGCGCGCCGAGATGCCGTGGTTATGCAGGTAGCGGTTCGCTTTCATGCCGAAGAACTTGGTGGTGACGAACTGCCCGTTCTCGGCGTACCAGGCCGGCAGGGCCAGCTTGGCCGGGTCGTCGGTGAACGCGCCGCGGGGGTGCTTGTCCATGCCGATCGCGATGCCGATGTCGTACTTGCCGGACCGGATGTTGTCGGCGCAGACCTGGGTGGCGGTGGCCGCGGTGGCGCAGGCGTTGAACACGTTCGTGAACGGGATGCCGGTCAGGCCGACCAGCCGTGTGACCGCATCGGGATTGGAGATCTCGTAGCTGCCGCCCACGCCGAACTGGATGTCCTTCCACTGCGCCCCGGCATCGGCCAGGGCCAGGTGGATGGCCTCGGCACCCATCTGCATCGCGGACTTGTCGAAGCGGCCGAAGGGGTGCAGGCCGACCCCGATGATCGCCACATCGTTGTTCGCTACCGTCATTGTCCAGGTCTCCTTAGACGGGCTGGAATGCCCAGGTGAGAATCTCGGTTCCGTCGTCGTCGACATAGAACGGCACCATGGTCAGTTCGACGTTCATGCCGAATTTCAGCTTGGCGGGATCGGATTCGGTCAGCCGAGCCTCGACCTGGACCACGTCGCCGAGTCGGACCAGCCCCACCCCGTAGGGAGCGAAGCCCTCAGCGGTCTCGCCGCCGGCATAGGGCAGCTTCGGGACGAAACCCTGAGTGGTCCAGGCCTCCAAGGTGCCCTGGCGGGGCAGCAACAGGTCCTGCATCTGCGGGCCGCTGCATCGCGGACAGTGATCCTGGCGGGGCCACACCGTGGCTTGGCAATCCGTGCACTGGCTGCCGATCAGGGCCAGGTTCTCGTCGGGCCAATTCGTGACGTCGGGGGCGAGGGCCTTACGCATTGGCGGCGGCCTTCCAGGCGGACACGCACAAAGTGGAAATCACATTCTCGATTAGAGCATACGTGCGTACTGCTAGGGAAGCCCGAACGAACCGTCCAGGATTCGCGGGTGGGTGTACCGGGCGCGCGAGCGTGCGCAAAATGTCAATTCTTCGCGGCGTGTCGCGTGCACGCTCGCGCCAGAAAGCGGGAAGGGCCCAGCTCGCGTCAGGGAAGCAGGGGCTACTTGGCGAGGCCGTGGGCGCAGAAGTCCCAGACCTCATCGGCGGTGATCGGGTGGGCCGCCGGGTCGTCGGAGTCGGCACTGGACTGCGCCACGAACATGACGGTCTGCATGATCATGGCCGCCATACGCCGGGCGTTGACGCCCTTGCGCAGCTCGCCGGCCGCGTCGGCGGCTTCCATCAGTTCGGTGAGCAGCGTCAACAGCGGCGTGAAGGCCACCCGCACTTCGGTGGGGTGGGAGACCAGCAGGCGCGGCGCGAAATCGGTGAACAGCGGTCGCTTGGCGGAGGGGTCCGGTCGAGACAGCTCGAAGAGCAGCTCGATCGCCACTTTCAGCTGCTCGAGCGGCTTGGCCTGGCCCTCAGTGGCGGCACGGATCTGGTCGGATGTGCGCACCAGGGCGTCTTCGAAGAGGGCCAGCAGCAGCTCGTGCTTGCCGTTGAACTGCAGGTAGAAGCTGCGCAGCGACTGCCGGGAGCGCTCGACGACCTCTTGGACGGTGAAGTCGGTGCTGCCCTTTTCGATGATGATGGCTTGGGCTGCGTCCAGGAAGCGTTGAACGCGCTGGGCGGCCCGCAACCGGGCGGTCTTGATCGACCGCTCGACCGCCCGCTGCTTCCAGACGGGCTCTTCTTCCGGGTTACTCACCAGCGGCTCCGATGGTTGCCTTTTTGGGAGAACACGAATGCACCCTACCGGAGAACAGGCCCGGATTGACGTGGGCTGTCGCGGCGCTGCCATCCCGGTGGGGAAGATGGTAACTTCCCTGGTATGAGAAGGGCATTCTCATCAGTTGTCGGCGCAACCTGAAGGACGCTCATGTACATCGACTACGAGGTCGCCGATCGGATCGCGACGATCACCCTGAACCGGCCCGACGCCGCCAACGCCCAGAACACCGAGCTGCTCGACGAGCTCGACGCGGCCTGGACGCGCGCCGCCGACGACGATGACGTCGCCGTCATCGTGTTGCGCGCCAACGGCAAGCACTTCTCGGCCGGTCACGACCTCAAGGGCGGCGGCCCGGTGCCGGACAAGATCACGCTGGAGTTCATCTACAAACACGAGTGCAAGCGCTACCTGGAATACACGCTGCGGTGGCGCAATGTGCCCAAGCCGTCGATCGCCGCGGTGCAGGGCCGCTGCATCTCGGGCGGGCTGATGCTGTGCTGGCCGTGCGATCTGATCATCGCCGCCGACGACGCGCAGTTCTCCGACCCGGTGGTGCTGATGGGCATCGGCGGCGTCGAATACCACGGGCACACCTGGGAACTGGGGCCACGCAAAGCCAAAGAGATGCTGTTCACCGGTCGGGCCATGACCGCGCAGGAAGCCGAGCAGACCGGCATGGTCAACCGGGTGGTTCCGCGTGAGCAGCTGGACGCCGAGACCCGCCAGCTCGCCGAGCACATCGCCACCATGCCCTCGTTCGCCCTGCGCCAGGCCAAACGCGCGGTCAACCAGACACTCGACGTGCAGGGTTTTCATTCGGCGATCCAGTCCGCGTTCGACATCCACGAAACCGGTCACGGCAACGCGCTGTCGGTGTGCGGATGGCCGATTCTGGTGAACCTGGACGAGATGAAGTCTCAGGTCAAATAGTCACTCCGCCGGATCCGGCCTCGCGATTTGGTTCTCGGGGAATCTAACGATTGAGGCGAGCGGCACCTCATGGCACGGTGGTACCCACATGTACCGACTGTGTGGAAGGTGTTGGAGTGGCCGAGAAGACGACCGAGCCGGTGCGGCTGCCGCCGGTAGCGCCGATCCCGAAGCCGCTGGCGGCACTGCTGTTTCTGACCGCTCGCAAGACTGCGATGCGGGCATTGGGGAAGCGCTACGGTGGCGCGTTCTCGCTGCGGCTGCCGATCGTCGGACATGCGGTGGTGCTCAGCGATCCGGTGTTGGTCAAAAGCCTGTTCACCACCCATAGCGACCTGGTAGGTCGACCCGGCAATCTGGGGGCGGTCCTGGGGCCGGGTTCGACCTTCAGCCTGAACGGTGCCCCGCATCTGCGGCGCCGCAAACTGTTGGTGCCGCCGTTTCACGGCAAACGGATGAGCGGATACGAATCCATCGTCGAAGAGGAGGTGCTGCGCGAAATCGCAGCGTGGCCGCAAGGCCGCGAGTTCGCCACCCAACCGTCGATGATGCGCATCACGCTCAACGTGATCCTGCGTGCCGTATTCGGGGCTCAAGGAGCAGAATTCGACGAACTGCGCGAAGTGCTCCCAACACTGGTGGAGTTGGGCTCCCGGCTGGCGGTGCTGCCACCGCGGGCGCGACGCGATTATGGCCGACTGAGCCCGGGCGGGCGCTTCCACGACTATCGCCGACGCTACGACGCATTGATCGCGAAACTGATCGACACCGCGCGCAACTCGCCCGACTTTGCCGAACGAACCGACGTGCTGTCCCTGCTGTTGACGGCCCGCTACGACGACGGGCAGCCGATCAGTGACGTGCACATCGCCGATGAGTTGCTGACGTTGCTGGCTGCCGGTCACGAGACGACGGCGACCACGCTGGCGTGGGCGGTGGAACGACTCCGCCGCCATCCGGACGTCTTGAATCGTTTGGTCGCCGAAGTCGATTCCGGCGGCTCGGACCTGCTCCAGGCGGTGATTTGGGAAGTGCAGCGGACCCGATCTGTCGTCGAGGGGACCGGGCGCATCACTCGTACGCGGATCAAACTGGGCCCGTGGGTCATTCCGGAGAACCACGCGGTGGTGGTGGCTTTCCGGTTGGTGCACTTCGCCGAGGGCAACTTCGTCGACCCCGAGGTCTTCGATCCGGATCGGTTCGTCGGCAATCCGCCCGACACGGCACTGTGGATCCCCTACGGCGGCGGGGTGAACCGTTGCGTGGGTGCCGCGTTCGCCAACATGGAGATGCTGGTCACGCTACGTACGCTCTTGCGCCACTACGAACTCGTTCCGACCACGGCCAAGGGGGAGCGTCACCACTCCCGAGGTGTCACTACCGCCGCGGGACGCGGGGGTCTGGCGGTGGTGCACCGGCGCGAAACCGGCTGGCCGGTGGTCGCCGACCTCACCGCAGCTGGGAACGCAGCTGGCGTTTGAGCACCTTGCCGTAGCTGTTCTTCGGTAGCGCGTCGACGAACTCGTAGCGCTTGGGGCGCTTGAAGCGCGCGATACGTTCCAGCAGGTGACTGTCCAACTCGGCAACCGAGGCGTCGCCCACGATGAACGCGACCACGATCTCGCCCCACTCGGGGTCGGGGGCTCCCACCACGCCGGCCTCGCTCACGCCGGGATGGCTCAACAGTGCCTCCTCGACTTCACGGGGGTAAATGTTGCTGCCACCGCTGATCACCACATCCTTCGAGCGGTCGCGCAGGGTGAGACACCCGCGGAGGTCGAACGAACCTTTGTCACCGGTGAACAGCCAGCCGTCCCGGATGGCCTCGGCGGTGGCGTCCGGATTGTTCCAGTAACCGGCCATGACGACGTCGCCGCGACAGACGATCTCGCCGACTTCGCCGGCGGGTGCGGGGGTGCCGTCGTCGCGCAGAACCGCGACCTCGACGCCGGTTCGCGGCCAGCCGACTGAGCCCAGGATCGCGTCGTCGCCCAGGTGGTCGGCGCGGCTGAGGCCGGTGATCGTCATCGGGGCTTCGCCCTGGCCGTAGAGCTGGGCGAACACCGGACCGAACGCGGTCATCGCCCGCTTCAAGTCCCCGAGATACATCGGCCCGCCGCCGTAGACGATGGTGCGCAGGTTGGCCGGGCGTCCGCGGCCGGCGGCTACCAATCGGCTGACCATCGTCGGCGCCAGAAAGGCGGTGGCGCCGCGATGATGCCCACACAGGTCGAGGAATTCGGTCGCGTCGAACGAGCCCGATGCCGGTACCACTTGGCGGGCTCCGCGCAGTACGTAGGGCGCGATGTAGAGCCCTGATCCGTGCGACATCGGCGCGCCGTGGATCAGGCTGCAGTCAGCGTCGGGGTCATCCAGGTCGGCCAGATGCGCCAGCGTCATCGCCATCAGGTTGCGGTGGGTGAGCATGGCGCCCTTGGAGCGCCCGGTGGTGCCGCTGGTGTAGAACAGCCACGCCAGCCGGGACGGATCCGGGTTGACCTCTGCAATGGGAGGGCCGGCAAACCGGTCCAGATATGTGGCGCCGCCGATGATCTCGACGGGTGCGCCAACGGCCCCGGCCAGCGCAGAGGTCAGCCCTGGGGCCAGTTTCGGGGACGCGAAGACCAGTGCGGCACCGGCATCGTCGATGATCTGTGCCATTTCCCGCGGGTGCAGCTTGTAATTGAGCGGAACCACAACGCAACCGGCCGCCCAGGTGGCGAACATCAGCTCGAGGAGCTCCGGCCGGTTCTCGCTGGCGATCGCGATCCGGGCGCCGGCTCCCGCCACCCGACGCAGCGACGTCCCCAGCCGCCGTGCGCGATCGGCCAGCTCGCTCCAGGTGTGCAGCCGGCGCTCGCCGTGATACACCGCGCCCCGCTCGCCGAACCGGGTCGCGGCCTGATGCAGCACCGTGAACAGGTTCACCGCTGCACCCAGTCGGAGTCGAGGCCGAAGTCGGACAGGTATTTGGTCGAGCTCCAACCCCCGTCGACGACGATGGTCTGGCCGTTGATGAAGGAGCCGGCCTCCGAGCACAGGAACGCCACGGTGCCCGCGATGTCGTCCACCCGGCCCAGTCGCGGAGACGGCGTCATCTCGGCGTTGAGCTTGCGGAACCGGTTGTCGGACAGGCGTTGCTGCACCATCGGGGTCACGGTGACTCCGGGGGCCACCGCGTTACAGCGGATGCCCTGGGCGCCGTACTGGCAGGCGATGTGGGTGGTCAGCGCGGTCAGTCCGCCTTTGGCCGCCGAGTACGCCCCACCGCGTAGCCCGCCCACCACGGCGAAGGTGGAGGTGATGTTGATGATCGCCGATCCGGGCTGCAGGTGCGGCAGCACGTCGCGTGCCAGCCGGAACGGCGCCCGCAGCATCAGATTCAGGAAATGGTCCAGGGCCTCGTCGTCGGTCTCGTGCAGCGGTTTGGGGCTGCCGATACCGGCGTTGTTGATCAGGTAGTCCACCCGGCCCCACCGGGACAGCGCGGCCTCGATGATCTGCTGTGGCGCCTGCGTCGTGGTCAGGTCGACGGCCACGGTGGCGATTCGGTCGGGCTCGACTCCGGATTCCTGTAGCTCCGCCGTCAAACCGGCCAGACGTTCGGTGTCGCGGCCGGTTGCCAGCACCGCCATCCCGGCCTCGGCAAGTTTTGCCGCGCAGCCGAACCCGATACCACTGCTGGCCCCGGTCACGATCGCCACCTGCATGATCTACTCACCTACCTCTGCGTGGGACAGCTCTGCCCGGATCTGCTGCTTGACCACTTTGCCGGCGGCGTTCTTGGGCAGCGCATCCCAGATCAGCACCTGCTCAGGGGTTTTGAACAGCGCGACACCGTGTTCGGCCAGCATGGCGCGCAGCTCGGCGACACCCGGAGGGGTCTGGCCGGCCGGCACGATCACCGCGCAGGCACGCTCACCGGTACGGGCATCGGGTATCCCGACCACCGCGACCTCAGCGATCTGCGGATGACCGATCAGGATGTCCTCCACCTCGCGCGCGGAGATGTTCTCGCCGTTGCGAATGATCACGTCCTTGAGCCGCCCGGTGACGAGCAGGTAGTCCTCATCGACCCACCGGCCGAGATCGCCGGTCGCGAAGTAGCCCTGCTCATCGAAGCAGTCGAGCTCGTCGTCGCGGTGCTGGTAGCCCAGCAGCATCTGCGGGCCACGGACGTAGATCTCTCCCTCGCCGGGCGGAGCGCCGGGGTGAGGGACCAGCTTGATGTCGGCGATCCCGGGTCGACCGTCGGTCTCCGCGGCGTGGGCAAGGTCGCGGGCGCCCAACGATCCCACCGTGCTGACCGGAACCTCGCTGGACCCGTACACGCGGGTGACGACGGCGGTGTGAAAATAGCCCGCCGCGTCGCGGATCAATGATGCCGGGACCGAGGCACCGCCGCAGATGAAGAGCTTGAGATCGGGCAAGCGGGTACCGGCATCGCGTGCGGCGGCGAGCAACTGGGCCAGAAACGGCGTCGCTCCCGCGACATGGGTGCAGTGCTCGGCGAGCATGAGCGCTACCGCGGCATCGGGATTCCAGGTGTCCATCAGCACGGCGGTGGTGCCCAGCAGTAAGGGGACTTCGAACGCGTAGATCGATCCGCCGATGTGGGCGATGGGGGACGGGACCAGGAAACGATCGCCGGGCTCGATCATCCAGTGCCGGCCCAGCTGGCAGATCAAGGCGTTGATCGAATTATGACTGTGCAGAACACCTTTGGGATGTCCGGTGGTACCGGAGGTGTACAGCAGCATTCGGGCCGCATCGGCATCCACGGTCGGCAGCGCGACGGGTTGGCGGGCGCTGTGCAGCAGGGTGCGGTAGTCGGTGTGCCCGGTCGAGGACCCACGTACCACCACCACTTCGGGCGGATCGGCAAGGTCCGCGGTCACCCGGGTCAGCATCGCCGCGTAGTCGTGGCCGCGGAACCGTTCGGGCACGAACAGCATTCGGGTGCTCGAGTCGGCCAGGATGAAGGTCAGTTCCGCATCGCGCAGCGACGGCAGGATCGGGTTGATCACCATCCCGGCCTGTGTCGCGGCCAGATACACCGCGGCGGCCTCATGCCAGTTCGGCAGCATGAATGACACCACACTGCCGGGGGCCATCCGCGCGAGCATCGCGCCGGCCAGCGCCGTCGCCGCAGTGTGCAGCTCCCGGCAGGTCAACCGGGTGTTGCCGTCGATCACCACGACGCGGTCCGGCGTCTGCTCGGCCGCCTCCTGCAGGGTGTCGGCCAGGGTGGTCACGGGCCGCTCGGTCCGGGCACCCGATGCAGCGTCATCGAATACCGATAGTCATCGCCGGCATGGGTATTCACCGTCACCTGGGCGATCTCACCTTCGGAGGTGGTGTAGCTGCGCTGCATCTGTAGCCCGGCGGTGCCAGGCTCGACGGCCAGGGCAGTGCTGAGTTCGGGGGTGATGATCACTGCCCGGATGTGCTGGCGGACTTCGACGACGCTGACCCCGAACACGTCCTCGATCAAGGGGAAGATCGGGCCGGAGTGGCGCTGCAGCAGCCGGCCGACTCCGGCGAACGCCCGGTTGATGTAGTACTCGGTCCGACAGATCGGCGCGGCATGCCCCTGAGTGCGGCGGTTGCCGCGCACGGTCAGCCATTCGGTGCCCACCGGCAGGCCGGTGCGTGCGGCGACATCCGCGTCGAGGGTGACCATGGCGTTGGAGTCGATCTCGAACCGTGCACCGGCCGCGAAGGCCACCAGGTCATCGATCGAGACCACGTCTTGGGCGTAGCAGTTGGTCGCGGCGCGGGGGATCACCACGGTCCCCGCGCGGGGCCGGGAGACGACGAGGTTGTCCTCGCGCAGTCGTCGCAGCGCCTCGCGGACCGTGTAGCGGCTGACATTGAACCGTTCGCACAGTTCATGTTCGGTGGGCAGCTGCGAACCGATCGGATAGACCCCGTCGGCGATCTCCTTGCGCAGCGTCCGCGCGACCTTGAGATAGCGGTGGTCGGTCACGAGCCGACCGGGTGCAGTGCCAGCACGCTGCCGTCGCCGTCGGCCGAGATGAACAGGGTGCCGTCACGACCGCGCGCGATGCCGGCGAACGGGCCTTGGGGGCCGGAGAACGGCGGCATTCCATTGAGCGGTTTAGGTGTCACGCCCGGTGGCGGCCCGATCGGGAGCCCCTCGGCGATCACCTGCCGTGTACCGGTGTCGAGGTCGACGGCGAGCACTTGGCGGGTTCCGGCGTCCACGACGTAGAGCGTGCGGTCTGCCAGTGCAATCCCTTGCGGCCGAACAAGTCCGTCGACTACCGGCGCCGCCCCCGAGCCGCTGATGCGCAGCACCCGGCCCGCGCCGGATTCGGCCACCAGGTAGGTCCCGGCTTCGGCGTCCTGGGCGACCGCGATCCCGACCGGGCCGGCTAGGTCGCGGGCCAACACTTCCACCGCACCGGCGCGCACCCCCAATACCCGGCCGGTGCCGAACTCGGTGACCGCGATACCGGCGGGTCCCACCGCCACCCCGTAGAGCTGGTCGAAACCGTCGGCGAGCACCTCACTGGATGACTGCGCCGGCACATAGCGGGCGACCTGCCCGCCGGAGGTGGTGACGACGAACTCGCCGGGCCCGACCGCGGCCACGCCCCGCACGAATCCGGGATAGCCGGGGCTGAATAGCATGCCGAGCGTTTCCAGCCGCCCGCCCGCACCGACGGCATAGAAGTAGGTGCCGTCGGCGACAAACAGGGCGCCGGCCTCATCGATGGTGAGGTCCAGCGGCCAGTTCAGCCCGCCCGGCAACATCGTGGATGTCTTGCCGGCGCCGGCGATCTCGGTGATCTCGCCGGTGAAGTTGGAGACGAACAGCCGCCCGTCGACGAAAGTGCAGTTGTCCAGTCCGGGATGCAACTGCGCCAGCACGGTGGACCTGCCGGTGCGTGGATCGATGCGCAGCACCTGTCCGCTAGCGGCTTGGGTGGACACGATGAAACCGTCGGCGTCGAACTTCACCGAATCCGGTACGCCCAGATCGCCCGCCACCCGCTGCGGGGCGGCATCGGTGGCGAAGGGATCGATGCGCCAGATCTCGTTGGCGGTCATCACCGGGAAGTACAGCAGGCCGTCAGGCCCTACCTCCATGGCGTTGGGCGACGGCAGGTTCTCGGCCAGGATGCGCCTGCCGCCGGTGGCCCGGTCGAGTTCCATCAGGCGCCCGCCCTCGCGGCATTCGCCGACGAACAGCCGGTCGTGGTGCACGGTGATGCCGTTGGCGCAGGGCAGGTCGTCGCGCAGGACACGGCTGCGGCCGGAGGCGTCGAGCGCACTGACCCGGGCGTCCATCACCTCGGTGGCGTACAAGGTGCCGCTGGCATCGAAGGCGACATCGTCGGGGGCGACGACGTCGCCGCCGCGCGCGCTGACGACCGCCAACTCGCCGGTGGTCACGTCCAGTGCGCTGATCTGACTGCCGGTTACCTGCGCGATGTAGACCCGCCCGTCCGGTCCGGTGCGCAGCCCGTTGGCGCCGAACAGCCGGCTCGGTTCGGTGATCCGTTCCAGCCGCCAGCCGGGTGCCGCGGCGGGGGTGCCGGCCAGCTCGCGAGGGAGTGGCGGGGAGGCAGTCATGACTCCGGACGTTATCAAGCTCAGTTAGTCCAGACAATAGTTGGCAGAAAGGCGGCTATCCGACCTTGACGCATGAATAACCCCTGCGGAATAGTGTTCTGCATTACGCAGAACGGAGTATTTTGTCCGAACAAATGATGGCGGGCGGCAACGGGGTGGCTGGGGAGGCTCCGGCGCACGGGCCGCTGAGCGGGGTTCGAGTGGTCGATCTGACGACCATGGTGATGGGCCCGTACTGCACGCAGATCATGGCCGACATGGGTGCCGACGTCATCAAGGTCGAGCCTCCGGAGGGCGACGCGACCCGCTACATCTCGGCCGGTCCCGCACCCGACATGAGCGGGGTGTTCGTCAACGTCAACCGGGGCAAACGCAGCGTCGTGCTGGATCTGCGCACCGTGGCCGGACGGACCGCGATCACCGCACTGATCGGCCGGGCCGACGTATTCATTCACTCGATGCGGGCCAAGGCGATGGCCAAACTGGGCCTGGGCTACGCCGAGGTGGCCGCGCTCAACCCGGGGATCGTCTACACCAACTGCTATGGCTACGGGCGCCGCGGCCCGGCCGCCGACCGCCCCGCCTACGACGACACCATTCAGGCCGAGTGCGGGCTGCCCGCGGTGCAAGAGCAGCTCACCGGCCGGGCCGACTACGTCGGCACCATCATGGCAGACAAGATCGCCGGACTGACCGCCCTGTACGCCACGATGATGGCGCTGTTCCACCGGGAACGAACCGGACAGGGCCAAGAAGTCGAAGTCGCCATGTTCGAGACCATGGCCTCGTTCATGCTCGTCGAGCACGCCAACGGTGCGATGTTCGACCCGCCGCTGGGCCCGGCCGTCTACCCGCGCACGGTGGCGCCTAACCGGCGGCCCTATGCCACCAGCGACGGCCAGATCGCCGCGCTGATCTATAACGACAAACACTGGAACGCCTTCATCGGTGCGGTGCAGCCGCCCTGGTCCTGCGAGCAGTACGCCACCTTGGCGCAGCGGGCCCGGCAGATCGACACCATCTACGGGCTGGTGGCGCAGACCATGAAAGAGCGCACCACCGCCCAGTGGTTGGCGCTGTTCGAAGAGCTGGAAATCCCAGCGGCCCCGTTGAACTCGCCCGGGGCGTTGTTCGACGATGCACACCTCAACGCCGTGGGTCTGTTCGAAACCGTGAACACCCCCCATGGCCCGGTCCGTTTCCCCGGGGTGCCCACCTGGCTGTCGCGGACCCCCGGCCGGGTCGCCGGCGCGGCCCCGGAACTCGGCGCGCACACCGCGGCGGTCTTCGCCGAACTCGGACTCGAGCAGGGCACCGCATGACCCTCGACTTCGACATGGGGACGCGCGCCGGCGAACTGCGGGTCCAGCTGCGCGAGCTGATCGAACGGGAGCTGCCCGAACGCTTCCCGGGTGCGTTCACCGACGACCCCGCAGATCTTGCTGCAGCACAACGGTTCTGCCAGGTGCTGGCGGAGCAGGATCTGCTGTGTCTGTCCTGGCCGGAGCAATTCGGCGGGGCGGGCGCATCGGTGTGGGAGCAGACCGTGGTGCGCGAGGAGATGTGGGCGCATCATGAGCCGCGCGGGGCGCAGTACATGGGGGTGAACTGGGTCGGGCCGATCATCATGCGGCACGGCACCGCCGCGCAGCAGCGCCGCCACCTGCCGCCGATCGCGGCCGGCGAGGTGATCTGGTGCCAGGGCTTCTCCGAACCCGAAGCCGGGTCGGACCTGGCCTCGTTGCGCACCCACGCCCGACGCGATGGTGACGGCTGGCTGATCAACGGTCAGAAGATCTGGACCTCCTACGCGACCATGGCGCAGTGGTGCTTCCTGTTGGTGCGCACCACCCGGGTCGGTGAAGGATCGGTCACCAAGAAGCAGCAGGGCCTGACGGTGTTCCTGGTCCCGATGGACAACCCCGCCATCACCGTCCGGCCACTGGGCACCATGATGGGCCCGCACCACCTCAACGAGGTGTTCTTCGACGACCTGCGCGTCACCGACGCCGACGTGCTCGGCGAACTCGACGCCGGTTGGTCGATCGTGGCCGACGTGATGGCTTTCGAGCGAGTCGGAATCGCTCGCTACGCGCGCTGCGAACGGCTGCTTGCCGCGGCGCCGAATGCCCTCGGACAGCGCTGGCAGGCCCTGCCCGGCGAGGTGATCGCCCGATGGGTCCGCATGCTCACGCACTGCCGCCGGGCTCGGCTGATGGCCTACCGGGTGGTGTCACTGCAGGCCAGCGGCCGCATAGCGCCCGGTGACGCCGCCGCCTACCGGATCGCGGTCACCCGGCTGGACCAGGAGAGCGCGGAGGTGCTGATGGAGATCGCCGCCGAAGCCCCCGACAGCCCACCGGGGCAGTGGTATCGCCAGGAGGTCGAAGACCACTGGCGCTACTCACAGGCGGCCACGGTGTCCTCGGGCAGCATCGAGATGCAGCGCATCCTGCTGTCGCGCGCCCTGCTGGCGGAGGCGCGATGAATCTCGAACTCGGCGCGGACGCGCAAGAATACGGTCGGGCAGCGCTGCGGGCATTTGAAGCCGGCGGCGGCGACGAGTTGGTGCAGCACGCAGACGCCGACCCCGGCCTGCGGGAGCAATTGGTCGGCCCGATCCTGCGGGGGCTGGGAGCCGACGAGCTGAAGCCCCGCGCCGACGCCGACGAACTCGAAGCCGCCGCCGCGCTGTGCCGCGCCGCCGGGTACTGGGCGCTGCCGTACCCGGTGGCTGAATGCCTCTCCGCACCAGCTGATCTCGACGTTGACGGGCTGATCGTGGTCGCCGACCATGCCCCCGCCGGCGTGGTGGCGGGACTGTCGCAGCGGTGGGCTACGGTCACGCTGGCCGGGGTGCGCAGCACGGTCGTGGCGCAGACCGACACCGGGCCGGCCCTGGTGGCGGGCCTGACCTTGGCGCAGCTTGACGACGCCGGCGCCGGCGATGTCGCGCTGGCGCTGACGCTGCCCTGCTGGACGCTGCTGGGGATGCTGGACCGGGCAATGGATCTGACGATCGCCCACGTGCGGCTGCGCGAACAGTTCGGCCAGGCGCTGTCGGCGTTCCAGGGCGTGCAGTTCCAGCTCACCGACGCCGAGGTGGAGCGCGCCGGGGTGGACATGCTGGCCAAATACGCGCTGTGGAGCATCGCGACCGGGCGACCCGAAGCCACCGATGACGCGCTGGCGCTGCGATCGGCGGCGCTGGAAGCCGCCGAAGTGGTGTTCCGCATCTGCCACCAACTGCACGGCGCCGTCGGGTTCTGCGACGAGACCGCACTGTCGTGGCTGTCGCGCTACAGCCAGCCGCTGCGCCGCCTGCCGTGGGGACTGTCGGCCACCCGCGACCGGCTGGCCAGCCGCGCCCAACAGACCGGTCTGACGGGACTCTACGCATGAAATACGACCTGCCCCAGGAGATCACAGTGACCGGCGATGGCCCGGTCCGCACCGTCACGATCAACCGTCCCGACGAGCTGAACAGTGTCAACGCCAACCTGCACTGGGGCCTGGCCAATGTGTGGCGCCGACTGGCGGCCGATAAGGCAGTCCGGGTCGTGGTGCTGACCGGCGCCGGGCGGGCGTTCTCCGCCGGCGGCGACCTGAACTGGATCACCACCTTCCTGCACGACGACGCCGCCCGAGACGAGAGCATCCGCGAAGGGGCGCAGATCGTCGAAGAGATGCTGCGGTTCCCGCTGCCGATCATCGCGGCCGTCAACGGCCCCGCGGTCGGATTGGGCTGCAGCGTGGCGGTGCTCTGCGACATCGTGTTGATTTCGCAGAGCGCCTATCTCGCTGACCCGCACGTCGCGGTCGGGTTGGTCGCCGGTGACGGGGGAGCCGCGCTCTGGCCGCTGATCACCCCGATCTTGCGATCCCGCGAATACCTCTACACCGGCGATCGCATCGATGCGGCCACCGCCGTCGAGCTGGGACTGGCCAGCCGCACGGTGGCCCCCGAAGAGCTGCTGCCGCAAGCACATCAGCTGGCCGACCGCCTGGCGGCGCAGCCGCCCGAGGCGCTGCAGGGCACCAAGCGGGTGGTCAACATGTATCTGTCGCAGGTGCTGGCCGGGCCGCTGCAAGCCGGGTTCGCCGCCGAGGTGACGACCATGAAGTCCGACGAACACCGGCAGCGTTTGCTCGCCTTCGCAGAGCGGGCGAGGAAGACATGACCGCCGACAACGACTTTCGCCTTCAGGTGCGCCAGTGGTGCCGCGACAACATCCCCGCGGACTGGCGCCGCGCCCAGACCGGCGTGAGCGAGCAGGAGTTCGTCGACTTCCAGCGCAGCTGGTTCGCCACCCTGCACAGCGCCGGGTTCGCGGTCCCGCACTGGCCGCGCGAATGGGGCGGCGGGATGTCCGTGGCTGACCAGGCCGTGCTGTACCAGGAGCTCGCCGTCCACGACGCGCCCCGGCTGGTGCTGGCCTTCGTCGGCATCCACCACGCGGCCGCCACCTTGCTGGCGGCCGGAACACCGGAGCAGCGCAGCCGGCATCTGCCCGCGATCCTCGACGGCGAGATCTGGGTGCAGGGCTTCTCCGAACCCGAAGCCGGCTCGGATCTGGCATCGCTGCGCACCACCGCGCGCCGGGTGGGCGATGACTATGTGGTGAACGGCCAGAAGTTGTGGGCCAGCGGCGCGAGCCACGCCCAATGGTGTCTGCTGCTGGCCCGTACCGACCCGCACGCCCCCAAACGCAAAGGCATCTCGTATTTCCTGCTGGACATGGCCACCCCCGGCGTGCAGGTGCGGCCAATCCGCAACGCCGTCGGCGACCAGCATTTCTGCGAGATCTTCCTCGACGACGTGGTCATCCCGGCGGCCAACCTGATCGGGGCGGAGAACGCCGGCTGGCAGGTGGCGCAGGCGACCCTGGGCGCCGAGCGCGGGATGACCATGCTCGAGCTCGCCGAGCGATTGGGCTGCGCCGGTTTTCGGTGGCTGGCGCAATCCGCGCCGAGCGATGACCCGGTGGTGGCCGATCGGCTGGCGCAGCTGGAGACCGAGATCACCGGACTGCGCGGCATGTGCCGCCAACTGGTGCACGACGTCGAAGCCGGCACCGCCGGGCCGGCCGACGCTTCGATCGTGAAGCTCTTCTACAGCGAGGTACTGCAGCGGCTCACCGATTTCGGTGCCGAGATCGGTGGGCCGGCGGCCCACGCCGTGCTGAACAAGCCGCTGTCCAGCGGCTGGGAATCGGGATCGTGGGTACTGGACTTCATCGGCTCGTGGGAGTGGACCATCCCCGGCGGCTCCAGCGAGATCCAGCGCACCATCATCGGCGAACGCGGTCTCGGCCTGCCGAGAGAGCCGAGCATGCCATGACCACAATCGATTTCGCCGAACTGCACGACGACCTGCGCGCGGTCGCTGTCGATCTACTGCACCGTGACCCCGCGGTCGACTGGTCTGCCGTCGTCGACGCCGGCTGGGCGGGTCTGGAGGTTCCCGAAGCCCTCGGCGGTGCGGGGGCGAGTTTCGCCGAAGTCGCGGTGATCTGCCAGGAACTGGGCCGCGCCGCCGCAGCATCGCACTACCTGGGCTCTGCGGTGCTGGCGGTGGGCATGCTGAACAGCCTGCAGGACAGCGAGGTCCGCGACGGACTGCTGGCCGACGTCGCCGCCGGACGGGCCCGCGTTGCTGCGGTGATCGGGGGATCGTTCACCCTCGACGCCGAGCGGCGGCTGACCGGCCGTGCGGATTTCGTGCCGGACGCCGACGGCGCCGACCGGCTGCTGGTAGTGGCGACCGATACGTCCGGTGCTGATGTCGCGGTCGTCGTCGAGACGCTGAGCGTCACCGCGCAACCAGTGCTCGACGAAACCCGCCACGTCGCCGCCGTTACGGCCGAGCGGATCGAGGTGGCCGACGCGGCGGTGCTGCGGTTCGCCGGCAGCGCGCCGACGTTGGGGCATCGTGCGGCGGTCGCGGTGGCGTGCGACAGCCTCGGTCTGGCCGAGGCCATGCTCGCCGCGACGGTGTCGTATGCGCAGACGCGCGAGCAGTTCGGCCGGCCCATCGGCTCCTTCCAGGCGGTCAAACACGCCTGTGCGGACATGTTGGTGAAGGTCACGGTGGCCCGCACCTTGGTGCGCGATGCGGTCCAGTCGGTGGCGACGGGCGGGTCCGACGGCTCAGACGTGGACGCCGCCGTCGCCATGGCGAAGTCCTACGCCTGCGTTTCCGCCGTCGACGTGGTCGGCAAAGCGCTGCAACTGCACGGCGGCATCGGCTACACGTGGGAGAGCGGCATCCACATGTACCTGAAGCGCGCCACGTTCAACCGGTCGCTGTTCGGATCCCCGGCAGCGCACCGTCGTCGTCTCGCTCAACGGTATTAACAAGTCAAGCAAGGAGTTTCGAGAAGTGGGTGTGCCCGTCTATCGCCGGATCCTGGAACTGTTCGAAGCCGAAGGCGTCAACACGCTGTTCGGCATCCCCGACCCCAACTTCGTACACATGTTCGTCGAGGCCGAACAACGGGGTTGGTCGGTGGTGGCGCCGCACCACGAGGAGAGCGCCGGGTTCATGGCCGAGGCCGCCTCGCGGATGACCGGCCGGCCGGGCCTGTGCATCGGCACCCTGGGCCCGGGGGTGGCCAACATCGCCGGCGCCATGATGTGCGCGAAGGTCGAGAACTCCCCGGTGGTGTTCCTCGGCGGGCAGCGCGCCCGCATCACCGAGCGCCGAGTGCGGCGCGGGCGCATCCAATTCGTCCGCCAGGAAGAACTTTTCACGCCGTCGGTGAAGTACAGTGCGTCGATCGAATACGCCGATCAGACCGACGAGATCGTGCACGAGGCCATCCGCCGCGCTATGTCGGGCACTCCCGGTCCGGCCTATATCGAATACCCGTCGCACGTCATTCTCGAAGAGCTCGACGTCGCCGATCCGCCCGAGCCGCACCGCTACCGGCTGGTGAACCAGCGAGCCGGCGCGCCCGAGGTCGAGCAAGCCGCCGAGATCATCCGCAAGGCGTCCAGCCCCATCCTGCTGGTGGGCCACGGGGTACACACCTCGCGCAGTGCGCCTGCGGTCGCCGAGCTGGCCGAGCTGATGGCCTGCCCGGTGATCCAGACCTCCGGTGGCACCGCGTTCATCCCGGGCCTGGAAGAACGCACCTTCCCCTACGGCTTCTCCACCGCGGCCGTTGAGGCAGTCGCCGGGTCGGACGTCTGCGTGGCGCTGGGCACCGAACTGGGCGAGCCGGTGCACTACGGCACCACCCGCCATTGGGCCGACAAGAACGGCGAGCGCAAGTGGATCTACGTCGAACAGGACCCGCTGGCGATCGGCGTGAACCGGCCGGTGGACGTAGCCCTGGTGGGTGACCTGCGCGGCATCGTTCCGCAGTTGGTCGAGGAGCTCAAAGGCAATCCCCGCACCCCCTCTGCCGACCTGGACCGGTGGATCAAACAGGACGCCGACCAGCTTGCCGAACTGGCCGAAACCGCCCCGGCTGGTCGTTCCCCGGTGCACCCGGCGCGTTTCGTGGTCGAGGCCACTCGGGCTTTCCCGGCCGAGGGCATCATGGTCCGCGACGGCGGGGCGACGGTGATCTTCCAATGGACCTATTCGCAGGCCAAGCCGCACGACGTGATGTGGAACCAGAACTTCGGGCACCTGGGCACCGGGTTGCCCTATGCCGTGGGCGCCTCGGTCGCCGAGGGCGGCAAGCGGCCGGTGATGCTGCTGACCAGCGACTCGGCGTTCCTGTTCCACATCGCTGAGCTGGAGACCGCGGCCCGGCTGGGCCTGCCGTTGGTCTGCGTCGTGGGTGTGGACCACCAATGGGGTCTGGAAGTCGGCGTCTACAAGCGGACCTTCGAGCAACCCTCGCCGCAGCCCGGCGTGCACTGGGGCAAGGACGTCCGATTCGACAAGATCGCCGAGGGCATGGGCGCACGCGGGGAGTTCGTCGACGACGAAACGCAGATCGGGCCGGCCATCGAGCGTGCTCTCGCCGCCGGCGGGACCGCGGTGATCCACGTCTGCATCGACCCCAAGGCCAACTCCGAAGAGATGCCCAACTATGCCGAGTTCCGTACCTGGTACGCCGAAGGAACCCAGTAAACGAGAATGCTATTCTCGTTTCCGGCTAACAACGTGCACGCGCTGATGGGCTGGAGGAAACCATGTCCGGCGGAATGAGCTTCGAACTGACCGAGGATCAGCAGCTGATCCGGCAGTCGGTCGCCGAACTCGCGGCGAAATTCGACGACCACTACTGGATGACCAAGGACCAGGCGCACGAATTCCCGCAGGAGTTCTACGACGCCATCGCCGGCGGCGGCTGGCTGGGCATGACCATCCCCGAGAAATACGGCGGCCACGGTCTGGGCATCACCGAGGCCACCATCCTGGCCGAGGAAGTGGCGCGATCGGGCGGCGGGATGAACGCCGCCAGCTCGATCCACATGTCGATCTTCGGCATGCAGCCGGTCGTGGTCTTCGGCTCGGACGAGATGAAGGCCGAAACCCTGCCCCGTATCGTCAATGGCGACCTGCACGTGTGCTTCGGCGTCACCGAACCGACCGCGGGCCTGGACACCTCCCGCATCACCACCTTCGCCAAGCGCGATGGCAGCGATTACGTGGTGAACGGCCGCAAGGTCTGGATCTCCAAAGCCCTGGAGTCCGAGAAGATCCTGCTGCTGACCCGCACCGAGTCCCGCGACGACGTGGAAAAGCGCGGGGCCAAACCCACCGATGGTCTGACCCTGTTCCTCACCGACATCGACCGCGACCACGTCGACATCCGGCCGATCACCAAAATGGGCCGCAACGCGGTGTCGTCCAATGAGGTGTTCATCGACGACCTGCGCATCCCGGCCGAACACCGGATCGGTGAAGAGGGCAAGGGTTTTTCCTACATCCTGCACGGGCTCAACCCGGAGCGCATGCTGATCGCCGCCGAGGCGCTGGGCATCGGCCGGGTCGCACTCGACCGTGCGGTCAAGTACGCCAACGAGCGGGTGGTGTTCGACCGGCCGATCGGCATGAACCAGGGGATCCAGTTTCCGCTCGCCGACTCACTGGCCCGCCTGGACGCCGCCGAGCTGATCCTGCGCAAGGCCACCTGGCTCTACGACAACGGCAAGTCCTGCGGCCGTGAGGCCAACATGGCCAAGTATTTGTGTGCCGATGCAGGTTTCGCGGCCGCCGACCGAGCTTTGCAGACTCACGGCGGGATGGGCTACTCGGAGGAATACAACATCTCCCGGTTCTTCCGCGAGTCCCGCCTGATGAAGATCGCACCGGTCAGCCAGGAGATGATCCTGAACTTCCTGGGTTCCCATGTGCTCGGCCTGCCGAGGAGCTACTGATGGCCGGCTACTTCGACCTGACCGGCCGAAGCGCGGTGGTGACGGGGGCAGCCGGCGGCATCGGCTCGGCAGTGGCGGCCGCACTCGCCGAAGCCGGTGCGGCGGTACTGGTCACCGACGTTGACGGAGATGCGGCAGCCGCGGTGGCCGAACGGATTTCGGCCTCTGGTGGGCGGGCCGCATCGGTGGCGCTCGATGTCACAGACCGGGACTCGGCCGAGGCGGCCGCCGCCAAGGCCGCGGAACTGGCCGACGGGAAGGTCCACATCCTGATCAACAATGCGGGGGTGACCCGCCCGGCGATGTTCGACAAGCTCACCGCCGAGTCGATGCGACTGCTGCTCGACGTGCACACCGTCGGCGCCTTCAACTGCACCCAGGCCGTGCTGCCGTATGTCCCCACCGACGGCACCGGCCGCATCGTCAACGTGACCTCGGCGGCGGGCCTGACCGGCACCCTCGGGCAGGTCAACTACTCGGCGGCCAAGGCGGCACTGATCGGCTTCACCAAATCGCTGGCCCGGGAACTGGCGACCAAACAGATCTGCGTCAACGCGCTGGCGCCGCTGGCGGCGACCCCGATGACCGAGACCATCCGCACCAATGAGAAGTTTGCGGCCAACATGATGAACCGCATCCCGATGAAGCGCTGGGCCGAGCCCGGCGAGGTCGCCGGCGCGTTCGTCTTCATGGCCTCCGATGCCGCCTCCTACGTCACCGGGCAGGTACTGCCGGTCGACGGCGGCATGGTGATGTGATGCCGCAGCCCTCAACCGCACCGCTGGCCGGCATCACGGTGGTGGCGCTGGAACAGGCGGTGTCGGCGCCGATGTGCACCCGCGCCCTGGCCGACTTCGGTGCGCGGGTCATCAAGGTGGAAAACCCCGACGGCGGTGACTTCGCCCGCTACTACGACGACGTGGTGCACGGCCAGGCGGCGCACTTCGTCTGGGTCAATCGGGGCAAAGAGTCAGTGGCCTTGGACCTGAAGAGCGAAGCGGGACGCGATGTCCTGCGCCGCATCTTGGACCGCGCCGACGTGCTGGTGTCCAACCTCGCGCCGGGTGCCACCGCACGGCTGGGTCTTTCCCCCGAGCAGATGGCGCACCGGCACCCGAACGTGATCGCCGTCGAGATCGACGGCTACGGTGCCGGCGGACCACTGTCGCACAAACGGGCCTACGACCTGCTGGTGCAGGCCGAATCGGGAGTGTGCTCGGTGACCGGCAGCCCGGGTGCCCCGGCCAAGCCGGGCCCGCCGGTCGCCGACGTCACCACCGGCCTGTACGCGGCGCTGTCGATCATGGCGTTGCTGGTCGGCCGCAAAGGAGCAGGTGCCCACGCTGATTCGCCGGCGCCGTCGGTCAGCGTCAGCCTGTTCGACACGATGGCCGAGATGATGGGCTACCACCTGACCTATGCCCGGCACTCCGGGATCGACCAGCAGCCGCTGGGCATGAGCTCCCCGGCGGTGGCGCCCTACGGCGCGTATCCGACCGCGGACGGCCACACCGTGGTGCTGGGCACCACCAACGACCGCGAATGGCAGCGGCTGGCCCGGGAACTGCTGGGCCGCAACGATCTCGCCGATGATCCACGTTTTTCCGGCAACGCCGACCGGGTCGCGAACCGGGCGATCCTGGACGAGGCGATCGCCGCGTGGTGCGTCCGTCACGAGTTGGCTCACATCCAGGACGCCGCCGATGCCGCCGGGATCGGCAACGCCCGCTACAACACGCCCAGCGACGTGCTGGCGCATCCCCAACTGGCCGCCCGCGACCGCTGGCACAGCATCGACACCCCGGCCGGCGCCATCCCGTCGTTGTTGCCGCCGCCGGTGATCTCCGGCTACCAGTCGCCGATGGGGGCGGTGCCGGGCCTGGGCGAACACACCGACACCGTGCTGGACGAACTGGGTCTGACCGGCGAGGAGATCGTCGCCCTGCGCGCCAACGGTGTCATACGGCAGGCTGGGCGCTGATGGCTTCCGACGAAGTACTGCTGCGCGCCGACCGTGATGGCGTGCGGACGCTGACCCTGAACCGGCCCGCCCGTAAGAACGCGATCAACCCGGAGCTGTGGCGTGCACTGCGCGACGCGCTGCGCGACGCCGCCGACGACACCGACCTGCGGGCCCTGGTGATCACCGGTGCCGGTGGGGCGTTCTGCTCGGGCGCCGACATAGGCACCCCCGACCCCGTCCACCCGGTGGAGAAGCTGCGTCGTCTTTCCGACGTCGCACTGGCCCTGCACGAGTTGACCATCCCCACCATTGCGAAGGTGGCCGGCGTCGCGGTGGGGGCCGGCTGGAATCTGGCGCTGGGCTGCGATCTGGTGGTGGCGACACCGGAATCGACGTTCTGCCAGATCTTCTCGAAGCGTGGGCTCTCGATCGATCTGGCCGGATCCTGGTTGCTGCCCAAACTCGTCGGGCTGCAACAGGCGAAGCGGCTCGCACTGCTGGCCGAAACCATCGACGCCGACGAGGCGCAGGCGTTGAACCTGGTGACCTGGGTGGTGGGTGCCGCCGAGATCGACGCCTTCGTCGACGACCTCGCCGACCGACTGGCCGCCGGCCCGCCGCGAGCGCTGGCGCAGACCAAGGCGCTGCTCAATCAGGGTGCCGATGCCACCCTGCCCGAGGCCCTGGCCAATGAGGCGCGGGCCCAGATCGTGAACTTCGCGGGCACCGATGCCGCGGAAGCCTATGCGGCGTTCGCCGAGAAACGTCCGCCGCGCTTCACCGGCGGGTGGCCGCCGAAGTCAACGAGATCGGAGTAGTCAGATGCGACCCACGGTGATCGTCGGAGCGGTGCGCACCCCCGTCGGAAAGCGCAACGGCGGGCTAGCCGGCACCCACGCCGCGGACCTGTCCGCGATCGTGCTCAACGAACTGATGGAGCGCACCGGAACCGACCCCGGCACCGTCGACGACGTGGTGTGGGGCTGCGTGTCGCAGGTGGGCGATCAGTCCTCCAACATCGGCCGGTACGCGGTGCTGGCCGCGGGCTGGCCCGAGCACGTCCCGGCAACCACCGTCAACCGGGCCTGCGGCTCCAGCCAGCAGGCGCTGGACTTCGCCGTTCAGGCCGTGATGTCGGGCCAACAGGACATCGTGGTCGCCGGCGGCGTGGAGGTGATGAGTCGGGTTCCGCTCGGCGCGGCCCGTGCCACCGGCGAACCCTTCGGCCCGAAAGCGCTTGCCCGCTATGACGGTTTCCAGTTCAACCAGGGCATCGGCGCCGAGATGATCTGCGAAAAGTGGGGCTTTGACCGCGCCCAGGTCGATGAGTATTCGGCGCGCTCCCACGAGTTGGCCGCCGCCGCCCAGGACATCGGTGCGTTCCGCGATCAGATCGTCCCGGTCGCGACCGACGGCGCCGTGGTGGACGCCGACGAGGGCATTCGTCGCGGCACCACCGCGGAGAAGCTCGCCGGACTCAAGCCGGCCTTTCGTGACGACGGATTGATCCACGCCGGCAACTCGTCGCAGATCTCCGACGGCGCCGCAGCACTTTTGGTGATGAGCGAGGACGAGGCCGCCCGGCGCGGGCTGACCCCGCTGGTGCGCTACACCGCCGGCGCGGTGACCGGCGCCGACCCGGTGCTGATGCTCACCGGGCCCATCCCGGCGACTGCGAAGGTGCTGGGGCGTGCCGGACTGGGCATCGATGAGATCGGCGTAGTCGAAGTCAACGAGGCCTTCGCCCCGGTGCCGATGGCGTGGCTGGCCGAGACCGGAGCCGACGCCAAGCGGCTCAACCCGCTCGGCGGGGCGATCGCGCTGGGTCACCCGCTCGGCGCGTCAGGGGCGGTGCTGATGACCCGGATGATTCACCACATGCGCGACAACGGGATTCGCTACGGCCTGCAGACCATGTGCGAGGGCGGCGGTACCGCCAACGCCACCATCGTCGAGCTGGTCGGCTAGGGGAGTAGTTCCATGCGTCGCGATCTGTTCACCCAAGACCACGAAGCGTTCCGGGAACTGGCCCGCGACTTCATCGAGAAGCACGTGGTGCCCGAATACCCCAAGTGGGAGAAGGCCGGCCGGATGCCCCGCGAGGTGTTCGAGCACCTGGGATCACTGGGGATGCTGGGCATGGCCATCCCCGAGGAGTACGGCGGTGCGGGCGTCGAGGACTACCGCTACAACGTTGTGCTGCAGGAGGAAGCGGCGCGCGCCCTGGTCACGCTGTCCACGGTCCGCACCCAGCTCGAGGTGATCCTGCCGTATTTCCTGCACTACACGAACACCGAACAGCGGGCGCGCTGGTTCCCCGGGATGGCGGCCGGCAAGCTGCTCACGGCGATCGCGATGACCGAGCCCGGCACCGGATCGGATCTGGCTGGGATGCGCACCACCGCCGTGCGAGACGGCGACGACTACATCCTCAACGGAGCCAAGACGTTCATCACCGGCGGCATCCAGGCCGATCTGGTGATCGTGGTGGCGCGCACCTCGACCGACCCCGACAACCGTCGCAGCGGGCTGACCCTGCTGGTGGTCGAGGAGGGCATGGCCGGCTTCGAGCGCGGCCGCGAGCTGGACAAGATGGGCTGCAAGGTTCAAGACACCGCCGAGTTGTCCTTCACCGATGTGCGGGTTCCGGTGGCCAACCGGCTTGGGGCCGACGGCGAGGCCTTCAGCTACCTGGGCCACAACCTCGCCCAGGAGCGGCTCACGGTGGCGGTCGGGTCGGTCGCGCAGGCCCGCTCAGCGCTGGCGGCGACCATCGACTACGTCCAGAACCGCAACGTGTTCGGCTCGCCGGTCGCGTCGTTCCAGAACACCAAGTTCGAGTTGGCGGCGGTCTCCACCGAGATCGAGGCCGCCCAGTGCATGCTCGACCGGGCGGTCGCCGACCACGTCGAGGGAGTGTTGTCGGGCGCCGACGCCGCCCGCACCAAACTGTTCTGCACCGAGATGCAGGCCCGGGTCATCGACCGCTGTCTGCAGCTATTCGGCGGCTACGGCTACATGATGGAATACCCAATCGCGCGGCTGTACACCGATGCGCGGGTGGCCCGGATCTATGCCGGGACCAGCGAGGTGATGAAGATGATCGTCGCCAAGTCGCTGGGTTTGTAGACCGGGACCCCGCGGTTGTGAGCTCGTAACCGAAATTTGTTGGATGAGACCCTTGTCACAGCGGGCCTAACCAACCTACTGTGTGTTCACTTGGTTGGTTAAGTGAAGGAGACCGGTGACATCACCCCGGCCGTACGCCACACTTCTCGCCAAAGGCGAGGACCGCAGGCAGCGGATTCTGTTGGCGGCTGAGCACCTGCTGGCGCGCAATGGCTGGCGCAACACCTCACTGGCGCAGATCGCCCGCAACGCCGGCGTCAGCGCCGCCGGCCTGTTGCACCATTTCGCCTCCAAGGAACAGCTGCTGCACGCGGTACTCGATGCCCGCGACGCCGACGACGACATTCACGCCGACCGCAGCGGCGACCTCATCGAGGAGATCCAGCGGGTGGCCGAGCGGTTCACCCGGGCGCCCGAAATGGTCGGCACCTTCACCGTGCTGCTCGCCGAGAACGTCCTGCCCGAGGCGCCGCTGCACGACCGGATGCTGCACCGGTACCGCAGCGCGCTGGAGATCGTGGCCGACCTAATCCGGCGCGGCATGGACGACGGCCGCTACCGCACAGACCTCAACGCGACCGTCAAGGCCGCGGAGATTATCGCCTTTATCAATGGAATGGAGATGTCATGGCTGCTGGATCCCTCAATACCCCTGACCGAAGTGTTCGAGGGGTACGCGGAAACGCTGGCCCGCGACTTCGCTCCGCAGGAAAAGGACGCCCAGCGGTGAGCGGGGCCGGGGAGCGGGACATGCGCTACCGGTTCGACATCGTGGGCCGCAGCGTCGTCGACGTCGTGATGGCCGCAGGCGGCTGGCTCTATGACCGTGCGACGGCCGGCTGGGACGTCACGGTCTTGATCGATGACGCCTCAAAGGAGCAAGACACCCGCCCCCTGGAGATCCTCGGTGCCAAGGTGCTGGACCTGGCGTCGGTGCTCACCCAGTGGGAGCACTGGCCGCACCCGCAGACCATCGCGGTGTGCGCCGAGATGTTCGACGGCCACGCCCAAGTACGTCAGGGTGTGATCGACGCGCTGGAGCACAGCAGCACCGAGGTGACGTTGTGGGGCGACGTGCCGGCCGAGTTGGACAGCGACGTCGACGCCCGCCATCACCGGCTCAGCGCGGCCGCTCGCGCCTTCAAGGCGCAGGCGCTGCGCGCGGCCGGCATCGACCCGGCGAGTTCGCACGCCTGGGACGCCCACATCGAGACGTTCCGCTGCGGGCCGGCGGCATGTACCTCGGTCGCGGCGGACCTGAGCCCAGCCAGTTGAGGGGCACAGGCGGCGCGCGACCGAAATGATGCCTGACCCGCTGGCACGCTCCCTGGTGCTGGTGACGGACTATCGGGTGCCGGATCCGGCCAGGGTCTGGCCGCTGATGCAGCGACACCGCGACAGCCTTGCCCACCTGGGCGCTCATCACGTTCTGGTCTATACCTCGACAGTGGATCCAGGCCGGGTGCTGGCGGTGATGGCGATCCACGCCGCGCAGCCGGTGGTCGACCTGCTGCGCGATGAGGCCTTCATGGCCTGGTTCGACGCCGTCGGCGTCAGCGACATCCCGGCGGTGTTCGCCGGATCATTGGTGGAGCGCATCGATCTCACCGATCCGCAGTTCGAACCGCCGGGTGTCGTGGTCGCCGCGGTGGCCGAAGTCGGCGATACCCAGGCGCTGATCTCGCATGTTCACGCCACCGAGAAACACTTCACCGCGGCCGGTATCCGAAAGATCCTGATATTCCAGGCCTTCGACAACCCCCGCGAGATTTTCATGCTGCAGGAAGCCGACGACGAACTCGGCGCCGGGCAGTGGATCAACGAACCCGAGTTCGCCTCTGAGTGGATCACTCGAGCCGGCGTCGGGATCTACCCGCCGGTGTTCGTCGGTCGCCTGGCGCACCTGATGCGCGTCGGCGACGAATCCGAAACGGCCGACGAGCCGGCCAGTTGAGCGCTAGTCGCTGGCCGGCAGCGGCTTGGCTTCCTTGATGCTCAGCGGCGCGGTACCGATGCTCAAGGTTCCGGCGCCGGCCTTGGTCACGAGCACCTCGGCGCCCGCCTCGTCGACGTAGCGTTTGCCCATCACCGCACCGCCGGAGAAGTCCGGGTCCAGCGTCGCGCCCGCGGAAGTGGTGTCATCCAGCGGCACCATCGGGGCGCCGCCGGCGCGCAGATCATCGAGGCTGTCGGCGGTCTTGACGACGATTACCTGGGTGTCGCAGACCTGACTCTTCAGGCGAGTACCGGACTTGATCATTGCGCCCCTTCGGCATTGGCGGTTTGCAGTGCGTCGATTTCAGAGACGAGTTCCCGGCGCAACACCTTGCCGGTCGGGGTGGTCGGCAACTCCGACCGGAAGACGATCCGGTCGGGGGTGCGGGATCCTCGCAACTGCTGTCGAACATACTCGCGCAGTGCCTCGGGATCCGGCGACGCACCAGGTGCCGGCACCACGCAGGCGACGATGATCTGTCCCCACTCCGGGTCGGGTGCGCCGACCACCGCGACGTCGCGGACTTCGGGATGTTCGACCAGTACGTCCTCGATCTCGGCGGGGGCGATGTTCTCCCCGCCCCGGATGATGGTGTCGTCGGAGCGCCCAACGATGAACAGGTAGCCGTCCTCGTCGAGCACAGCAAGGTCGCGGGTGGGGAACCAGCCCTCGGCGTCGAGCACAGATCCGATGCCGGTGTATTTGCCTGAAACCTGTTCGCCGCGTACGTACAGCTCGCCGGGTTGTCCGGCTTGCAGCACCCGGCCCTCGTCGTCACGGATGACGGCTTCGATCCCGGGCACCGCGCGCCCGACCGACCCCAACCGCTTGCGGACGGCTTCCTCGCTGGAGCCGTAGGCAGTCCGGTGGTCTTCGGGAGTCAGCACCGCGACCGTCGAACTGGTCTCGGTCAGACCGTAGGCATTGACGAAACCGACTTCGGGCAGCAGATCCAATGCCCGGCGTACCAGCGGCAGCGCCACTTTGGAGCCGCCGTAGGCGAGGTTGCGCAGGGTGGCCAGCGGGGTCGGGCGGGCTTCCAACTCGGAGACGATGCGCTCCAACATGGTTGGGACCACGGTCGCGGTGGTCACCGCCTCGGTGTTGACCAGCCGGATCCACTCCGCGGCGCTGAACCGGCGCAGATAGACCGCTTTGCGACCGGCGTAGAGATTGCTCAGCGCCGCGCCGACGCCGGCGATGTGATACGGCGGCACGCAGATCAGCGCGGCATCCAAGGGATCCGCGGAGCCGAACTCGACCGTCTGTGTCACGTAGCTGGTCAGGTTGTTGTGGGTCAGCTCAACGGCTTTGGGCTTGGAAGTGGTCCCCGAGGTGAACAGCACCACCGCCACATCGTCGGGGTCGGGCCACTGCACCGTGGGTGTCGCCGTCTGGGCGCGGGCGCAGAAAGTGTCGGAATCCATGACCGCGACACCGATCTCGCCGGCCTCGCCGATCATGTCGCGGTATTCCTTATCCACCACGACCAGCGGCTGCGGAAGTCGCTCGATCAGCTCCCGCAGCGCCTGCCCGCTGAGTCGGTAGTTCAGCGGTGCGAACGGGCGCCCGGACCGCGCCGCAGAGAACAGCAGCAGCGGCAGCATGTCGCCACCCATTCCGACGTAGGCCACGCTGCCCGCACCGGTCTCCTCGATCACTCCCGCGCCGGCGTCGGCGAGGGCGTTGAGCTCTGCGGCGGTGTAGCGGGTGGTCTCGGAGACGACCGCGACCCGATCCGGGTCGGCGGACACCGCCATCTCCAGCAGCAGCGAAATACTCACCGTTGCGCCCTCCGAACAACCATGAGAACGACATTATCATTTTTCGGTAGTTTCGATATCGTACGGGCTGTGGCAACACCGCCGCTGGGTACGCTGACGTGCGACATGATCGAAACGGTCGACCTCGACGCCCCTGCTCCCGACGCCGCGCCCGGCGCAGGGATCACCATCGCGACAGGCGCTCGCTTCGGCACCGCGCACGCCGAACACTGCCTGCAACACGCCACCTTCACCCTCACCGAGACCGAGACCACGGATCGCCGCGTGATCAGAGTCGCCTCGGTGCCCGAGGCGCTTGCCGAGATCACCGACCGCTGCACGCGCTGGCCCCAAGCCGCGGCGATCTGTGACGACGTGCTGCGCGCAGTGGACCCGTCGGCACCGGCTTGGTCCGGGGTGGTCACCGAATCGTTGGCCTACTCGGTGCTGCAAGCCGGTCCGGAGTTCGCCGGCTGGCTGGCGGCCCGCGGCCCGGCCAGCGTGCCGGCGGTCGCCGATCCCATGCTGCTCGACCGCGACGGCGACACCTTGCGGCTGCGGTTCAACCGGCCGCAACGTCACAACGCGTTCGACAATGCGACGCGGGCCGTCCTGCTCGACGGGCTGGCCGTGGCCGCCGCCGACCCCTCGATCGACGAAATGGTGCTCAGTGGTGTCGGGCCGTCGTTCTGCAGCGGTGGCGACCTCGCCGAGTTCGGCGGGTTCACCGACGTGCCCAGCGCGCATCTGGCCCGCACCCGGCACAGTCCGGCGCTGGCGCTAGAGGCGCTGACCACACGGCTGGGGGCGCGCTGTCGCGCCGAGATCCACGGTCAGGTGCTGGGCAGTGGCCTGGAGATGGCCGCCTTCTGCGGCTGGGTGCGAGCACACCCCGCCACGCTGCTGGGCCTGCCCGAGCTGAGCCTCGGCCTGATCCCAGGCGCCGGCGGCACCGTCAGCGTCACCCGCCGCATCGGCCGGTGGCGCACCGCCTATCTCATCCTGTCCGGCCGCACCATCGACGCGGCGACCGCGCTGCGCTGGGGCCTGGTCGACGAGATCGCGTCATGACTGCAAAGGAAGCCTGGGGTGCGTCCGGGCTGGCCTGGCTGACCGGTCAGCCCGACGGCCGTCCGGATTTCTCCCGGGCCGCGGTGCTGCAGCGCGCTGCGCAGGTGCTGGGCCGCTTCACCGCCGCGACCGGCGCCCAGGCCGACGCCGCGGAGCTGCTGGCCGGGCGGGCCGGGCTGCTGGGCTGGACGCGTGCCGGGCGGATATCGGCCGGGGGAGCCTCGCGGCTGCTGGCCGCCGCGGACGGCTGGTGGGCGCTTACGCTTTCGCGCGCCGACGACCTCGACGCCGTGCCCGCCCTGATCGAATCCGAGTGCTGCGAGCCGTGGGCGGGGATCGCCGGCTGGTCTTCGACGCGGCCGGTGGGCGAGGTCGTGGCGCGGGCGCGGCTGCTGGATCTGCCCGCCGCCGCGCTGGGCGAGACGGCCCCTTCCGCACCGGTGGTGCGCCGAGTGGGGCCGGTGGGCCAGGTCCGCGGTCTGCGAGGCGCGCTTGTCGTCGACCTGACGTCACTGTGGGCCGGACCGCTGTGCGGACGACTGCTGGCCCAGGCCGGGGCGACGGTGATCAAGGTGGAAAGCCCGTCGCGCCCGGACGGCACCCGCGTCGGGCCCAGCTCCTTCTTCGGCTGGATGAACGGCGGAAAGCTTTCCTGTGCCGTGGATTTCGACCGCGACACCGCGATCTTGGCGCAGTTGCTCAGCGTCGCCGATGTGGTGTTGGAGGGCTCTCGACCGGCCGCCCTGGCCCGCCGCCGCCTGGGTCCGCTCGACGTGGCCGGCCGGCCGGGGCGGGTATGGCTGCAGATCACCGCGCATGGCGCCGAGAGCGGCTACGCCGGGTTCGGCGACGACGCCGCGGTTGCCGGGGGATTGGTGGGTGATGGTCCGGTGTTCTGCGCCGACGCGATCGCCGACCCGCTGACCGGGATCGAAGCCGCTGCGGCGGTTGCCGATTCGTTGGCGCGCGGCGGCGGCGAGCTGATCACGGTGGCACTGGCCGCCGTCGCCGCCAACTACGCCGCCCTGCCCGGGCACGCTCCGGCCTGTGAGGTTGCGGCCCTGCCGCCGCCACTCCCTCGCATTGAGGGCGCCGGGCCGGCGCTGGGGTCCGACAACGCCCGAATCAGCGACCTGGTGGCGGCGCGGTGCTGATTCGGCGAGCGGTACTGCTGGACGGGTCGCGGGTCGACATCCGGCTCGGCGACACCATCGAGGAAATCGCACCGGCATTGACGGCGCACCGCGGCGAAGACGTCCTCGACGCGTGCGACGCCACCGTGATTCCCGGGCTGCACGACCACCACGTGCACCTGCGGTCGGCGGCCGCGGCACTGGATTCGCTGTGCCTGGGCCCGCCGATGGTGCGCACCTTCGATGAACTGGCCGCCGCATTGCGGGCTGCCACACCCGACTCCGACGGCTGGGTGCGTGGCTACGGCTACCACGAATCCGTCGCCGGCGAACTGACCGCCGCACTGCTGGATCGGTTCTTACCGCAGCTACCGGCGCGGGTGGCGCACCGCAGCGGCGCGCTGTGGGTGCTGAATTCCGCCGGCCTGGCCCGCACCGGGATGACCGACCACCCCGACGGGCGACTCTTGCGCGCCCATGGCGATCCCGCGCCCCAGCTGCCGCACCGCGAACCCTCACTGGCCCGGCTGAGCCGGCAGCTGGCGGCCCGCGGAGTCACCGGAATCACCGACGCCACCCCAGGCCATGGCGACGCCGATATCGCCGCGTTCGCTGCCGCCCGCGGCTCGGGTGAGTTGCTGCAGCGGCTGCACTGCCTGGCGCCCGCCGCGGCCATTGCGGCGCCCGGTATCACGCTCGGGCCAACCAAGATCATCCTCGACGACGACCGACTGGATCTGGATGCGCTGATAAAAGCGTTGTCCGACAACCACAACCGCGACCACGGTGTGGCACTGCACTGTGTCACCGACGCCCAGCTCACCGTCGCGATCGCCGCATGGCAGGCCACCGGGCCGCACCGCGGCGACCGCATCGAACACGCCGCGGTCGTGCCCGACGACCGGCTGGCCGATCTCGCCGCACTCGGGATCACGGTCGTCACTCAGCCGAACTTCGTCGCCGAACGCGGCGACGACTACCTCGCCACCATCGAAGCCGAGCGCCACCACGAACTGTGGCGGGTTGCCTCATTGCAGCGCAACGCCATTCCGGTGGCCTTGTCCACCGACACGCCCTTCGGCGACGGCGATCCCTGGGCGGCCATGCGCGCCGCTGTGCACCGGGCAACACCCAGTGGAGCCGTGCTGGGGCCGGGGGAGCGGATCTCGGCCCGTGCCGCGCTGCAGGGCTTCACCGGCCGGGCCGATCGGCCCGCGACACCGCGCAGCGTCGCCGTCGGCGAGCCCGGGGACCTGTGTGTGCTCAGCGGTGATCCGGTCGCCCTCGACGCCGCCCTGGTGACGCTGACGATCGTCGCCGGTGCCGTGGTACACAGTGGTCGGTAGCCTGGCTAGATAGTTTGAGTAACCGAAAGAGGCATCGCGATGGCGCGTACGGACAGTGACAGCTGGGACTTGGCCACCAGCGTGGGGGCAACCGCGACCATGGTGGCGGCGCAGCGCGCCCTGGCCACCTCGGGCCCGGACAAGCTGATCAACGACCCCTGGGCGGCACCGCTGGTGCGCGCGGTCGGCATCGACTTCTTCACCCGGATGGTCGACGGCGACATCCCCGTCGTCGAGGGCGGTGAGTTCGACCCGATCCGGATGGGCCACGGCATGGGCGTGCGGACCCGATTCTTCGACGAGCACTTCCTGTCGGCGACGCGCAGCGGCATCCGCCAGGCCGTCATCCTCGCTTCTGGACTGGACTCCCGTGCCTACCGACTGGACTGGCCGGCGGGCACCGTGGTCTACGAGGTCGACCTGCCGGAGGTGATCGAGTTCAAGACCAACACGTTGCGTGACCTGGGCGCCGAGCCCACCGCCGAGCGCCGCACCGTCTCGATCGACCTGCGTGACGACTGGCCGACGGCCCTTAAGGCCGCCGGCTTCGACCCGCAGGCGCCCACCGTGTGGAGCGCCGAGGGCTTGCTGATCTACCTGCAACCGGACGCCCAGGACGCCCTGTTTGACACCATCAAGTCGCTGAGCGCACCGGGCAGCCGGGTGGCTTGTGAGTTCATCAGCGACACGTCGGTGTTCGCCAGCCCGGCGTGGCGTGAACACCGAGAGAAGATGTCGGCGCTGGGGTTCGAAGTGGAGATCGGCGACCTGATCTACCACGGCGAACGCAACCACATCATCGAGTACCTGACCGGCGCGGGATGGACGGTAACGGGTCGCCAAGTCCGTGACCTCTACGCCGAGTGCAGCCTGGAGTACGGCGATGACGAACTGGCGATCGCGTTCGACGAAATGACCTACTTGAGCGCCGTTCTGCCCGGTGCCGCGGTATGAATCGGATCACAGCGGGCGGGCCCGCCGATGTGGCGGATGGACGGTGGTGTGGTGCCCCCAGCAGGGCTCGAACCTGCGACCTGCGGATTAAAAGTCCGTAGCTCTACCAACTGAGCTATAGGGGCCGTGCTGGAACAGAATACTGCCTGCCCGATCGTGCTCGATGGGGGCCGGGTTTGAGGATTCGGGCTCCTGTGCCCTAAGCTAGCCAAGCTCCCAACGTGAAGCGTTGTGAGTGCCTCGGAGAGATTCGGTTCTGGCCCCCATCGTCTAGTGGCCTAGGACGCCGCCCTTTCACGGCGGTAGCACGGGTTCGAATCCCGTTGGGGGTACTCGCATCCGGCGGAAACGCCGGGAGTGAAGCAGTGCAAGCAAGGCCCTGTGGCGCAGTTGGTTAGCGCGCCGCCCTGTCACGGCGGAGGTCGCGGGTTCAAGTCCCGTCAGGGTCGCTTTTATTTACGGCGAGGCACCTGGTGCCTTCCGGCCAGGTAGCTCAGTTGGTACGAGCGTCCGCCTGAAAAGCGGAAGGTCGCCGGTTCGATCCCGGCCCTGGCCACCACGAGGACCACCTGGTAGCAGGTGGTTTTCTTGCTTTGCGGGCACGTTCAAGCCCTGGGATTAGCTGCCCTCGGCGGTGCCATTGCGAGGGTGGTGCGGACATGTCAGCCATCAATTCCTTCGAGTTCTCTTCGCTTGCTGGCCCGGAACAGTCGGGCGATCGCCTGGTCCATGCTTCGGCGGCTAGGCCACCCGGCCTCGACCGCAGCCTCGTTCCAGGTGTCACCCGCGAGTACGCGTTGTGCGGCGTGAGTGAGTCGGTCCCCACTGGGCCGTTCGGGCATGGAGGCCAGAGCCGCGAGTATCCGTTGCGCGCGATCGAGGTGAGCGCGTGCGTCCGCCCACCCGGCGAACGAGCCCTTCCGTCCTTGTGCAACCGCGTCCCAAGCCGGTCCGTCTTTCACGATGAGAGGGTCCGTTGCGCGGGTAGTGGGCTTTTCGGTGACCCACGCGGTGATTACGTGCTCGAAAGCGAGAACGATCCAGAGATAACTTTTGGACTCGAGTTTGCGGCGCAGCGACATGTAGGTGACGCGGCCGGTGCGCACCGCGGTCTCCACGGTGATCACCTCCCAGCACTCCGGCTGGAAGTCTGTCAGGTACGGCAGTGGAACTCCGCGTTCATCGAAGCGGGCTTTTGCATGCGGTATCTCCAGATCCAGGCCGTCCAATCCTTTCAGCTGCTCACGCGCTTTGTCGAACAGTGCGGCGGGGCCAAATCCGGTGTGGAATCGAAGAGTTCGTACTTTCCTTATCGCCGGTGAGGTTGCCAGCAGCTACCGACAAACTTCGCTCGTCTGGCACCGGTGCCCTCCAGCCACACACCCAGTTGCTACGCACTCGCCCGCTTACCGCACGCCGGACATGGCCGCGCTGACCTCGTGCGCCGCCACCCAGATCCGCTGCGGGTCATACTCTTCGCGCACCCGCTGCAGCCGGCTCCAGACCGCCTCGGGGAAGGCCGTCGAGGCATCGCCGGGGCGCTCATCGAAATTGCCCAGCGACGCTCCGGTGGACCAGGGCGCCAGTGCCGCGACGACGTCGGCGGTGTCTTTCAGCCCCAGCGCCGCCAGTTCGGGGCTCGCCGCTATCGCCGCGGTGAACAACGCGTATTCGGCGTCGATGCGGGGAAGCGCGGCGTCGATGGTGCGTCGGAAGGCGCCGCCGAGGTGCCGCAGCTCGGCGAACATCAGTGAGGTCTGCGCGTCGGGTCCCGCTACGGACAGCAGTGCGGCGACCGCCCCGTCGGAAAGCTCGCCGAGGAGTGCGTGATCGGTCACCGTCGGCGTCGGGCCGGGCGGATCCATGTGCACAGCGAGCAGGGCGTGCGACGGTATCCGCCCGAAGGAGTCGAGTTCGGGCCGCAATGCTCGCAGTGGCGCCAGGAGTGCGTCGGCCTCGGCATCCGAGCCGAGCACCGCGCCGTCGACGACCACCAGTTGGCGACCACGCACGGCGTCGGGCAGTTCGGGTGTCGGGGGGAACCGCATCAGCCGAAGCGCAGTGGTGGCGGACTCCGGTGCGGTGGCGCTCCACCGCACCCACGCGGGGAGCACGTGTGGCGCCTCGGCCAGATCCCACAGCAGCATCCCGCCCACCACATCCGGGAGCTCGAGCAGCTCGACCTCGATCGAGACCACCACACCGAAGCTGCCGCCACCACCGCGGATCGCCCAGAACAGGTCGGGCTCGCAGGTGGCGGACACCCGCCGCAGCACCCCGTCGGCGGTCACCACTTCGATTGCTCGCACCGTCGACGAACCCAGGCCGTACGTCCGGCCATAGAACGAGATGCCACCGCCGAGCAGGTAGCCCACCACGGACACATCACCGGCACTGCCATGGACAGCGGTCAGCCCGTGCGGCGCGCAGGCTGCCAGCACCTCGCTCCACAGCGTACCGCCGAGGATCCGGGCGGTGCGGGTGCGCGGGTCGACGTCGACACCGGTCAGTCGATGCAGCCGCAGCAGCAGGGTGCGATCGAGTGCGTCGGGGGCGAGCGCGGCGGCCGCGTGCCCCGTGGCCTGCGGAGCAACCCGCAGCCCGCAGGCCACCGCGGCCTGCACCAACTGCACCACCTCGGCCACCGACCTGGGCACGCCCACCACCGGCGGCCGCTGCGCGACCGCGACGTTCCATGGCAGGCAGGCGAGCTCGTACTCCGGCTGGCTCGGCAGGTAGGCGGCGCCGGCCAGCACGAGTGCACCGAGGTCGGTGGGGCTGATCGTCATGGAGCTCCTTTCTCGACGAACCAGCTGGTGAATCGCTGGACGTGCACCAGCCTGGTCCGCGCCGCGGGCACCCGCCATCCCGCCGGCTGGGGGAATTTCGGCCCCCAGACATCTGGGATGGTCCCCGGCGGGCAGGGCCGCAATAATGACCCGCATGATCGCGGGCCTGACCGCCGAACGGGTGCGGGGCGACATCGACGTGCTGTCGCGCGCCGGACTCGACCTGGATCACTTCGTGCAGGAGGCGGTTGGTGCGGTCGGCCGCGCGGTGCCGTGGGTCGGTGCGTGCGTGGGTACGCATGACCCGGCGTCGCTGATGCTGACCAGCGCGCGCAAATACGGAGCACTCACCCCGAACCGCGACGACGACCTGCTCTTCGGCCAGTTGGAGTACGGCTTCGGCGAATTCACCTCCTTCCGCTCCCTGGTGCACCACGACATCCGCGCGGTGTCGATGCTTCAACTGCCCAAGGACGTCGTCGACGGGTCACCGCGCACCCACCAGCTGATCCGGCCGGTCTACGGATTCACCGACGAAGCGCGCCTGCTAATGCGCGACGACACCGGAATGTGGGGCTGCCTGGCACTGTTCCGCGACGACGGCGCCCCGTTCGCCGAGGACGACCTGACGTTCCTGGAATCGCTGTCGGCGGCGTTCGCCCGCGGAGTGCGCAGCGGAATCCTGACCCGGCTCGGCGCCGCGGAGACCGAGGCCCCGTCGGCGCGCGGTCCCGCGGTCGTCGTCGTCAACGCCGCCGGGGAGATCGCACAGATCAGCCGAGGCGCGACACAGGTGCTCGAGGAGCTCGCCACACTGGGCGACGCCGGCGCCCCCTACGGCATCATCGCCGGGATGGCCAGCGCGGCGCGGGCGATGGCGACCGACTCCGAGGTGCCGTTGCCCACCGCACGGCTGCGGATGCCGTCGGGTCATTGGCAGGTGCTGCATGCGTCGCCGATGGACGGCCCCGACGGGGCTACCGGCGACGTCGTGGTCACGATCGAGGAGGCCAGACCACCCGAGATCGTGGCCCTGGTGGTCGCGGCGTTCGGTCTCACACCCCGGGAACGCGAAGTGACCCGCATGGTGCTGCAGGGCTGCGACACCAAGGCGATAGCGGTGGCGCTGCACGTCTCGGCGTACACCGTCCAGGACCACCTCAAGTCGGTGTTCGCCAAGGCCGGCGTGCGCAGTCGCCGCGACCTCATCGCGCGGGTGTACTTCGATCAGTACGTACCCCGGATGGGGGCGGCGGTGGGGCCGGCCGGCTTCTTCATGTGACCCCGGCGATCTGCCAGTAGGCCGTCCGTCGGCGTTGGTTCCCCGGCAGCACGGCGTCACGCCCATAAACTGAACCGCTGTGCCTCTCGCAGTCATTCGACGAACCGCCCTAGCCAGTGTCGTGCTCGTCGCCTCCGCCGGGCCGCCCACCGCTGCTGCGGTAAGTGACAAGATCCAGCTCGGCGGCGGTGCCGCGATCGTGCTGCACGACGACACACTCTGCACCCTGACCGCGATGGGGCACGACAGTGCCGGCCGGCTGATCGGTTTGACCGCCGCGAATTGCGGTGGGCCGGGCTCGTCCGTGGTCGTCGAGGGAGCCGAAGACCACGGCGCTGTGGGCACGGTGGTGGCCGCCGACGAGGGACTGGGCTACGCCGTGATCGAGTTCGATCCGGTCAAGGTGAAGCCGATCGGCGACTACGAAGGCTTTGGGATCTTCGGCCTGGGTCCGAAAGAGCCGGAACCTGCCGCCCAAGAACCCGCGGGCGCAGAACCCGCCACCACCCAAGAACCCGCCGCCCCAGAACCCGCCACCGAAGAACCCGCCGCCCCGGAACCTGCCGCCCCCAAACAGGCCTGCAAGCTCGGCCGCGGCACCGGCCTCAACTGCTACGACCTAGCGCCTGCCGGCGTGGACACCGCCGGTGAAGAGTGGTGGAAGCCCGGTGATGACGGGTCGCCGATCACCATCGACAACCTGCTGATCGCCATGGTCCGCGACGGAAGCTTCCCGACCGCGCCGCTGGACCAGTCGGGGCCGGGGATCGTCAGGTTCAAGGCGATCCTGGACGACCTCAACACCAAGGGCGGCCCGGGCGCCGGGTTCGGCCTCGGCTAAGCCTTAGGGCCGCAACGTCTCCGGGCAGATCTCGGCCTGCGCCGCCTGTATCTGAACGTCGGCGGCTTCGGGGCTGTAATAGAAGGTGTTGGTCAGCTGACGCACCAGGTCACCCGGCGAGATGCCGGAGCGGTAAGTCCCGGTGTGGCCGTACATCCGCAACTCGGCGCAGATGTAGTGCCCTGAGGTCACCTTGACGTGATCGGCGACCGGGATCGCCACCGGGGCGGCGTTGACCCGGGCCAGGTAGCTCGCGTCATCGGCGTGGGCGGCCGGCGCGGCGGTCAGTGCCGCGGCGGCCAGCAGGGGTGCGGCAATCCGGACGGTCACATGCATGACCTCCATCGTGCCACCGCCACCCGGTGATGGGGCGACTCTCGGGCGGCCCAAATCCCCACACATCACCGCCCGCGTGGTTAGGGTGCCTGCCATGGCAGTCAAGGATTCCCGCGAGGTGGTTATCGAAGCGAGCGCGGAGGAGATCTTCGAGGTCCTCGCCGACGTCGAGTCTGTTCCGTCCTGGTCGCCGCAGTACCAGAGTGCTGAGGTGCTCGACACCTACGACGACGGTCGCCCGCGTCGGGTGCGGATGAAGATCAAGGCGGCGGGCCTCACCGACGAGCAGGTCGTCGAGTACAGCTGGACCGACGACAGTGTCGGCTGGACCCTGGTGTCGGCCGGTCAGCTCAAGGCGCAGGACGCCAAGTACACGTTGACGCCGCAGGGCGACAAGACCAAGGTGCGGTTCGACATGGATGTCGACCCGTCGATCCCGATCCCGGGGTTCCTGCTCAAGAGCACGCTCAAGGGCGGCATGAAGACCGCCACCGACGGCCTGCGCGACCAGGTGCTCAAGATCAAGAAGAGTCGCTGACTTCACCTGCGATGAAATCCCGCCGCCGGGAGGGCTCGGCGTTAGGCTCGATCTAGTGGCTGTTCGAGCATCGCGGGAAATTGTGATTGACGCGCCGCCGGAGAAAATCCTCGACGCGCTCGCTGATGTGTCCGAGTTGGCTTCGTGGTCGCCGGTGCACAAGCGCATCGAAGTCCTCGACAAGTACGAGGACGGCCGTCCCCATCACGTGCTGGCCACCATCAAGATTCTGGGCTTGGTGGACAAGGAGATCCTGGAATACCACTGGGGTCCGGACTGGATGGTCTGGGATGCCAAGGCGACGGCCCAGCAGCGCGCCCAGCACGTTGAATACACCCTGACTCGTGAAGGTCCCGACAGCACGAGGGTGCGCTTCGACATCACCGTCGAGCCGTCCGGGCCGATCCCGGAGTTCATCGTCCGGCGCGCCAGCAAGCTGGTGCTGAGCATCGCCACCGAACGGCTGCGTCAGCAAATCATGGGCGACGACGCCCCTACCGAGCCGTAGCCGGCCCGTCGCGCAGCGTCTCCAGTCGCCGGATCGCCTCGTCGATGGTGTCCTCACGTTTGACGAAGGTGAACCGCACCAAGTGATTCCAGACATCGGGAGCGGTCGCTTCCGAACCGGGCACGCAGAACGCCGACAGTGGGATCGCGGCCACCCCGGCCCGGTGCGGCAGCTCGGCGCAGAACGCCGTGCTGTCGTCATAGCCCAGCGGGCGGGGATCGGCGCACAGGAAATAGGTGCCGAAGCTGTCGTGCACCTCGAATCCGATGCCCCGCAAGCCGTCGGTCAACCGGTCGCGGCGCGCCTGCATGGTCGCGCACAGCGCCGCCACCCAGGCTTCCTCGGTGTTCAGCGCCAGCGCCACCGCCGGCTGAAACGGCGCACCGCCGACATAACTCAGGTACTGCTTGGCGGCCCGCACCCCGGCCAGCAGCTCGGCCGGCCCGCACGCCCACCCGATCTTCCAGCCGGTGCAGTTGAACATCTTCGCCGCACTGGAGATGGTGATGGTGCGCTCCGCCATCCCCTCGAAGGCGGCCAGCGGGTGATGGGTCCGTCCTTGGGAACCCGGGTAGACCAGGTGCTCATAGACCTCGTCGGAGATCACCAGCAGATCGGCCTCCACCGCAATGCGCGCGATCTCGGCCAACTCGGATTCGGTGAACACCGTGCCGGTCGGATTGTGCGGTGAGTTGACGATCAGCGCCCGGGTCGCCGGGGTGATGGCGCGCCGCAACGCGTCGGCATCCAAGGCGAATCCGCGCCCGTCGGGAACCAGCGACACACTGACCCGTCGCGCCCCGGCCATGGCGACCACCGGGGAATAGGAGTCGTAGAACGGTTCGAGCAGCACCACGTCGGAACCCGGTTCCACCAGACCGAGCACCGCGGCGGCGATGGCCTCGGTAGCCCCTACGGTCACCAGGACTTCGGTGTCGGGGTCGTAGTCGATCCCGTATTTCCGGGCGCGCTGCCCGGCGATGGCTTCGCGCAGGGCGGGGATGCCGGGCCCGGGCGGGTATTGGTTGACGCCATCGATGATCGCGGCCCGGGCGGCCTCGAGCATCGCGGGCGGGCCGTCCTCGTCGGGGAAGCCTTGGCCCAGGTTGACCGCGCCGATCCGTGCGGCCAGCGCCGACATCTCGGCGAAGATCGTGGTGGCATAGGGCTCCAGCCGTGAGACCATCCGCGCCGTCATGGGACCCGAGCCTAGAGGGCGTCGTCGGACAGCCGAGCGTGAAGTTGGCTTCACGTTCAGGCTCCCAGCGTGAAGCCACCTTCACGCTCGGCGAAGGAGCGGCCGAAACCGGGCCCCCAGAAGGACCAACCATCCGGTTGATAGGCCGCCCTGTTAGGCTGGGAATTCGGGGACTACGCTCCGACCAAGACGCAGTCGATCCGCATCGAATACCAAATACTGAAGAGGAATCGCCCATGTCCGAAGAAGCCTTCATCTACGAGGCCATTCGCACCCCGCGCGGCAAGCAGCGCGGCGGCGCGCTGAACGAGGTCAAGCCGCTCAGCCTGGTCGTCGGCCTGATCGACGAACTGCGCACCCGCCACCCCGACCTGGACGAGAGCCTGATCAGCGACGTCGTTCTGGGCTGCGTCTCGCCCGTGGGTGACCAGGGCGGCGACATCGCCCGCACCGCGGTGCTGGCCGCGGGCCTGCCCGACACCGTCGGCGGCGTGCAGCTCAACCGGTTCTGCGCCTCCGGGCTCGAGGCCGTCAATGTTGCCGCGCAGAAGGTGCGCTCCGGCTGGGACGACCTGGTGCTGGCCGGCGGTGTGGAGTCGATGAGCCGGATCCCGATGGGCTCCGACGGCGGCGCGATGTTCTCCGACGTGCCCTTCACCTACGACAACTACATCGCCCCGCAGGGCATCGGCGCCGACCTGATCGCCACCATCGAGGGCTTCTCGCGCGAGGACGTCGACAGCTACGCGCTGCAGAGCCAGCAGCGGGCGGCCGCTGCCTGGTCGGGCGGTTACTTCGCCAAGTCCGTCATCCCGGTGCGTGACCAGAACGGCTTGCTGATCCTGGACCACGACGAGCACATGCGCCCCGACACCACCCTGGAAGGCCTGGGCAAGCTGCGCACCGCCTTCGACGGCATCGGCGCGATGGGCGGCTTCGACGATGTGGCGCTGCAGAAGTACCACTGGGTCGAGGGCATCAACCACGTCCACACCGGCGGCAACAGCTCCGGCATCGTCGACGGTGCCGCCCTGCTGATGATCGGTAGCGAGAAGGCCGGCGCTTCGCAGGGCCTGACCCCGCGCGCCCGTATCGTGGCCACCGCCACCACCGGCGCCGACGCCACCATCATGCTCACCGGCCCCACCCCGGCCACCGTCAAGGCGCTCGACCGGGCCGGGCTGACCGTCGATGACATCGACCTGTTCGAGCTCAACGAGGCGTTCGCCTCGGTGGTGTTGAAGTTCCAGAAGGACCTCAACATCCCCAACGAGAAGCTCAACGTCAACGGTGGCGCCATCGCGATGGGTCACCCGCTGGGCGCCACCGGCGCCATGATCACCGGAACCATGGTCGACGAGCTTGAGCGTCGCGGTGCCAAGCGTGCCCTGATCACGCTGTGCATCGGCGGCGGCATGGGCGTGGCCACCATCATCGAGCGCGTCTGAGAGGGCTTGTAAAAAATGGCAGAGAACACCATCAAGTGGGACAAGGACGCCGACGGCATCGTCACGCTGACCCTGGATGACCCGACCGGGTCGGCCAACGTCATGAACGAGCACTACCGCGAGTCCATGCACAACGCGGTGCAGCGCCTGAACGAGGAGAAGGACTCGGTCACCGGTGTGGTCGTCACCAGCGCGAAGAAGACCTTCTTCGCCGGCGGTGACCTCAAGGCGATGATCCACGTCGGTCCGGCCGACGCCCAGGCCGTCTTCGACCAGTGCGAGGGCATCAAGGCTGACCTGCGCGCCCTGGAGACCCTCGGCAAGCCGGTCGTGGCCGCCATCAACGGCGCCGCCCTCGGCGGTGGCCTGGAGATCGCGCTGGCGTGTCACCACCGCATCGCGGCCGACGCCAAGGGCAGCCAGCTCGGCCTGCCCGAGGTCACCCTGGGCCTGCTGCCCGGCGGCGGCGGTGTCGCCCGCACGGTGCGCATGCTCGGCATCCAGAACGCCTTCATGAACGTGCTGGCGCAGGGCACCCGCTTCAAGCCGGCCAAGGCCAAGGAGATTGGCCTGGTCGACGAGGTGCTGCCGACTGTCGAGGAACTGGTGCCCGCCGCCAAGGCGTGGATCAAGGCCAACCCGGACGCCGGAGTGCAGCCGTGGGATGCCAAGGGCTACAAGATGCCCGGCGGCACCCCGGCCACCCCTGCCCTGGCGGCCATCCTGCCGTCGTTCCCGGCCCTGCTGCGCAAGCAGGTCAAGGGGGCCAACATGCCCGCGCCGCGGGCGATCCTGGCCGCCGCGATCGAGGGTGCGCAGGTGGACTTCGACACCGCCAGCCGCATCGAGACCCGCTACTTCATCTCGCTGGTCACCGGCAACGTCGCCAAGAACATGATCCAGGCGTTCTTCTTCGACCTGCAGCACATCAACGGCGGCGGCAGCCGGCCCGAGGGCATTGCGCAGACCCCGATCCGCAAGATCGGTGTGCTCGGTGCCGGGATGATGGGCGCCGGTATCGCCTACGTGTCGGCCAAGGCCGGCTACGACGTGGTGCTCAAGGACGTCTCGCTCGAGGCGGCCCAGCGCGGCAAGGGCTACTCGGAGAAGCTGGAAGCCAAGGCACTCGAGCGGGGTCGCACCACCGCCGAGAAGTCGCAGGCGCTGCTGGACAAGATCACCCCGACCGCCGACCCGCAGGACCTGGCCGGCGTCGACTTCGTGATCGAGGCCGTCTTCGAGAGCCAGGACCTCAAGCACAAGGTGTTCCAGGAGATCGAGGACATCGTCGAGCCCAACGCGCTGCTGGGATCGAACACCTCCACGCTGCCGATCACCGGTCTGGCGACCGGCGTGAAGCGCCAGGAGGACTTCATCGGGATCCACTTCTTCTCCCCGGTCGACAAGATGCCGCTGGTGGAGATCATCAAGGGCGAGAAGACCTCCGACGAGGCGCTGGCCCGGGTGTTCGACTACGTGCTGGCGATCAAGAAGACGCCCATCGTGGTCAACGACAGCCGCGGCTTCTACACCTCGCGTGTGATCGGCACCTTCGTCAACGAGGCGCTGATGATGCTCGGTGAGGGCGTCGAGCCGGCCAGCATCGAGCAGGCCGGTCTGCAGGCCGGCTACCCGGCCGCTCCGCTGCAGCTCTGCGACGAGCTCAACCTGGAGCTGATGCAGAAGATCGCCACCGCCACCCGCGAGGGTGTCGAGGCGGCCGGTGGCACGCTGGCCAAGCAGCAGAACGAAGAGGTCGTCGACAAGATGATCGAGATCGGCCGTCCGTCGCGCCTCAAGGGTGCCGGCTTCTACGAGTACGTCGACGGCAAACGCACCGGTCTGTGGCCGGGCCTGCGGGAGACGTTCAACTCGGGCAGTTCCACCCCGCCGCTGCAGGACATGATCGACCGGATGCTCTTCGCCGAGGTGCTCGAAACCCAGAAGTGCTTCGACGAGGGTGTGCTGACCTCGACCGCCGACGCCAACATTGGCGCGATCATGGGCATCGGGTTCCCGGCCTGGACCGGTGGCACCGCGCAGTTCATCACCGGCTACCCGGGCGGCAAGGCCGCCTTCGTGGCGCGGGCCCAGGAACTGGCCGCCACCTACGGCGACCGGTTCAACCCGCCGGCGTCGCTTCTCTAGTCAGCTGGACAACGTGGAATCCCCCGAAACCCCGCGGTTTCGGGGGATTCTGCGTTTTCTGGACTACCGGGTCAGCGTCGGGGCACTGATCGAGGTGGCGCTGTGGCTCGGCCTGGTCTACGTGATCCTCGGCGTGGTGTGGCTGTTCCTGCACCCCGACGGCGTCGAACGGCTCCAGGCGCAGGCCGAGCGGCAGTACGGCATTCCGCCGGCCAGTGTCTACGAGGTGGCGACGGTGACCTCGGTGGCGCTGTGGCCGGTGATGCTGCTGCTGCCGGCCGACGTCTGCGTGCGCTGAGCCGCGTTAGATCGCCCCCAGGTCTGCCGAAATCCAGTGCTGGGGACGCAGATAGATGACCACCTGCTCGCCCAGTTCGGCCAGCGCGTACTCGAGGAACTTCTTGGCCCGATCGGGCGGCAGGTAGCGGTGGGCCAGCTCGGCGTGCAGTTCTTCGGTGCCGGGCTCGATGCGGCTGACGGTGCCGTCGACTGCGACGTAGCGCAGCGTCGGCTCGGTGCGCTCCACCATCAGCGAGAAGCTTCCGGCCGCCTCGATGAGCTGGGCTTTGCGCGACCCGGCCCCGGTCAACACCCAGGGCTCGCCGCCGGGAGCGTACTGGTACCAGATCGGCACCGTCAGGGGGCCGCGGCCGGCGCCGGCGTTCACCGACAGTGCGGCGATGTGCGGCTCGGCCAGAAAGTGCTCGCGCTCGTCCTTGGACAGGGCCATGTTTTTCAGGCTAACCGCGATACCGGTGCCGTGCCGGCCGGTTCCTCAGATCGCCGGACCGAGCAGGTCGTCGGCGTCGCGGATGATGTAGCCGTAGCCCTGCTCGGCCAGGAACCGCTGCCGGTGTGCCGCGTATTCGGCGTCCAGACTGTCGCGGGCAACCACCGAATAGAACACCGCGCCGCCGCCATCGGCCTTGGGACGCAACAGCCGGCCAAGCCGCTGAGCCTCCTCCTGGCGCGAACCGAAGGTGCCCGAGACCTGTACGGCCACCGATGCTTCGGGCAGGTCGATGGAGAAGTTGGCCACCTTGGAGACCACCAGGGTGGAGATCTCACCCCGACGGAAGGCGTCGAACAGCTTCTCGCGCTCGGCGGTACGCGTCGAGCCCTGGATCACCGGGGCGTCCAACTGCTCGCCCAGTTCTTCGAGCTGGTCCAGATAGGCGCCGATCACCAGAGTCTGCTCGCCGGCGTGCTGCTTGAGGATCGAGCGCACCACCGCGATCTTGGAGTGCACCGTCGAGCACAGCTTGTAGCGCTCCTCGGGTTCGGCGACGGCGTAGGTCATCCGCTCGCTCTCGGTCATGGTGACCCGCACCTCGATGCATTCGGCCGGGGCGATCCAGCCCTGCGCCTCGATGTCCTTCCACGGTGCGTCGTAACGCTTGGGCCCGATCAGCGAGAACACGTCGCCCTCGCGGCCGTCCTCGCGGATCAGCGTCGCGGTCAGTCCGAGGCGGCGGCGTGACTGCAGGTCCGCGGTCATCCGGAACACCGGCGCGGGCAGCAGGTGCACCTCGTCGTAGATGATCAGCCCCCAGTCGCGGCTGTCGAACAGCTCCAGGTGCCGATACTCGCCCTTGGTACGCCGGGTGATCACCTGATAGGTGGCGATGGTGACCGGTCGGATCTCCTTGCGCTCACCGGAATACTCGCCGATCTCGTCTTCGGTCAGCGACGTGCGTGCCACCAGTTCGCGTTTCCACTGCCGGCCCGCGACGGTGTTGGTGACGAGGATCAGCGTGGTGGCCTTGGCCTTGGCCATCGCCGCGGCACCGACCAGCGTCTTGCCGGCACCGCAGGGCAACACCACTACCCCCGAACCACCGGACCAGAACGAGTCCGCGGCCATCTCCTGATAGTCCCGAAGGTGCCAGCCGTCCTGGGCCAGGTCGATCGGATGAGCCTCGCCGTCGACGTACCCCGCCAGATCCTCTGCGGGCCACCCGATCTTGAGCAGCATCTGCTTGACTCGGCCGCGCTCACTGGGATGCACCACGACGGTGTCGTCATCGAGGCGGGCACCGAGCATCGGGGCGATCTTCTTGTTACGCAGCACCTCCTCGAGCACCGCGCGATCCAGGCTGACCAGCGTCAGGCCGTGCACCGGGCTCTTCACCAGCTGCAGGCGCCCGTAGCGGGCCATGGTGTCGACGATGTCGACCAGCAGCGGTTGCGGCACCGCGTACCGAGAATGGCTGACCAGGGCGTCGACCACCTGCTCGGCGTCGTGGCCGGCGGCTCGGGCGTTCCACAACGCCAGCGGGGTGATGCGGTAGGTGTGGATGTGCTCCGGGGCCCGCTCGAGCTCGGCGAACGGCGCGATAGCGGCGCGCGCCGAACCGGCCTGTTCGTGGTCGACCTCGAGCAGCACGGTCTTGTCGGATTGGACGATCAACGGCCCGTCAGCGCTCATGGGGCCCATTATCCGGGCTGCCCCGACATGCGTCGCTAGTGCGCTGCGTCGTCGTCGGGGGCCGACGACACCGAGGTGATGCGGTGGATCGCGAAATCCTTCATCTGCCCCGACGTCGAATCGAACGCCACCAGCCGCCCACCCAGCACCTGGGTGGGCGCCACTTCACGCTGGGTGGCCACCCCGGCGGCGTCGACGTAGCCGATCATCACCGTGGCCCGCTCCAGCGCCGCGCGCTTGAGCATGATCATCGCCGTCACCGGGTCCAGCCGGATGTTGTCGAACGGCGCCGACGTCACCGTGCGCAGGACCCGGACCAGCGCGGTCAGGCTGTCGTCACCAGGACCGGCGTGCTGCCGGTGCCCGCGGCGTTCCGCCGGGGTGTGCACCCGCATGCCGCGTGGCCGGATGTCGACGATCGTTCCGGTGGCATCCTCGGCGGCCGGGGCGAAACCGGCATCGCGCAGCGTCGCCAGCACATCGGCAAGCGGCGCCTGCGCCACCGCCACCGTCGGGGCCAGCATCCGCAGCCCCAGCGCCTCGGCGGCCGGAACGGCGACCGCCTGGGCCAGCAACGCGGGGTCCTCGCAGCGCACGAAGGAGGCCGCCAACCCGATCCGCAGCTGCCCGTGCCGGCGCGCGACGTCGTCGATCAGATAGCTGAGCCCCTGCGGCACCGGGGTCTTGGAGTGCTTCTCGAAGAACGCCCGCAGGCCGGCACCGGTACGGCCCACGTCCAAGGCGGACCGGATGGTCTGTTCGGACACCCGGTAAACCATTGCGGCGCCGGCCGATTCCACGGTCGCGACGACGGCCAACTCCTCGGCGAGGTCACGTTTCAGCGGCCCCGGCACCACCACGGTCAGGTCGGCCTGCACCAAGAAATGGTCGATCGGTTCGGGCAACGCCTTGGCCATCGCGGCCACCGCGGCGGCAACATCGGCATCGGAGGCAGCGCCGTCGGCGCCGGCGGCCAGCAGGAATCGTCCGGGGGTGCTGAGCGCGCCGCGGCCCAGCACGCCCAGGGCATGCGCCTCGTCGAGCAGTTCGCCCACCGGGCCGGGCTGGAGCCGGTTGGCCCAGCGCGGCCGGCGCCAGATCAGCGCCTGCGACGCGGTCACCGTGTCGACCCCGGCGCCCACGGGCAGCTCGGCGAGCATGCCCAGCAACAGCCGGCGATCCAGCGGGGCGGCGGTGGAGAACAGCGGGGTGGACAGCGCCGCCCGGGGTTTGCCGTCGGCGCCGCGGCTGCCGATCAGACCCGGCCGGGCTGGGAGATCCAGCCAGGTGGCTGCCAGCAGATGCCAGCGCTCCGCGGTGGACTGCTCGGCAAACCGGTCGGCGAGCACCGTCGGCGCCCAGTAGGGGCCGTCGGCATCGGGCCAGTCCCGTTGATCGACGCTCGCCGGGTCGGGAAAGTCGGCCGCGATCAGCCGCGCGGTTGCGGCGACCTCCAGCAACAGGCCGAGCCGGATTTCGTCGACTCCGGTGGCTTTGGTCAGTCGCTTGACCTCGCGCACACCCAGGCCGCCGCTGCGCAGCTCGGGCACCGGCGTTTCACCCAGATTGGCGAGGATCACGTCGAGTTCGCGCAACACGTCGATCACCGCACCAGCGGCCGCCGCGTCGACATCGGCCGCGGTGGTCTGCGACACCACCGGGTCGGGCTCGTGCAACGCGACCGGGCCGGGCTGCTCGCCCCGCAGTACCTGACCGACGAGCCGCGGCAGGATCACTGTCTCGTCGTCGACGCGACGCAGCAGTCCGGCTGCCAGCAGCCGCGGCACCGGACGCTCCGAGGGCGCGTCGGGGGCGGCATCGCGGGTGCGCCCGATCGGGGAGCCGGTCAGCAGCTTGTCCAGCAGGTCACGCTGCGGAGCGTCCAGATCGGCGATGGCTTCGACGATGTCGGCATCACCGTGCGCCGGATCTTCTCGGGTCACCTGACCCGGATGCCAGGGCAGACCGGCGCCCGCCTCGGCGGCGATGCGCAGCACGCCGTCCGGTTCGGTCGAACCCCAACACAAGCCCCGCTCGATCAGATCGGTCAGTGCTGCGCTCACCGCGTCGGCGGGGGCGCGCTCCCCGAGCAGGTCCAGTAGGTCGGCGACCGGCACACCGCTGCCGTCGGCATGCAATTCCAGCAGCGCATCAAGGACGGCGAGCCGCAGGAAATCCAGCTCGTCGGTGGCGGCCCGAACCGACTGGCGGGCCTGGGCTCGCGCGGCCAAAGCGGCGATACTGCCCGGCGGGGGTTGGGCGAGGTCGGGCCGTAGCTTCAGAAGCCGGATCAGATCCTCGTCGGGCAGGTCGGCCAGCCACGACCCCAGTGGGACACCCCGGGCGCGTTCGGTCATCGACGACCAGCGTAAGGCCCAACCGGTGAACGTCGTCGATCGCGACCTGTCAGAATGGTCCCGTGGCTGGAAACCAGGACAACAAGAACCGGTACGTCGACAACGGTTGGCCGAAGACCGACGGCGAACCCGCTGTCAGCGAGCTGCGCACCGATCGGACTGGCGCACTGTCGCCGTTCGGGGACCTCGTGTTCCCGCTGCCGTCCGACGAGCTGCCCTACGTGCATCCGGTCACCGTCGTCAACCGGTAGCGGTGACGCCATGACCGGGCCGCTCTCACACCTCGACGACCGGGGTGCGGCCCACATGGTCGACGTCAGCGCGAAGGCGACCACCAAGCGTGTCGCGGTCGCCGGCGGTGTGCTGCGCACCACCGCCGAAGTGATCCAGCTGATCTCGGCCGGCGGACTGCCCAAGGGCGACGCGCTGGCCACCGCACGGGTGGCCGGCATCATGGCCGCGAAACGCACCAGCGATCTGGTCCCGCTCTGCCACCAACTGGCTCTGACCGGAGTCGACGTGGACTTCACCATCGGCGAATCCCAGATCGACATCACAGCCTCCGTACGCACCACCGACCGCACTGGGGTCGAGATGGAAGCGCTGACCGCGGTCAGCGTGGCGGCTCTGACCCTCTACGACATGATCAAGGCCGTGGACCGCGCCGCCGTCATCGACGACATCCGGGTGCTGAGCAAGGACGGCGGCCGTACCGGGTCCTGGGAGCGCTCGTGAGCGCTCGGACCGCCCGAATCATCATCGCGTCCACCCGAGCGTCGTCTGGGGTGTACACCGACCGCACCGGCCCGATCATCGCCGACTGGCTGGCGCAGCGCGGCTTCGCCGAGGCGCAGCCGGAGGTCGTGGCTGACGGTGAGCCGGTCGGTGCCGCCCTGCGCGGCGCGGTGGCCGACGGGGTGGACGTGATCATCACCTCCGGGGGAACCGGCATTTCTCCGACCGACGACACCCCGGCGCAGACGCTCACCGTGCTCGATTACGAGATCCCCGGCCTGGCCGATGCCATCCGCCGGTCCGGGCTGCCGAAGGTGCCGACCTCGGTGCTGTCTCGTGGCGTGTGCGGGGTGGCCGGCCGCAGCCTGGTTGTCAACCTGCCCGGTTCGTCCGGTGGGGTGCGCGACGGGCTGGGCGTGCTTGCCGACGTCTTGGATCACGCCTTGGACCAGCTCGCCGGTGGAGACCACCGGTGACGGCCCCCGGCCCGCTGATCCTGCGGGCCGCCATCACCGAGCAGCCCATCGTGCTGTCCGAGCACGAGGAGCTGGTGGGCCATCGCGCCGCCGGAGCGATCGTGGGATTCGTCGGCATGATCCGCGACCACGACCACGGGCAACAGGTGCGGCGGCTGGAGTACTCCGCGCACCCGTCGGCGCAGCAGGTGATGGCCGAAGTGCTGGCCGAGGTGGCCGAGCAGGCCGTCGGGGTCCGCGCGTTGGCCGCCAGCCACCGGATCGGTGTGCTGCACATCGGTGACGCCGCTCTGGTGGCCGCCGTGGCGGCCGATCACCGCCGGGAGGCCTTCGAGGCCTGCGCGCTGCTCGTCGACACCATCAAGGAGCGGCTGCCGGTGTGGAAGCACCAGTTCTTCGCCGACGACACCGAGGAGTGGGTCGGCTCGGCCTGATGGCCGCGTGGACACAAAAAACGGGGGCCGGTGATCCGGCCCCCGTTTTTCGTAGGAGTTTGTTACTACATAACCCGGCTGGGCTGCAGCGCGAACGCGTCCAGCGCGTCGTTGCCGCTGATGTTTTCCGATCGAACGGCCTGCCACAGCTGCTGGTGGAAGCCGACCGAGACCGCTTCCTGGCGGTTGCCGTCCTGAGCGGGAGCCGGAGGGACCTCGTCGCCGGGCGCCGGGGCCTCGGGTGCCGGAGCCTCCGGGTTCCACCAAGGCGCGGGCGCCTCGGGGGCCGGTGGCGGGACATCCTCGGCGATCGGGGCCGGGGCCTCGGGTGCCGGAGCCTCGGGGGCCGGGGCTTCCGGAGCGGGTGCCTCGGGAGCCGGCGGCAGGTCCTCGGCGATCGGGGCCGGAGCCTCGGGTGCCGGGGCCTCGGGGGCCGGAGCCTCGGGGAACCAGCCGGCGGGAGCCGCCGGTGCGGCGCCTTCGGCGGGAGCCGGAGCCTCGGGGGCCGGAGCCCACCACGGTGCGGGCTCGGGAGCGGGCGGGGGAGCCATCGGGTTGTCCATGGCGACGGTCTCGCCATTGACGTCCGGGTTGTCGATCGGGGCGTCGGCCGGCGGCGCTGCCGGAACCTCGCGCTGCGATGCGCCGGACAGCCCGCGGCCGCAGACCGGCCAGGCGCCACGGCCTTGCGTTGCCAGCACGTGCTCAGCGACCGCGATCTGCTGTTCGCGGCTGGCCAGGTGTGCCGACGGGGCGTACTTGCCACCACCGTGCGAGCTCCAGGTGCTCGGCGAGAACTGCAGCCCGCCCTGGTAGCCGTTACCGGTGTTGATGCCCCAGTTGTTGCCGGATTCGCACCGGGCTACGTGGTCCCATTCGTCATCGGTAGCCGCGGCTGCGGTCCCGGCGAGGGCCAGGCTGCCGCCACCGAGCACAGCTCCGGTGAAGGCGATTTTGGCGATGTTGACGTTCGATTGGGTGGGCTTGCGATGCCGTCCACTCATACGGTGGTGAATTCCTCTCTGTCTACGCCTGCGAGGTCAGCGTCGGGTTCGGACAGGGGGGACTGCCCGGCCTTGATGCAACAGTGCGTCGTCGGCTTCACCCCGAGAGGCCGGTTAAGGCCTCAGGGCCGCTCTCGGCGGACCCGGTGGGTCCCCCGCCTCCATCCATCAGGTATTTGTGGTTTTCCTCGCCCGTTGGATGGAGCTCGGCGCTACGGGTGAAGAAAGGTGGATCGACCGGAAGATTTTCGATACACCCGGAGATGTACCGTAACCGCTCTTACCCGCTGAGTCACCCAGGACGCTCCCGGGTGTTTTCATCGCCGGTTCTTCTCAAACCACCAGGAACGGCCTGTGTTTGTGCAGGTCAAAGGCCACTCCATCAAGCTGTTGCCAGCTCGTAATCAATTCGTTATGTGACGTAGATCATGCTCAATCGCCGGGTTTGATGCCGGCGGTCCAGCTTCGTCTCTCCTTCGTCGAGGCTCGCTAACCGCCGGGTTTGATTCGGCGGTCCAGCTTCGTCTCTCCTTCGTCGAGGCTCGCTAACCGCCGGCGAATGGCGGCAGGATGTCGACCGTTTCGCCGGGCTGCAATGCCGCCTCGTGGTCGCGCACCGCGACCCCGTCGCGCAAGTAGGAGCACCGGCTCAGCACCGCCGCCAGTCGCTCATTGCGGGCGCCGAGGGCCTGCGCCAAGGCGGCCACTCCGCCCCCGGCAGGCACACTGACGTTCTCGGAATCGGCTCCGGCCGCGGCCCGTGCTGCAGCGAAGTAGCGGACCGTCACCGCGACGCCGGTATCGGTGGCGTCGGTCTGATGGGTCATGGATCAGCCGCCGATCGCGCTCATCGGGCGGTCCGGCTGGATGAAATCCGGATCGTTGATGCCATGGCCGGCCTTCTTGGTCCACATCGCGGCCCGCCACGCCTGCTCGATGGCGTCGTCGTCGGAACCGTCTCGCAGTAAGGCGCGCAGGTCGTACTCCTCGGCGGCGAACAGGCAGTTGCGAATCTGGCCGTCGGCGGTGAGCCGCGTCCGGTCGCAGTCTCCGCAGAACGGCCGCGATACCGATGCGATGATCCCGAACGTGCCCGCCGGTGTCTCCGGGCCCTCGTCGACCAGCCAGAGTTCGGCCGGCGCGGAACCGCGCGGTTTCGGATCGGGCCGCAGGGTGAACTGGGCCTGCACCGTCTCCAGCAGTTGCTCGACGCTGAGCCCGGCGTCACGGTTCCAGTTGTGGTCGGCGTCCAACGGCATCATTTCGATCACCCGCAGGTGATAGCCGTGCAATAGGCAGAAGCGCAGCAGGTGGATGATGTCGTCGCCGGTGATCTTGGGATCGAGCACGGCATTGACCTTGATCGGCCGCATCCCGGCCTGCGCGGCCGCGTCCAGGCCGGCGAGGACGTCGGGCAGGCGGTCACGCCGGGTGATCTCGGCGAAGTGGGCGCGGTCGACGGTGTCCAGCGACACGTTGATGCGGTCCAGCCCGGCCGCCACCAGGGCGCCGGCCCGGCGCGCCAGGCCCAGGCCGTTGGTGGTCAACGCGATCTCGGGCCGCGGGCGCAGGGCCGCGGCGCCGGCCACCACGCCTTCGAGATGGCGGGCCAGCAGCGGCTCGCCCCCGGTGAACCGGATGTCGGTGATGCCAAGTCGGTCGACGCCGATGCGCATCAGCCGAATCAGCTCATCGTCGCTCAGCAGGTGTTGGCTGGGAATCCAGTCCAGTCCCTCGGCCGGCATGCAATAGGTACAGCGCAGGTTGCAGCGGTCGGTCAGGGATATCCGCAGATCGGTGTGCACTCGCCCGAAGGTGTCCACCAGCGGCCCGGTGGTCGGCATCTGCGTGCCGACGGCACGTTCCACGGCTTCGTGGAAGGCGGCCTTCCGGGCCGCGTCCTGGTGGTCTGCGCCGGCAGCATCCGCATGCGGTGGCGGAGTGCCCAGACCCGCTTGCCTCAACGTCATATCCGTATCCGATTCGGTCGGCCGGGGAGCGACCGCATCGACTTCGGTGTCCGGTCCTGGTCTCCTCCAGCGGCTGCACCAGCCTACCGAGGAAACCTGGGTGTTTTGCGGGTCTGTGTCCTAGTAAGATCGGCTACTGACGCGTCCTGCGCAGGCGGGACGCTTCATTTATGTCCCCACGTACGTGACCAAGCAAGACAAGCAGGTGAGACCAGTGCCGACCGGCAAGGTGAAGTGGTACGACGCCGCGAAGGGCTTCGGCTTCCTGTCCCAGGAAGAAGGCGAGGACGTCTACGTCCGCGCCGCGGCCCTGCCGGACGGCGTAGAGGGTCTCAAGGCAGGCCAGAAGGTCGAATTCGGCGTCGCCGCCGGACGTCGCGGGCCGCAGGCGCTGACGGTGAAGCTGATCGACCCCCCGCCGAGCCTGTCGCGGACACGCCGTGAGGCGGCGCCGGCTGTCGAGCACCGGCACACCCCCGACGAGCTGCACGGCATGGTCGAGGACATGATCACCCTGCTGGAAGGCACCGTGCAGCCGGAACTGCGCAAGGGCAAATACCCCGACCGCAAGACCGCTCGGCAGATCTCCGAGGTGGTCAAGGCCGTGGCCCGCGAGCTCGACGCCTGAGCCCAGGCCGGTACTGGCGGTCCCACCGCGGGTGGCGATCGTCGCTGACTGACTACTGAAAAGACAGCAGCGGCGGAGCGTCGCCCAGCCAACTGGTCTGACCACCGGACCTCCGGCCATTTTTCGTGTTAGGGTTGCGGTCATGACCCTGCAGCGGATCAATCGGCAGTCGATACCCGACGAAATCTTCGCCCAACTCGCCGGCCAGGTGCTCTGCGGTGACCGAACGCCCGGCGACACCCTGCCGAGTGAGCGAACTTTGTCCGAGGCGCTCGGCGTATCGCGTGCCGCGGTCCGGGAGGCGCTGGGCCGCCTCGACCGGGCGCGCCTCATCCAGGTCCGCCAGGGCGGGTCCACAGTGGTCCGCGACTTCCGCGCCGAGGCCGGGTTCGACGTGTTGCCGTTGCTGCTTGTGCACGGCGGCGACGTCGACCGCGCCACCTTGGCGAGCCTGGTCGAGGCCCGCGCCATCATCGGTCCGCAGGTGGCCGCACTGGCGGCGGCCCGCGCCACCGACGACGCTCGTGCTCGGCTGCGTGCCATGGTGGACGAGTTGGAAGCCGAATCGGAACCCGTGCAACGGATGTGGCGTGCTCTGGGGTTCTGGGAACTCATCGTGGACAGCGCCGAGTCCATCGCGTTTCGGCTGCTGTTCAACACGTTGAATCAGGCATACGTGCCCGCACTCGACGCGCTCGTCAACGTGATGGCTGCCGAGGTCAACGACATCGAGCACTACCGCGCGCTTGCCGGCGCCATCGCCGCCGGGGACGCCGAAGCTGCGCGGCTGGCCGCTGCGGCGATGCTGGAGTTGGGCAGCGCCGCATTCGCTGCGCTCGCCAACCAGTTGGAGGGTCGGCAATGACCCGCAAGCAGCTGACATTGGGTGCGGCCTTCGCCGAATTCATTCGGCACCCCAGCCCCTGGATGCTCCTCACGTGGGCGGTAGCGCTGTGGACGGCACGCCTGGCTGTGGGCGGCTGGTCGATCGGTGACGCGATCATTGCCGTTGCGCTCCTTGCTTTTTCGCCCGTGGGCGAGTGGTTGATCCACACCGGAATCCTGCATTGGCGCCCGCGCACCCTGGCGGGCATCACGATCGACTCGCGCCTGGCTCGTGACCACCGTCTGCATCACCGCGATCCACGCGACATCCCGCTGATCTTCATTCCGTGGCCCAGCCTGATTGTGATCATCGCGCTGACGCCCCTGGTGTTGCTCGCCTTCGGCGACACCGGAAAAGGGCTGACGTTCGTCCTCACCGTCGCGACGTTCCTGGTGTTCTACGAATGGATTCACTACCTCGTCCACACCGACTACAAGCCCCGCCATGCGATCTACCGCGCAGTGTGGCGCAACCACCGATACCACCACTTCAAGAACGAGAACTACTGGTTCACCGTGACCAGCTCCGGGACCGCCGATCGACTGCTGGGCACCTACCCGGATCCGCGCACGGTGGAATCGTCGCCGACCGTGCGAAACCTGCACGCAGCGTCGACAACCGGTTGACCAGCCACGCGGAGAAGGCGTTTGGTTTGACACCAACTGGTTAATCCTGCCGACAGCAGCGGTCTCCGGCGGTGGCTGGTTCAGGAGGTGTCGACATGACGCAACAGATGCAGGTCAGCGAGGAGCAAGCGCGAGCCGTCGCTGAAGAGTCTCGTGAGAGCGGCTGGGACAAGCCATCTTTCGCCAAGGGGCTGTTCCTCGGGAAGTTTCCCTTGCCGCTCATCCACCCGTTTCCGCGGCCGTCCGATCATGACGGCGCGCGCACCGAGGAGTTTCTGGCCAGGCTGCGGGAGCTTCTCGACACCATGGACGGCGCGGTTATCGAGCGTGACGCACAGATCCCCGACGAATACGTCAAAGGACTGGCCGGGCTGGGCTGCTTCGGGCTGAAGATCCCCGCCGAGTACGGCGGCCTGGGCATGTCGCAGGTCGCCTATAACCGGGCCCTGATGATGGTGTCGAGCGTGCATCCCAGCCTCGGGGCGCTGTTGAGCGCTCATCAGTCGATCGGGGTGCCCGAACCACTCAAACTGGCCGGCACCGACGAACAGAAGGAGACGTTCCTGCCGCGTTGCGCGGCCGGGGCGATTTCGGCATTCCTGTTGACCGAACCGGATGTGGGCTCAGATCCTGCTCGACTGGCCTCGACCGCGAGACCGATCGAGGACGGTGCGGCCTACGAGCTGGACGGGGTCAAACTGTGGACCACCAACGGCGTGGTAGCCGAACTGCTGGTGGTCATGGCGCGGGTGCCCGCCGGTGACGGTCACCGAGGAGGCATCAGTGCCTTCGTGGTGGAAGCCGACACTCCCGGGATCACCGTCGAACGCCGAAACCAGTTCATGGGGCTGCGCGGCATCGAGAATGGCGTGACCCGGCTGCACAAGGTTCGGGTGCCCGCGCAGAACCTGGTGGGACGCGAGGGCGACGGTCTGAAGATCGCGCTGACCACGCTCAATGCCGGCCGCCTGGCCATTCCGGCGATGGCCACCGGAGCCGCGAAATGGTCTCTGAAGATCGCTCGGGAGTGGTCCCGCGAGCGGGTCCAGTGGGGCAGGCCGGTCGGCGAGCACGAGGCCGTGGCCAAGAAGATCGCGTTCATCGCCGCAACCAGCTACGCGCTGGAAGCGGTGCTGGAGTTGTCCGGTCAGATGGCCGACGAGGGCCGCAACGACATCCGGATCGAGGCGGCGCTGGCCAAACTGTGGTCCAGCGAGATGGCGTGTGTCATCGCCGATGAGCTGCTGCAGATTCGTGGCGGCCGCGGTTATGAGACCGCCGAGTCGCTGGCGGCGCGCGGCGAGCGCGCGGTGCCGGTGGAGCAACTGATTCGGGATCTGCGGATCAACCGGATCTTCGAAGGGTCCAGCGAGATCATGCGGCTGTTGATCGCCCGCGAGGCCGTCGACGCCCACCTGAGTGCCGCGGGGGAGCTCGCCAACCCCAAGGCCGGGCTGGGCCAGAAAGCCAGATCCGCCGCCGGGGCCAGCCGCTTCTACGCAAAGTGGTTGCCGCAACTGGTATTCGGCGAAGGCCAAAGCCCCATGGCGTATCGCGAGTTTGGCGAGCTGGCCACGCACCTGCGTTTTGTCGAACGCCATTCACGCAAGCTGGCCCGCAACACCTTCTACGGCATGGCCCGGTGGCAGGCCGGCATGGAGAAACGGCAGGGGTTCTTAGGGCGGGTCGTCGACATCGGGGCGGAGCTGTTCGCGATGGCCGCGGTGTGCGTGCGCGCTGAGTCGCAGCGGGTGGCCGACCGGACCGAAGGCCAGCAGGCCTATCAGCTGGCCGACGCATTCTGCGAGCAGTCCCGGCTGCGGGTCGAGGCGTTGCTTGCCGCGTTGTGGACCAACACCGACCGCGCCGACGCCCGATTGGCCGACGCAGTGCTGCAGGACCGCTACCTCTGGCTGGAGGACGGCATCCTTGATCCGTCCGAGGTCACGGGGCCATGGATCGCGCACTGGGAACCCGGCGCCTCCACCGAGTCGAACTTGGCACGCCGGTTCCTTCCCGCCCCGTAGATCAGCTCCGTCATCGGGTCCTGGGCGCTATGCTGCGGCACCACGACTTGATCCGTTCGGAACGGAGGGAGCGTATGTCCACGCCCTACCTGCCAGAACCTCATCCGCCAGGCCCCATTCCTGCCGGCCCGCCGAATTTCGGCCCCGCTCCGCAACCGACCGCGCCTCCCGTCGTGCCGAAACGCGCCCAGACCCACCAGTTTGCTTTCGACGGCGGCGCTGGCACCTACCTGGGTACTGCGGTCCTGGCCTTCTTGATCACGGTGCTCACTCTGGGGATCTGTTACCCGTTCGGCCTCGTGCTGCGGGAACGGTGGCGTGCGAAGCACTCCTACATCGAGGGCCGGCAGCTCGTTTTCACCGGAAGCGCGTGGGGACTGTTCGGCATGTGGTGGAAGTGGCTGATCTTGATCATTGTCACGGCGGGGATCTACGGGTTCTGGGTCGGACCGCGCCTGGCTCGCTGGAAATGGGAGAACACCTCCTGGGCGCAGCACAGTCCGGTGTGAACTCGCCCGGCTGGCCGGCACTTCGGGCCGTCTGCAACGCTCGAATCGTGGCACTCTGGTAGGCATGGCCAGCTACCTCGCCGGCGGCGATTTCAAGCGCGACACCAACTACATCTCCACCCGGATCACCGCCGACGGCCGTGATGGGTATCCCGTCGAACCGGGCCGGTACCGGCTGGTGGTCGCGCGGGCCTGCCCGTGGGCCAATCGCACCATCATCGTGCGGCGGCTACTCGGCCTGGAAAAGGTTATCTCCATAGGGTTTTGCGGTCCCACCCACGATCAGCGCAGCTGGACCTTCGATCTGGACCCCGGCGGCGTCGACCCGGTGCTGCAGATCCCGCGGCTGCAAGACGCGTACTTCAAACGCATTCCCGACTACCCCAAGGGGATCACCGTTCCGGCGATGGTCGACGTGCCCACCGGTGCGGTCGTGACCAACGACTTCGCCCAGATGACCCTGGACTTTTCCACCGAGTGGACGGCCTACCACCGGGACGGGGCACCGCAGCTGTACCCCGAAGCGCTGCGCCAAGAGATCGACGAGGTGGCCCGGCGGATTTACACCGAGATCAACAACGGGGTCTACCGGTGCGGTTTCGCCGGTACCCAAGAGGCCTACGACGCCGCCTACGACCGGCTGTTCACCGCGCTGGACTGGGTCAGCGTCCGTCTTGCCGACCAGCGATATCTGGTGGGGGACACCATCACCGAGGCCGACGTGCGACTGTTCACGACGCTGGCCCGGTTCGACCCGGTCTATCACGGACATTTCAAATGCAATCGGCAGAAGCTGTCCGAGATGCCGGTGCTGTGGGCCTATGCCCGGGATCTATTCCAGACACCCGGGTTCGGTGACACCACCGACTTCGTGCAGATCAAACAGCACTACTACATCGTGCACGCCGACATCAATCCGTCGCAGATCGTCCCCGACGGGCCGGATCTGGCGAATTGGCTGTCACCGCATGGACGAGAAGCGCTGGGCGGCAGGCCGTTCGGGGACGGAACGCCGCCGGGGCCGGTGCCGGACGGCGAGCAGGTGCCGGCCGGCCACGGCGTGCCCAACGTGTAATGAGCGCGAGATTCGTGGCGATTTCTCGTACTCATTACACGTTCGGCGAATCAGCGACGGTCGCTCCGGCCCCAGCGCGTGCCCACCGCCCATTCGGCGTGCGATGCCGTGAACAGCTCGCCGGTTCTGGCGTCCACGATCAGGGTGGGCAGCTGCACCACCAGCCCGCGCAGCAGACCGCGCTGCGGATCCACGGTGGGGACGGTGACTGCCAGGGTGCTGCCCGCCGGATATGTCTCTTGAGTGGTGTCGGCCGGGTTGTCGTAGAGCCGCCATAGCTGCCACGGCGCTCGGCCGATGGTCTCGTCCACCGACAGCTGCACCGGATGACGCGAATCGACCGCCAACGTGCCTTGCGCTTCGGTCAGCAGGCACTCGTCGAGGTTGAGCACGTTGCAGTACATGTACGGCCCGGTGCGGGTCAGATGCCCGTTGGAGTACGCACTGATCTGCGGCGGCAGCGGCTCCTCGGCCCGGGTGAACCACCAAGTGCCGAATCCGGCGAGCGCGGCGGTCACCACCGTCAGCGCTGCCACCAGCACGGCCGTCGAGCGTTTCACTCCTACATCACCCCTGTCTTGCCGGATCGCGGCGGGCGCCGTCCTGCTCGATCAGCACCGGCCGGTTGCCCCCCAGGCCGGGAATCAACGAGTCGCCGTGGAACGACAGGATGGTCTGGGCCAGACCCGGGATCAGCAGAGCGGTGATCGCGGTGAAGCCCACCCACAAGTCGGTATATACCAGCACGCCCAGTGCACCGCCCAACACCCAGGCCAGTTGCAGGGTGGACTCGGTGCGGCCGAATGCCGATGCCCGCGACTCTTCGGGCAGGTCGTCCTGCAGTGCCGCGTCCAGTGAGGCCTTCGAGATCGCACTGGCTCCCGACGTCACCAGTGCGGCGATCGCCGCCATCACCAGGGTCCCGGCCACCGCTGCCGCCAGCGCGACAGCGGTCACCGCCATAGTGCAGCGCACCACCAGCACCGCGGGGCGTCCCAGTTGCAGTCGAGCGCTGGTGAAGTTCCCGGCGAAATTGCCCAGGCCGGCGGCCGCTCCGATCAGCCCGAGAATGCCCAGCTGTACCCAGCCGCCGGCGTTGTGCTGCTTGGCCACGAACGCCGGATACAAGAACAAGAACCCGACCATGGCCTTGATGGTGCAGTTGCCCCACAGTGCGGCGATGATGTTGCGTCCCAGCGGTTGCCGCAGGGGTTGGCTCAGCGCCCCGCCGGCCCGCCGGACCTGTTCGGGCCAGCTTCGGGGCCGTTCGTCGAAGCGGTAGCTCAAGGTGGTCGGGATCTCGCCGGCGGTCACTTCCACCCATCGTGGGATCCGCATCGACAGGACTGCCCCGGCCACCGAGACCGCCACGAGCACCAACAACGCGCCCGGCAGCTGCAACAGCCCGGTGAAGATGTACTCGGCCGCCGCGGCGACACCACCGCCGACGATCGTGCCGCCGAGCAGACCGAACATCGTCAGCCGGGAATTGACCCGCACCAGATCGATCGACGGCGGCATGACCCGTGGCGTCACCGCGCTGCGCAAGACCGTGAACGATTTCGACAGCGCCATCATCGCCAACGCGCACGGGTAGAGCACCCAGGAGCCGAAGGTGCCCGCGACACCGTCGTAGTTGGCGATCAGCACCAGGGCCAGCAGGGTCCGCAGTGAGAACGACATGGCCAACGCCGCACGCCGGCCATGCTGGACGCGGTCCAGGGCGGGACCGATCAGCGGCGCGACCACCGCGAACGGCGCGATTGTCACCAGCAGATACAGCGCCACCCGGCCCTTGCTTTCGCCCGCGGCCGCCGCGAAGAACAAGGTGTTGGCCAGCGCGACGGCCATCGCCGCGTCCACCGCGAAGTTCGCCACCACCGGCCAGGTCAGTGCGGTCAGTCCGGATTTGTCGGCGCCGTCGGCGGTGGCGGCGCGTTGCACCAGCCCATACATCCGCGAGCCCATTTCGCGACTTCGTGCCGCGGCAGCTCGGGTGACCGTGACGCGGTCGCTGGCGCCCGAGCCACTCGGAGCCTCGGGGCGACGAGGCGTGCCGGTGTGTTCGCGCAGCGGCGGCAGGTACCGGTTGTCGCTGGGCATGGGCTTGCGCTGCCGCTGGTCACCGGTGTTGTTGCTGGGGTAGTTGGCCATGCCGGGATGCTGTCCGGCCGAGCCGTTGCGTGCACCTCGGCCGGAGCCTGGTGACGGACGGCTGCGCCGGCCCGGTTCGGGGAGATCACGACGCCGTGCAGACACATCCGCGATTCTTCCCTATGTCTGCCGCACGACCGCGGAGGCCGTGATCGTGCCTGCATGTGGCTGATGGAGCCGCGCTGCGGCAGTATAGGGACGTCATTGAACGGAAGGGACCCGCGTGACCGGACCCAGCGCAGAATCAGCCACTGCGACCATCGCCGTGCCCACGGTGCTGGCCGAGGCCGTCGAGCACGCCCGCTCGGCTGTCGCCGAGTTCAGCGGCGCCGACACTGTCGGCGAGCACCTGGGGGTCGACTACGAAGACCCGACCGCCGCGACCCACCGATTCGGTGCGGTGTTGCCCGGTTATCAGGGTTGGCAGTGGGCTGTCGTCGTGGCGGCGATCCCGGGCGCCACGGAGCCCACGGTCAGCGAGGTTGTGCTGGTGCCCGGCCCCACGGCCTTGCTGGCTCCGGAGTGGGTGCCGTGGGACCAGCGGGTGCGTCCCGGCGACTTGGGGCCGGGGGATCTGCTGGCGCCGCCCGCCGACGACCCGCGGCTGGTGCCCGGTTACACCTCGAGCGGCGACCCGCAGCTCGACGAGGTGGCCGGCGAGATCGGCCTGGGCCGCCGCTGGCTGATGAGTCCGGTGGGTCGCGCCGACGCGGCGCAGCGCTGGCACGACGGCGAGCACGGCCCGGATTCGGCGATGGCACGGTCCACCAAACGGGTCTGCCGCGACTGCGGCTTCTATTTGCCGCTCGCCGGTGAGCTGGGCACGGTGTTCGGCGTCTGCGGTAACGAAATGTCCGCCGATGGACACGTGGTCGACAACCGGTACGGCTGCGGTGCGCACAGTGACACTCCGGCGCCCCCGGGCACCGGTTCGCCGGCATACGAGCCCTACGACGACGGCGTGCTGGAGGTCCTGGAGAACACCGATGTCACGGCGGTTCCGGCCGCCGAACCGGCTGCCGAGGCGACCGAGGCGACCGAGGCGGCCGAAGCCGAGACCGAAGCGGTTGAGGCCGTCGTCGAAGCAGTGACCGTGGCTCCCGCCGAGACAGCAGCGGCGCCGGAACCGGCCGAAACCGGAACCGACGCCGAGGCTGACGCAGCGGGGACTGTCATCGAAGCGACTGCCGACATCCCCGACGCCCCAGGGGAATCCGAGGAGCCGGGCGAGCCGGAGACTTCCTAACCGAAGTTGAACAGGTACTCGCCCGGGAGCACAAAGAGCATGTTGAAGGCGGTGTTGACCACCGCTCCGGGCAGACCGACCACGTAGTTGACGATGTCCAGCGGGATGGTGGCCGCCTGACTGAAGGCCATCCCGAAGTCGAGGTTGATCAGGCTGGTGAACAAGTTCTCGAAGTCGTTGAACAACGTGAACGGCAGGCTGATGAAGCGGTTGAACAGTCCTACCGCGGCCGCCACTTCCGCGTTGAACAGGCCGACGATGTCGAACGCGTCGGCAGCACCGGGAACGTCCAACGCGTTGGCCGCGCCAGGCAGGACTTCGGACAGGTCGAAAGTGCCTGGGACGGTGAGCTCGTCAGCAATGCTGGACATGTCGAAAGGCGCGAGTCCGGCAAGGGTGTCGAAGCTGTCGACGACCGCGTTGGCGGCCAGCGTCACCTCGGCTGACACCGCGGCCACGGCGCGCGTGCTGATTTCGGGTGCCGCGACCACCGGGGTCAGGCCGGCGGCCACCAGGGCCGTTGCTGCGATGGCGATGCTCGGCAGTCGCACTGCGGATTTCACGGTTTCCATGGATTCCTCCCAGTATCCTGTCCGTTTCGTGGGACGTTACTCCGCCGCCACAGGGGCGTCAGGCGTTCTCTGCGGCGGCCTTGATCTTGCTCAGTGAAGCGTTCATACCCTCGACCAGCTCGCGTTCGAAGGTGGGCGTCCCGCCCATGAACTTGCCCACCAAAAACGCGGAGACCGCGGTGGTGTTGCCGTTTTCGACGTGCCGGCTCTCGACGACCCGAGTGCCGGTGGCGGTCGGCTCGAGTTCGTAGGTCCACACACTGTGGTTCTCGGTGACGCGGAAGGCCAGCTTGCGCTCCGGGATGTACTCGGTGATGACGGAGCTGGTGGGCCAGTACATCCGTCCACGCCGGTTGAAGTTGATCGTGCGGGTTCCCTGGCGCACCGCACCGAGCGGCTTCATCCACCGGCACTGCGGGCTCCACTCGGGCATCCGCCGGAAGTCGGAGATCAGTGCCCAGACCTTGGCCACCGGTGCATCGATGTCGACCTGTGCCGTCAACAGTGGGGCTGCCATGACGTTCCTCCTCGAATTGTCGGTTCGTAACTCTATTCGTGTTCCAGCCCGGTTTGGGCTCCGCGCGCGCCGCGTCGTGCCGCCCCGCGTTGCACCAGAAAAATTGTGGTGCCCACCATCCCGACGCCGAGTCCCGCCACGCTCACCGGCCGCCACCCTTCCAGGGCAGGCACCGTGAACGCGGCGATGGTCGCGCAGCAGAAACCGGCGACGCCGGCGCCGATCACCGGCCAGATCCGCAGCAGCGCGGTCGGCAGCGGTGGCGGCTCAAGGGAGGGCTCCGGGGAGTGCTGAGGGGTCATCGCCGTTGACGTTAGCGCCTCGCCGGTAAAGTTCCCGCAGTGGCCAGGGTCGTTGATGTTGTCGATATCGATGACCCCAGCGATTCCCGGCTGGATGACTTCCGCGATCTGAACAGCATCGATCGCCGCCCGGACTTGCCCACCGGCAAGGGGCTGGTGATCGCCGAAGGGGTGCTGGTGGCGCAGCGGATGCTGGCATCGCGGTTCACCCCGCGGGCGCTGCTGGGCACCGAGCGGCGGCTGACGGAGTTGACGCCCGACCTGACCGCACCCGACGCCCCGGACGTCCCGTATTACCGGGTGTCCGCCGAGGTGATGGCCGAGGTGGTGGGCTTTCACCTCAACCGCGGCGTGCTGGCCGCCGCTTCGCGGGTGCCCGAGCCGTCGGTGGCTGATCTGGTCGCCGGAGCCCGGACGATCGCGGTGCTCGAGGGCGTCAACGACCACGAGAATCTGGGTTCGATCTTTCGCAACGGTGCCGGGTTGGGTGTGGACGCGGTGGTTTTCGGCAGCGGCTGCGCCGACCCGCTCTACCGGCGCTCGGTGCGGGTCTCGATGGGGCACGCCCTGCTGGTGCCGTTCGCCCGTTCGACGGACTGGCCCGGTGATCTGACGATGCTGCGCGAGCAGGGTTTCCGGCTGCTGGCGATGACTCCGGACCCACGGGCCGAGCTGTTGTCGAGCGCGATGACGAAGGTGCGCGACGAGCCGGTGGCGGTGCTGGTCGGTGCGGAGGGGCCGGGCTTGTCGGAGCGGGCGATGCGCGCCAGCGACATGCGGGTCCGCATCCCGATGTCGCGGGGAACCGACTCGCTCAACGTCGCCACCGCAGCCGCGTTGGCGTTCTATGAACGCATTAGGCTGCCGGAATGACGCCCACCCCCAGTACGCCGTGGGGGACGGGTCTGACTGTGTCGGGGTTCGTCGCGGCGGTGACCGGCACCGCGATCACGGTGTTGAGCCTGGGCCTGCTGCGCGTCCACCCGGCACTGGCGGTGGTGCTCAATCTGATTGCGGTGGGCGGGCTGGCGCCCACGGTGTGGGGCTGGCGACGCACTCCCGTGCTGCGATGGTTGGCGTTGGGCGCCGGAATCGGCGTGGCGGGTGCGTGGCTGGTGCTGCTGGCGCTGGCTGCTCAGCGCTGACCGGTCGAGCGCACCCCGAGCAGGACGTCTTCCCACCCCGGAACTTCGGGCTTGCTGCGGCGGGCGCGGGTCCCCGCACGCTGCTGCACCGGCTCCTCTTCGACCACCGCGGGGGCGACCGGAGCCTCGAAGTCCAACTCGGCCACCGCGGCAACCGGCCGCAGCGGACGACCGAAGCCGGGGTCGATCAATTCCTTGGCCGCGTCGTCGACGGCGGTCACCGTCCCGCCGTGTGCGCCCGGAGTGAACCAGAAGTGCGCGACGTTGTCCGAACGGCCGGCCTTCCAGGCCAGCTGCACCGTCCAGCGCCCGTCATCGTTGCGCCATGCGTCCCAGCTGCTGCTGTCGGAGCTCAAACCCCGTGACACCAGCGCGGAGGTGACAACCTCCAGCAGGGTCGGTACCGCCGGGCCGTCGGAGAGCACCGGGTGGGCAGCGGTTGCGAGCTCCGCGGCCCGGGAGCGCTCCAGCAGCACCGGGTGGGCGAAGCGCTCGACCCGGGCGACGTCTACACCGGCCGCGGCAGCCACCTGCTCGACCGACGCGCCGGCGCGGATGCGCGCCTGGATGTCTTTGGGGCGCAGCATGCTGCTGCCCGCATCGGCCGGATTCTGTCCGACGCGATGGCCCTCGCCGCGGACAGCGCCGCGCAACCGGTCGTCGATACGCACCCGGAACATCTCGGTGTGGTCTTCGCCGTCTCCGGCGCTTTCGCAGATGATGTGCTTGCCGTCGACGTCGAGGCCGATGGCCCTCAGTTCCCGCATGACTTCTCCTTGCGAACGCCCGGTTACGTGCGGACTCTAGTCCAGTGAACGGCCCCGCCCGTCGTGACACGCGGGCGTTATAACGATCCGATTACAGACGCTCAGAGTCTTGCTCAGAGGCGTTCGACGACCCAGTCCACGCACTGGGTCAGGGCGCTGACATCGTCGGGCTCCACCGCCGGGAACATCGCGACCCGCAGCTGGTTGCGGCCCAGCTTGCGGTAGGGCTCGGTGTCGACGATGCCGTTGGCCCGAAGCACCTTGGCCACCGCGGCCGCATCCACCTCGTCGACGAAGTCGATGGTGCCCACGACCTGCGAGCGCAACGCCGGGTCGGCGACGAACGGCGTGGTGAACGACCGCTCCTCGGCCCACGAGTACAGCCGCTGCGACGAGTCCGCGGTGCGCTTGACCGCCCAGTCGAGCCCGCCGTTGCCCAGCATCCAGTCCAGCTGTTCGGCCAGCAGCACCAGGGTGGCGATCGCCGGGGTGTTGTAGGTCTGGTTCTTGGTGCTGTTGTCCACCGCGATCGGCAGGGACAGGAACTCCGGCACCCACCGGCCGGACGCGGCGATGGCCTCGATACGGGCCAGCGCGGCCGGGCTCATGATGGACAACCACAGCCCGCCGTCGGAGGCGAAGTTCTTCTGCGGGGCGAAGTAGTAGGCATCGACCTCGGTGATGTCGACCGGCAGGCCGCCGGCACCCGACGTCGCGTCGATCAAGACCAGGGCGTCACCGGCACCCTCGGGCCGCCGCACCGGCACCGCCACTCCGGTCGAGGTCTCGTTGTGCGCCCAGGCGATCACGTCGACCGACGGGTCGGACTGCGGCTCGGGGGCGCTGCCCGCGTCGGCCTTGATGACGATCGGGTCGCCGACGAAGGGGTTATTGGCCACCGCCGAGGCGAACTTCGCGCTGAACTCGCCGTAGGTCAGGTGCAGCGACCGCTTGTCGACCAGCCCGAACGCCGCGGCATCCCAGAAGGCCGTGGACCCGCCGTTGCCCAGGACCACTTCGTAGCCGTCGGGCACTGAGAACAGTTCGCGCAACCCGGAGCGGACGCGGCCGACCAAGTCCTTGACCGGCGCCTGACGGTGCGAGGTGCCGAACAGCGGCGCCGCGGTGGTGACCAGCGCGTTCAACTGCTCAGGGCGGACCTTCGACGGCCCGCAACCGAACCGTCCGTCAGCGGGCTTGATGTTGTCCGGGATCGTGAGCTGCTCAGCCATGGTCTCTAGCGTAGACAGCGGGCAGCGCGACCTCGCAGGGCAGGTTTATTGTGACGTGGATCACCCAAGGCGCTCGACACCTGTCACGCCCACAGTGTTGATCTGGAGTCTGGACGGGTACCCAGTACCTGCGGTACCGTTGTACATAAGCCTACTAAATGTAAACGACTGCTGGAGGTGTCTCCAATGGCTCAGAAAGCCGCTCGAACCCGAATCGTGCGCCGGTGGCGAGCCAACATGGAAGTGACCGACGACGCGAACTACGTCGAGATCCTCAACACCTTGTCGGAAGGGTCGGTACGCCGGAACTTCAATCCGTACACCGACATCGACTGGGACACTCCGGAGTTCAAGGTCACCGAGAATGACCCGCGCTGGATCCTGCCGGGTACCGACCCGATCGGTCGGCACTGGTGGTACCAGGCCCAGCCCGAGGACGTCCAGATCAAGATCGGCATGTGGCGCCAGGCCAACGTGGCCAAGGTCGGGCTGCACTTCGAGTCGATCCTGATCCGCGGCCTGATGGAATACGCGTTCTGGACGCCCAACGGCTCACCCGAGTACCGCTACTGCCTGCACGAGGCGGTGGAAGAGTGCAACCACACCATGATGTTCCAGGAGATGGTGAACCACATCGGCGCTGACGTGCCCGGGATGCCGCGGTTGCTCAAGTGGGTGCAGCCGTTCATTCCGCTGGTCGCCGGACCGCTGCCGATCCCATTCTGGTTCGGCATCCTCGCTGGCGAAGAGCCCATCGACCACATCCAGAAGGCCATCCTGCGCGAAGGCAAGACCCTGCACCCGATCATGGAACGGGTGATGGCCATTCACGTGGCCGAGGAGGCGCGGCACATCTCCTTCGCGCACGAGTATCTGCACAAGCGCATTCCGAATCTGCCTCGTCGTAAGCGGTTCTGGCTGTCGCTGTACGTGCCGATCGTGATGCGGATCCTGTGTTCGGCGATCGTGGTGCCGCCCAAGGCGTTCTGGTCCGAGTTCGACATTCCGCGCGAAGTCCGCAAGGACATCTTCTTCCGGTCGGCCGAGGCTCGACAGATGTTGCAGGACATGTTCGGCGACGTCCGGATGCTCTGCCACGACACCGGTCTGATGAACCCGGTCGCCAAGTTGGTATGGCGGATCTGCCGGATCCACGGCGCACCGTCCCGGTTCCGCAGCCAGCCGCAGCGTGCGCACCTCACGCCCGTTGCCGCTTCGGTCGCGTAGCGACAACCTCAGGTCATGCCGCACGTAATTACCCAGGCGTGTTGTAACGACGCGTCATGTGTGTTCGCCTGCCCGGTCAACTGCATTCACCCCACGCCCGACGAGCCCGAGTTCGCCACGTCGGAGATGCTCTATATCGACCCCGATGCGTGTGTGGACTGCGGAGCCTGCGTGCGGGCCTGCCCGGTCGACGCGATCGTCCCGCACACCAAGGTGATGGTCGAACAGTTGCCGTTCGTGGAGATCAATAAGTCGTTCTACCCGGAACGGCCCGTCGGGGTGAAGCTGCCGCCTACCTCCAAGCTGGCGCCTATCCTGCCGGCCGCCGAGCTGCATCAGCGAGGCAAGTACCCGCTGACCGTGGCTATCGTCGGCTCCGGCCCGGCGGCCATGTACGCGGCCGATGAACTAATGACCCAGCAGGGTGTGCTGGTGAATATGTTCGAGAAGCTGCCCACCCCTTACGGGTTGGTGCGGGCGGGCGTCGCCCCGGATCACCAGCGCACCAAGCTGGCCACCCGGTTGTTCGACGAGATCTCCTCGCGTCGTGGTTTCCAGTTCTTCCTCAACGTCGAGGTGGGCAAACACCTGACTCACGCGGACCTGCTGCAGCACCACCACGCCGTGCTGTACGCCTCGGGTGCGCTGCACGACCGGCGACTGGAAATCGATGGCATGGGGCTGCCCGGAACGGGCACCGCGACCGAGATCGTCGGCTGGTACAACGGGCATCCCGAGTTCGCCGACCTGCCAGTCGATCTCAGCTGCGAACGGGTGGTGATCGTGGGCAACGGCAACGTCGCCCTCGATGTGGCACGCGTGCTCACCGCCGACCCGGACCGACTGGCCCGCACCGACATCGCCGACTACGCGCTGGCAGCGCTGCGGGACTCGGCCATTTCCGAAGTGGTGATCGTCGCCCGGCGCGGCCCAGCGTCTTCGGCGTTCACCCTGCCCGAACTGGTGGGGCTGACACAGACCGCCGAAGTGGTCCTCGATGCCGAGGACCATGCCCGGGTGCGTGATGACCTGGCGACGGTTCAAGACACCTTGACCCGGCAGAAGCTGGAGATACTGAGCAAGTTGGGTGACGCGTCGGCGCCGATCACCCGTCCCCGGATCCGATTCGCCTACGAGTTGACCCCGGCGCGAGTTCTCGGTGATGACCGTTGCAGTGCAGTGGAATTCACTGTCACCGGAACCGATCAGCTGCGACGCATCGACGCCGGTCTGGTGCTGACTTCGATCGGCTACCACGGCACGCCCATCGCCGATCTGCCGTTCGACGACGCTGCCGGCGTCGTCCCGAACGAGGGCGGCCGTGTGATCGACCCGGCGACCGGTGAGCGAGTTCCGGGCGCGTACGTGTCGGGCTGGATCAAGCGCGGCACCAACGGATTTATCGGCTCCAACAAGTCTGACTCGCTCAAGACCATCCAGACGCTGGCCGCCGACTACAACGCAGATCTGCTGACGGAGCCGATCGCCGGCCCGCGGGCAGTCGCCCGGATGGTGCATGCCCAGCAACCCGATGTCATCGACGCCGCGGGTTGGAAGGCCATCGACAAAGCCGAAATCGCCCGCGGCGCAGCGCAAGGCCGCCCCCGGGTGAAGTTCACCCGGGTTCCGGACATGCTCGACGAGGTCAAGGACCACTCGGACCTGCCGCTGCTGCAGAACCTGCTCCGCGCGCTGCGGCGCAGCTGAACCGCCCGAACCCACGCACGCGCCGAGCGTGTACTCAGGGCGAAGAATCGCGCAGAATCTCGCCCTGGTTACACGTTCGGCGCAAGGGCCGGCGGATTCACGCTGTGGTGACGTGCTCCCAGCCCGCAACGGATTCCGCGCTGCGCGGCCCCGGCCCGACGTAGATCGCCGACGGGCGCACCAGCTTGCCCAGTCGCTTCTGCTCCATGATGTGGGCGCACCAGCCCGCGGTGCGGCCACAGGTGAACATCGCCGGCATCATCGCCGGGGGTACCTCGGCGAAGTCCAGGATCACCGCCGCCCAGAACTCCACGTTGGTCTCGATGGCCCGATCGGGGCGACGCTCCCGAAGCTCGGTCAGCGCCGCCTGCTCCAGGGCCGCAGCCACCTCAAAACGCGGGGCGTCCAAGCGCTTGGCGGTGGCCCGCAGCACCCGAGCGCGCGGGTCTTCGGCGCGGTACACCCGGTGTCCAAAGCCCATCAGCTTCTCGCGCCGGTCCAGGATGCCCTTGACCACTGCGCGGGCGTCACCGGTGCGCTCCGCCTCGGCGATCATCGGGATCACCCGCGCCGGGGCGCCGCCGTGCAGCGGGCCACTCATCGCGCCGATCGCGCCGGACAGCGCCGCGCCGACGTCGGCGCCAGTCGAAGCGATCACCCGGGCGGTGAACGTCGAGGCGTTCATGCCGTGCTCGGCCGCCGACACCCAGTAGGCGTCGATCGCCTCGGTGTGGCGGGGGTCGGGCTCGCCGCGCCAGCGGGTCATGAACCGCTCAGTGATGGTGGAGCACCCGTCGATCGTCTGCTGCGAGACCGCGGGCTCCTGGCCGCGAGCCGATTGGGCGACATAGGACAGCACCATCACCGACGCGCGGGCCAGCTGATCGCGGGCGGTGGCGTCGTCGGTGTCCAACAACGGTTCAAAGCCCCACTGCGGCGCCAGCATCGCCACTCCGGCCTGGGCGTCCACCCGGACGTCGCCGGTGCGAACCGGCAGCTCCAGCGGCTCGGCGGGTGCCAGCGAACGGCTGAAGTCGCCGTCGACCAGCAGGGCCCACACATCGCCGAAGCCGACCTTGCCGGCCAAGTCCTCGATGTCCACGCCGCGGTAGCGCAGCGCGCCGCCGTCCTTGTCCGGTTCGGCGATTTCAGTAGTGAAGGCAACAGTGCCTTCCAGGCCGGCGACAAAGTTCTCCGGGACCGCAGCAGTCATACCGTGGATTCTTCCACCCCGGCGCCCAGTCATTGCTACCGGCCGGTAACGACGGCTGGTCTGCGGCGCGGCGTAGCGTTGTGCGGTGCACAGGACCGGCCCCGACAACGAGCACTTGGCGGAGATGCGAGTGGAATACCAGGAGAAGGACAACAGCGGCGACCTCGACGCGGACTGGCTCGAGGCGGGCTGGGAGGTTCTGCTGCGCAATTGGATTGGCGACGCCGAGCGCGCGGGGGTCCCCGAACCCAACGCCATGGTGCTGGCGACGGTCGAAGCCGGCCGCCCGGTCAGCCGTTCGGTGCTGTGCAAGAACCTCGACGAGAACGGTGTGACGTTTTTCACCGACTCCGACTCCGCCAAGGCTGCTGAGCTGGCCGCGACACCGTACGCATCGGCCACTTTTCCCTGGTATCAGCTGGGTCGTCAGGTCCACATTCGCGGACCGGTCACCCAGCTCGCCGAGTCGGTCAGCGCCGAGTACTGGTCACACCGACCGCGGGCGTCCCAGCTGGGTTTCTGCGCCTCGCAACAGTCGCAGCCGATCGCCTCACGGGCCGCACTGCTGGCGCAGTTGGACGCGGTGACGGCCCAATTCTCCGGCGCCGAGTCGATTCCCGCGCCGCCGAACTGGCGTGGCTACCGGATCGCCCCGGAGGTGGTGGAGTTCTGGCAGGGCCGGGAAGGCCGGTTGCACAACCGGATTCGGGTGACCGGCGGGCGGGTGGAGCGACTCCAGCCGTGAGTCCGGTGTCGCTGCGGTGAGGATCTTCGCCGACACCACCCCGTTGCGCAGCCCCGACTTTCGGCGGTTGTGGGTGGCTGGAATCCCGACCGTCATCGGGGCGAACCTGACCATCTTCGCGGTGCCGGTGCAGATCTATGCGCTGACCCGCAGTTCGGCCTACGTCGGGCTGTCGGGGCTGTTCGCGCTGGTCCCGCTGGTCGTCTTCGGTCTGCTCGGCGGCGCCTGGGCCGACGCCATGGACCGCCGCAAGCTGCTGATCCTCGCCTCCTGCGGGCTGGCGGCGGCCTCGCTGCTGCTGTGGCTCCAAGCCGCGGCCGGACTCGAGAACGTGTGGGTGGTGCTCGTACTGCTGGGTGTTCAGCAGGGGTTCTATGCGGTCAATGCCCCGACCCGATCCGCGGCCATTCCGCGGCTGGTCGCGGGCAAGGATCTGCCTGCCGCCAACTCGCTGAACATGACCGTCATGCAGTTCGGCGCGATCGTCGGGCCCCTGCTGGCCGGACTGATGCTCGGCTGGGTGGATCTGTCCACCCTGTATTTGATCGACGCGGCGACGTGCATCTTCCCGATCTGGGCGACGTTTCGGCTGGCGCCCATGCCGCCGGTCGAATCGGCCGGACCGTCCAGCTTCGGGATCGCGGCCGTGCTGGACGGGTTCCGCTACCTGGCCGGCAACACCGTGGTGCTGATGTCGTTCGTGGTGGACCTGATCGCGATGATCCTCGGCATGCCGAGGGCACTGTTCCCGCAGATCGCGAGTGCGGACTTCGGCGGGCCGGTCGAGGGCGGCACCACCATGGCGCTGCTGGCCGCGGCAATGTCGGCCGGGGCGGTGCTCGGCGGGGTGTTCTCGGGGTGGCTGCCCCGGATCACCCGTCAGGGCCTGGCCGTCGTGGCCGCCATCGTGGTCTGGGGAGTGGCGATGATCGGCTTCGGGCTCGCGGTCGGGCACGGCGGCGGGCACGCGGGCCGAGCGCTGTGGGTGGCGCTGGTGTTCCTGGCAGTGGGTGGTGCCGCGGACATGGTCTCTGCGGCTTTCCGGTCGACGATGCTGCAGCAGGCCGCCTCCGACGAGATCCGCGGCCGGCTGCAGGGGGTGTTCACCGTGATCGTCGCCGGTGGCCCGCGGCTCGCCGACGCGGTGCACGGCGCCGCCGGGGCGGTGGTGGGGACGGCCGCGGCGTCCGCCGGTGGCGGGGCCCTGGTGGTGGTGGGCGTGGTGCTTGCGGCCCTGGCAGCGCCCGCATTCCTGCGCTATCGGCGGCCCGGCGATGTACACCGACCGCCGCCGTCGTCACGCCGATAGGAGATACCTCGGCCCCGGGCGGGCGCGTCGGCCCGGAACCGACTACCTTTTCCTATACACGCCCAATCTGGTCAGCCGAATAGCGCAAAGGGGTTCCTTGTGGCCGCAACCGACGACACCGCCACTCTCCGGTATCCGGGCGGCGAGCTAGAACTGCCGATCGTTAAGGCGACCGAGGGGTCCGACGCTCTCGCCATCGGTTCGCTGCTCGCCAAGACCGGCTACACCACGTTCGACAATGGCTATGCCAACACCTCGCCGGTCAAGAGCGCCATCACCTACATCGACGGTGACGCCGGCATCCTGCGCTACCGCGGCTACCCGATCGAGCAGCTGGCCGAGAAGTCGACCTTCATCGAGGTCAGCTACCTGCTGATCTACGGCGAGCTGCCCACGACCGAGCAGTTGGCCACGTTCACCGGCCGGATTCAGCGGCACACGATGCTGCACGAGGACCTGAAGCGGTTCTTCGACGGCTTCCCGCGCAACGCCCACCCGATGCCGGTGCTCTCCAGCGTGGTCAACGCGTTGAGCGCCTACTACCAGGACTCGCTGGACCCGTCGGACAACGACCAGGTTGAGCTGTCGACCATTCGGCTGCTGGGCAAGCTGCCCACCATCGCCGCTTACGCCTACAAGAAGTCGGCCGGCCAGCCGTTCCTGTACCCGGACAACTCGCTGAGCCTGGTGGAGAACTTCCTGCGGATGACGTTCGGCCTGCCGGCCGAGCCCTATGAGGCAGACCCCGAGGTTGTCCGCGCGCTGGACATGCTGTTCATCCTGCACGCCGACCACGAGCAGAACTGCTCGACGTCGACGGTGCGGCTGGTGGGCTCCTCTCGGGCCAACCTGTTCACCTCGATCTCCGGCGGCATCAACGCGCTGTGGGGCCCGCTGCACGGTGGCGCCAACCAGGCGGTTCTGGAGATGCTCGAGCAGATCCGCGACCAGCAGAACGGCAACGTCACTGACTTCGTGCGCAAGGTCAAGAACCGCGAAGACGGCGTCAAGCTGATGGGCTTCGGCCACCGCGTCTACAAGAACTACGACCCGCGGGCGCGGATCGTCAAGGAACAGGCCGACAAGATCCTCGGCAAGCTCGGCGGTGACGACGAACTGCTCAACATCGCCAAGGACCTCGAAGAGGCCGCGCTGACCGATGACTACTTCGTCGAGCGCAAGCTCTACCCGAACGTCGACTTCTACACCGGCCTGATCTACCGGGCGATCGGCTTCCCGGCCCAGATGTTCACGGTGCTGTTCGCGCTGGGCCGACTGCCCGGCTGGATCGCGCACTGGCGCGAGATGCATGACGAGGGCGACAGCAAGATCGGCCGGCCGCGTCAGATCTACACCGGTTACACCGAGCGTGACTACGTCGGCATCGGCGGACGGTAACCACCATGACTAACAGCGCCAAGCCACAGATCACCGTTCCGACCGGCCCGGCACCCGCCGACCTGGTCATCGAGGACATCGTCGTCGGGGAAGGCCCCGCGGCCGTCCCCGGTGGCGTCGTCAACGTGCACTACCTTGGCGTCGACTACGACACCGGCGCGGAGTTCGACAGCTCGTGGAACCGCGGCGAATCTCTGGAATTTCCGCTGGACGGGCTCATCGCCGGTTGGCAGGACGGCATCCCGGGCATGAAGGTGGGCGGCCGGCGTCAGCTGGTGATCCCGCCGGAGCTGGCCTACGGCCCCGACGGGACCGGACACCCGCTGGCCGGCAAGACCCTGGTCTTTGTGATCGACCTGCTCGGCACCCGCTGAGTGCGAGCCCGGCTGATCGGTGCGGCGCTGGCAACGGTGCTGCTCGCTGCGATCGGTTACGGCTTACTGGAACGCGCGCCCCAACCCGTCGCCGCCCCGCAACCCGCCGCCGGGCCGGCAGTGCCGGTGCCGGTGTCGGTGATCCGTCACGGCACTGAATTCACCCTGGCCGGGGACGTGGCCGATCCGGCAGCCAAACGAGAGCTGTTGGACGCGGTGCTCACCTCGAGTGACGACGTCACCGTCGTCGACCGCCTCGGGGTGGTGCCCGGAGCGGTGAGCGTCGATTTCTCGGGCGCGGCCCCGGTGTTCGAGGCGGCCGCGGGCATCGGCGATTTCACTTTTGAGATCACCGGCGACACCGTGACGCTGGGCGGGACCGCGGCGAAGGCGGACGAGGCGGCCGCCGTACAGGCCGCGGCCGAAGATGCCTGGGCGCGGGCCCACATCGTCAACGAGTTGGTGACCAGCTCCCAGCGCGGGGAAAAGTCCACCAAAAACAACTAATTACCTCCATCGATATATCGAAACTCCTACACTCGCGGTGTCCTGGACTCGCGGGTGTTTTTCGGTCGTCAAGGAGGATCCATGCCAGGCTCAGAAAACCCCACTGTGACTGGCTGGCGAAAGGTCTCGCGGTTCTACCGCCGACCACCCGGCTTCGGCTGGGTCTTAGCCCTGGTGGCAATTCCGTTGCTACTGGCCCTGATTGGCTACGGAGTAACCGATCGATCCAAACTCGACATCAACGGGCCGAACATCAGTACGCCGAACGTCGCCGCGCCGACCCTGTCGCTGTCGGTACCGAGTGTGAGCCCGCCGGGGTGGTCCTTCGCCCCGCTGGCGATTCTGCGCAACGGCAATGTCATCACCCTCAATGGGGATCTGCCTGACATCGCCACTCGGACCGGACTGTTCGACATGCTCAAGGGAGTGTTCGGCAGTGGTGTGCAACTGGTCGACAACCTCAACATCAAGGCCGGCGTCACCGCACCCGACCTGTCCGGCCTGGGATCGGTGTTCAAGGCCGCAGTGTCCATGCCGGACTTCAAGTTCAAGATCGTCGACGACACCCTCACTCTGATCGGAACCGCGGCTTCCGACGCAGTCAAGTTTGCCGTCGAGGCGGCATCGAAAGCGGCGTGGCCGAACCTGAAGCTGCTCAACGATATTCAGGTCTCAGCTGGTGAGACCCAGGTGGCCCCGAGTGTGAGCGAGGCGCCGACCCCCGCCCCGACGTCGGCCCCCGGTCCAACTGCTGACTGCGGCAATCTACAGGCCGACATCACCGCGCTGATGAGCACGCCGGTCAGGTTCGTCACCAATGGCTACACCCTGTCGGTGGGCACGAAGGAGCAACTGGCCCGGGTGGCGGAGAAGGTGAAGGGCTGCCACAACGCCCGCGTCGCGGTAAACGGCTACACCGACAACACCGGCAACGATCGAATCAATGTGCCGCTGAGCGCAGCCCGCGCCAAGTCCGTCGCCGACTTCCTGGTGTCCCACGGCGTCCCAGCCAACAGCGTCACGTCCAAGGGATTCGGCTCGGCCGACCCCATCGCCAGCAACGCGACACCGGACGGTCGTGCCCAAAACCGTCGCGTCGCGATCACCGTGAGCTAAGGAGAAGCTGCAATGGATTTCGTCATTCACTGGCTGTGGTACCTGCTGGCATTCGCGGTCGGCTCGGCGGTCGCCTGGTTGCTCACCGTCGTCTCGATCCGCCGCACCAGCAAGGAAGACGCCGTTGCGGCGCTTCCCGGCTCGCGTGAGATAGGAGCCCACTGATGCACGGCGTCAATTGCTGGTTGATGGGACTGTCGTTTCTGTTGGGTCTGCTGTTGACATTTGCCTTCACCATCCGGCGGGTCAAACGCGAGGTGCCGGTATCGGTGACACCCGGTACCGCCGGCCCCGCGACGAGCACCGGTTCAGGCTCGACGGCGAAACTTGCCGGCGGCACGCTTCCCTCGGAGACCGAGACCGCCGCGATGGCGATCGGCGGAGCGCCCTACGGCGTGGGCTCGGCACGTGCCGGTGCCGGCGGCGTCGGCCCGACCGGCTGGACGATCAAGGGCAACGAGGACTCGATGCTGTACCACACCACGGACAGCCCCTGGTATGACCAGACGGTCGCCGAGGTGTGGTTCGCCGAGGAGAGTGCCGCCGCCGCAGCAGGATTCACCCGGTGGGACAAGGGCACGGCCGCGCGCGGCCTCAACGGTAGAGCCAAGCTGGTCGAGGTCGAGGAGGTGCCGCCCGGCCCGTTCGGTCCGGGGTCGACCAAGGCCGGCCCGGGCGGCAGTGGCCCGGTGGGCTGGACGGTCAAGGGTAACGAGGACTCGATGCTCTACCACGCCCCGGCGAGCCCGGCCTACGACGCGACGATCGCCGAGGTGTGGTTCAAAGACGAACAGACCGCCGCGGCGGCCGGCTTCCAGCGCTGGGACACCTGGCGCAAGGACATGAAGAAGTAGAAGAAGTGACGAGCCGGGCGTAGTGCGCTCAACTCGGCGGCGGAAGCTGCAGCAGCAGACGTACTCCGCCCAGCGGGCTGTCTTCCAAAGACGCCGTGCCGCCATGCAGTTCGGCCTGTTGCGCCACCAGGGCCAGGCCGAGACCGGACCCCGAATGCGATGCCGTCGATCCGCGGGAGAACCGCTCGAAGACGATGCGGCGCTCTTCTTCCGGAAGCCCGCCGCCGTTGTCGTCGATGGCGATCTCCACGCCTTCGCGTGAGGTGACCGCCGACAACTGCACCTGGGTCGCGCCGCCGTGCTTGACCGCGTTGGCGATCGCGTTGTCCACAGCCAGCCGCAGTCCGGCGGGCAGCCCGACGATGATGCAGGTCGGCGACGGCACCAGCGAGACGTTCAGGTCGGGGAAGACCCGCATCGCGTCGTGGGCCGCCCGGTCGAGCAGATCGGTGATGTCGACCGGCACGTGATCGTCGGAGGTGGACAGTTCGCCCTGTGCCAGCCGCTCCAGGGCCGACAGTGTCGCCTCGATCCGCGTCTGGGTCCGTACGACGTCGTGCAGCACCTCCTTGCGCTGGTCGTCGGGCAGGTCCAGGGTGGTCAGCACTTCGAGGTTGGTGCGCATCGCGGTCAGCGGGGTGCGCAGCTCATGGGAGGAGACCGCGGCGAAGTCACGCGCGGAGGCCAGTGCCTCTTGGGTCCGGTCTCGCTCTTTCCAGATCCGCTGCAGCATGCCGCGCATCGCCTCGGCGATCTCCACCGCTTCGGTGGCGCCGCGCACCTCGATCTCCGGCCGTTCGTCGCCGGCGTCGATCGATCGCGCCTGCTGCGCCAGCCGCCGCAGGGGCCGTACCGCGAATGCCGTCAGCAGCCAGCCCAGCAGCGCGGCCGCCCCGATCGCGACGGTACAGAGCAGGATCACCCGGCGGTGCAGGTTGTTGGTGTCGGCGAGGGTGGCGTCGTAGGTGGCGCCGACGGCCAACGATCGTGGGCCCGGCCCGGGGATGTCGACGGTCCGCACCCGGTAGCGCACGCCGTCGATCTCGGTGTCGGCGTAGCCCGGCTCCAGCTCCGGCAGCACCACGGTGGAGTTCGACGTCACTTGGTTGGCCCGCCGCAGTGTGATCACCGCGTCGGTGGCGCCGGCCGACCGCGGCAGTTCACCCAGGCCGATCAGCGGGACGGTCAGCCCCGCCGCCTCGTCGAGCCGGCGGTCCAGCCAATACTTGCGGTCGTTGGTGATACCGACCCACACGATGGCGCCGATGATGACCGTCACGATCGCGGTGCCGATCGCCGTCACCAGCATCACCCGGGTCCGCAGCGACGGTGTTCTGGCGAAGATGCGCCGCAGCAGTTTCATGACGTTCACGCCTGCCCTCACTGCGTTCGCAGGACGAAGCCGACTCCGCGCACGGTGTGCAGCAGTCGCGGAGCGCCGCCGGCCTCGAGCTTGCGCCGCAGGTAGCCGATGAACACGTCGACGACGTTGGTGTCGGCGGCGAAGTCGTAGCCCCAGACCAGCTCGAGGAGTTGCGCGCGCGACAACACCGCGGTCTTGTGTTCGGCGAGCACGGCCAACAGGTCGAACTCCCGCTTGGTCAGGTCCACGTCCACACCCTTGACCCGGGCGCGGCGGCCCGGGATGTCGACCTCCAGCGGGCCCACCGTGATCGTCTCCGAGGAGGAGCTGGCCGCCGACCCGCGCCGCCGCAGCATCGCCCGAACCCGGGCCACCAGCTCGGCAAGCACGAACGGCTTGACCAGGTAGTCGTCGGCGCCGGCTTCCAGTCCGGCGACCCGGTCGTCGACCGAGCTGCGCGCGGACAACACGCAGACCGGCACGTCGTCACCCATTGCCCGCAGTGCGGTCACCACACTCACGCCGTCGAGTACCGGCATGTTGATGTCGAGCACGATGGCGTCGGGACGGGCTTCCTTGGCGCTGCGTAATGCTTCGGCGCCGTCGGCTGCCGTCGCCACCTCGAAGCCGGACAGGCGCAGTCCGCGTTCCAGCGAGGCGAGCACGTCGGAGTCGTCGTCGACGACCAAGACTCGGGGTGAGGCAGCGGGGTTGTCCATGGTGGCCATTTTGCCTGAACATGGCCATCCAGCGCGGGATGTGCTGCGGGTCGGCGCTATCGATCTAGGGTCAAGTCCGTGACCTCGGCATCGGCGCTGCGCAGCCTGTTGCCCTACCTGCGTCCCTACCGGGCGCGGTGGATCACCATGGTGACGGTAGCCGTGCTCAGTCTGGTCGCCACCGTGGTGATCCCGCTGATGACCAAGGCAGTCATCGACGGCCCGGTGCAGCACCGCGACCAGCCCGGGCTGTGGGTGCTTGGCACGGCCGCGACCGCGCTAGGGGTCATCGAGGCGCTGCTGTTGTTTGTGCGGCGCTGGCTGGTCGCGCCCACCACCATGGGCGTGGAAGCCGATATCCGCAAGGACCTCTACGCGCGGCTGCAGATCCTGCCGATGACCTTTCACGGCCGCTGGCAGTCGGGCCAGCTGCTGTCGCGGATCATGAACGACCTGTCCGCCGTGCGGCGCTTCCTTTCGTTCGTGGTGGTGTTCCTGGTGCTCAACACGGTGCAGATCGTGGCCGTCACGACGATTCTGCTGGTGCTCTACTGGCCGCTGGGCGCGGTTGTCTGCGCTTCGCTGATACCGGTGATGGTTGCGATACAGCACTTCCGGCGCCAGTACACCCGGTTGACGCGCCAAGCGCAGGACCAGGCGGGTCAGGTGGCCACCGTGGTCGAGGAGTCCGCGGCAGGTCTGCGCACCATCAAGGCGTTCGGACGCGAGGACTACGTGTTCGCGCGCTTCGACGCCCAAGCCGCAAAGCTGCGCGACCTGGGCGTGGAGAAGGTGGTGGTGTCCTCGAAGTTCTGGACGCTGTTGGAGGTGATCCCCAACTTCACGCTGATCGGGGTGCTCGCGGTCGGCGCGTACGCCGCCGGGCACCACCTGGTGACGATGGGCACCCTGGTCGCGTTCGTCACGCTGATGCTCTCGCTGGTCTGGCCGTTGTCATCGCTGGGCTTCCTGCTGTCGGCCACCCAGGAGGCGATGACCGCCGCCGACCGGATCGCCGAAATCTTCGATGCGCCCCTCGAGATCACCGACGGCGATGACCCGATTCCGCCGTCGGGCCGGCTGGAGTTGCGCGATGTCGGATGCCGGTTTGCCACCGAGCCGGGTACTGCCGCCCCGTGGGTGCTGCGCGGGGTCAATCTGACCGTCGAACCCGGCGAGACCGTCGCTCTGGTGGGCGCCACCGGCTCCGGCAAGTCGGTGCTGGCGATGCTGCTGTCCCGGCTCTACGACGCCGATGAGGGCCAGATCCTCATCGGCGGCCGCGACATCCGGACGCTGACGTTGGCGGCGTTGCGCTCGGCAGTGGTGACCGCCTTCGACGACCCCACCTTGTTCTCGATGTCGGTGGCGGAGAACCTGCGACTGGGCCGGCCCGACGCGAGCGATGCGGAACTGGCCCGTGCCCTGGAGGTGGCGTCGGCGGATTTCGTCTACGCGCTGCCGGCCGGGCTGGACACCCGCATCGGGGAGCAGGGCCTGAGCCTGTCGGGCGGGCAGCGCCAGCGGCTGTCGCTGGCCCGGGCACTCGTGGCGGCGCCGACGATCCTGGTGCTCGACGACACGTTGTCGGCGCTGGATGTGCACACCGAGGCCGCCGTGACCGATGCGCTGCGCCGGGTGTTGGCAACCGGGCCGCAGCCGATCACCGGGCTGGTGGTGGCCAATCGAGCATCTACCGTGGCGCTGGCCGATCGGGTGGCGCTGGTCGAGGACGGCACCATCACCGCGGTCGGTACCCACGCCGAGCTGCTGGCCGAGGTGCCGCGGTACCGCTACCTGCTGGCGGCAGACGACGAGCTCGACGACGGCGCCGAACACCTCGTCGACTGGGCGCGGCGGTGACGGCCGAGCCGGGCCGGGCCGCGGCGCGGGCCCTGCTCTGGTCGCTGTTGCGCCCGTACCGGTTCGCGGGGCTACTGATGGCGGTGGCCATTGTGGTGGAAAACGTTGCCCGGCTTGCAGTTCCGATACTCGCGCAGCGCGGAATCGACCGGGGAATCCCGCCGATCGCCGCGGACGGCTCGATCCGGCAGCTGAGCATGATCGTGATCGCGCTCGCGGTGGTGGTGTTCGCACAGGCCGTCAGCCGGATGCTGTTCCTGCAGTGGTCGGGCAAGGTCGGGCAGCGGATGCTGCTGGAGCTGCGGCGGCGCGTGTTCCGCCAGTTTCAGCGCCTGGACGTCGGATTCCACGAGCGCTACACCTCGGGCCGAGTAGTCAGCAGATTGACCAACGACGTCGACGCGATCCAGGAGATGCTGCTCACCGGATTCGACGGCCTGGTCGGTGCAGCGCTCACGATGACCGGCACGGCGGTGCTGCTCATCGTGCTGGACTGGCGGCTGGGCCTGATGTGCCTGATCGCCTTTCCGGTGCTGATGGCGTTGCTGCGATGGTTCCGAGTCGAATCGTCGAAGAACTACGCCGCGGTGCGCGAGCACGCCGCGCGGGTGATTGTGCAGTTCACCGAGACCATGACCGGGATCAAGGCGGTGCAGGCCTATCGCCGAGAGGCCCGCAATCAGGAGATCTTCACCGGAGTCGCCGACCGATACCGCTCGGTGAACGAGAAGGCGTTCCGACTGGTCGCGATCTTCTCGCCCGGGGTCAAGCTGGTCGGCAACCTCACCACCGGTGTGGTGCTGCTCTACGGGGGCTGGCGAGTGTTGCACGGGCACATGACGATCGGCACCTTCACTGCGTTCCTGCTCTATCTGCGGATGTTCTTTGAACCGATGCAGGGCATCTCGGAGTTCCTCAACACCTTTCAGTCGGCCACCTCCGCGCTCGAGAAGCTGGCCGGGGTACTCGCCGAAACTCCCGCCGTCGCCGACCCGGCTGCTCCGCAGACCATTGTTGGTGAGAGGCGCGGTGAGATCGCCTTGCGTGACGTGCATTTCGGCTACCGGGGCGGCCAGTCGGTGTTGGACGGGTTGTCGCTGAACATTCCGGCCGGCCAGACCCTGGCACTGGTCGGCAGCACCGGCGCCGGTAAGTCCACCATCGCCAAGCTGATCGCCCGGTTCTACGACCCGGTGTCGGGAGCGGTGACCCTGGACGGCGTCGACCTGCGTGCCTTCACCCAGGCGACGCTGCGTCGCCACGTGGTGATGGTCACCCAGGAAAACTTCCTGTTCACCGGCAGCGTTGCCGACAACATCCGTTTCGGCCGTCCCGGCGCGACCGACGCCGAGGTGGCCGCCGCGGCGACGAGCGTCGGCGCCGAAGCGTTCATCACCGCCCTGCCCGACGGGTACGACACCGATGTCGCCCAGCGGGGCGGGCGGCTCTCGGCGGGCCAGCGTCAACTGGTCGCGTTTGCGCGCGCTTTCCTGGCCGACCCGGCGGTACTGATCCTCGACGAGGCGACGTCCTCGCTGGATATCCCCGGTGAACGGATGGTGCAGAAGGCGCTGCGCAGCGTGCTGGCTGGGCGGACCGCGCTGGTGATCGCCCACCGGCTCTCCACGGTCGAGATCGCCGACCGGGTCCTGGTCATCGAGGGCGGGCGCATCGTCGAGGACGGGCCGCCGGCTGAGCTGATCCACGCCGAGGGCCACTACGCCGCGCTGCACGACGCGTGGCTGCGCTCGTTGGCCTGAACGGCGGCCTGCGCGCACTCTGCGACGGGTTAAATCCAAGTGAATTTAAATGCACCGACCTGCGAACATCGGGCCGTTGGGCGCAAAGATCCCGCAAACGCGAGAGTTTCCAAGCTAAATGCCCACTTAGGCTTTCCGCCGTGATCGTCACATCGAACGTTAAGGCCGCCAAGAGGGCCGCGGCTGCCAAGGCAGCTGCGTGATCGGTTCGCCCACCGCGCAGGGCTTGGCGCTCGCGTCGGCCACCAGCTTCGGGATCAGCGACTTCGTGGGCGGTGTCGCGTCGCGGCGAGTCGCCGCGCTTCGGGTGGTCTTGGTGTCCACCCCGGTCTCCATGGTGATGCTCGGAGCGCTCGCCCTGATCGGCGGCGGGCACATCACGACGAGCACGATCGTCTTGGGCATGCTCGGTGGGCTGAGCCAGGCCCTGGGCATCTGGTGGTTCTACGCCGCCATGGCCACCGGCCCGATCTCGGTGGTATCGCCCCTGGCCGCGGTGGTCGATGCCAGCGTGCCGGTATGCGTCGGGCGGATGCTGGGGGAGCGGCCCGGCATGCTCGCCAGCGCAGGTATCGCGTTGGCATTGGGCGCGGTGGTGTTGATCAGCTGGCACGCCGGCGACGACGGCGTCCATCGGCCGGGGCTCAGCCACCGCGTGCTCTTCTTGACGATCGCCTCGGGGGTGGCCCTGGGGTTGAACTTCGTCTTCCTGGACCGCACTCCATCGGATTCCGGGCTCTGGCCCCTGTTGTTCGCGCGTGGCGCGGCCACCATTCTGGTGATCGCCGTCGCGGCGATGAGCCGCAATCTCAGCGTGCCGACGGGCACACCGTTGCGGTTGGCGTTCCTGATCGCACTGCTCGACACCGCCGCCAACGTCACCATGCTGTTCGCGTTGAAGCTCGCGCTGCTGTCACTGGCCAGCGTGCTGATCTCGCTGTACCCGGCCGCCACGGTGATCTTGGCGGTCGTCCTGCTCGGGGAGCGAGTGCGTTTCCGGCAGGTGATGGGGATGGTGCTGGCAGGGGTGGCCGTAGCGATGATCACCGGCTAGTGCCATCACCGATCGCCTAAGTGATCATTCCGGGCAGGCCGATCCGGCGGTAGCGCTCCAACCGGGCCGCCATCCGCTGCTCGGCAGAGATCCCGCGCAGGGCTGACAGTTCGACGGCGATTGCCCGCGACATTCGCTTGGCGAAGTCGATCGGCTCCTCGGCGGCATCCGGGTGCTCGCCCACGATCACATCAACGATCCCGTGCGCCTGCAGATCCGCCGAACGGATGCCCTGGGCGGCGGAGAGTTCCGGGGCGTGCTCGGTATCGCGGAACACGATGGCACTGGCGCCCTCCGGCGGCAACGGCGCCAGCCAGCCGTGCAACGCCGCCAGTACCCGATCCGCCGGCACCATCGCCAGCGCCGGCCCGCCACTGCCCTGGCCCAGCAGCACCGACACCGTCGGTACCTCGAGGGTGACCAGCTCGGCCAGGCATGCCGCGATCTGGGCTGCCAATCCGCCCTGCTCGGCCTCCACCGACAGCGCCGGGCCCGGGGTGTCGATCACCAACACCAGCGGCAGCCGCAGACCGGCGGCCAGCGCCATGCCGCGGCGGGCATCGCGCAGCGCAACCGGGTCGGTCAGCCGATCGGCGCCCCGCAGCTGCCCCAACACCACCGCGGGCTGGCCGCCGAAGCGCGCCAACGCCAGCAAGATCGTGGCACCGCGTTCGGTGCTGCCGGTGCCCGACAGGAACACCCGCTCGGTGGCGCCGTGCCGCAGCAGAAACCCGACGCCCGGCCGATCTGGACGACGCGACGCACAGACGGAGTCCCACGCCGCGATGTCGGGAATCGGTCCTGGGGCCGGTTTCGCGGGAGCCGGACCCGGATCGTCGAGCATCACCTTCAACGCCCGCGAGCAGGTGCGCCGGAGCCATTTCAGCGGGATGACGCCGTCGATCACGCCATAGGCCTGCAGGTTCTCGGCGGTCTGGACATCCGGCGGGAACGGGGCACCGTAGAGCTGTTCGTAGACCCGCGGCCCCAGAAAGCCCACCAGTGCCCCGGGCTCGGCCAACGTGACGTGCCCCAGCGAACCCCACGACGCGAACACCCCGCCGGTGGTGGGGTGGCGCAGGTAGACCAGGTAGGGCAGGTGAGCGCGCTTGTGCAGCTCGACCGCGGCGGCGATCTTCACCATCTGCAGGAATGCGACGGTGCCCTCCTGCATCCGGGTGCCGCCCGAACTCGGCGACGCCAGCAATGGCAGGCGTTCGGCGGTGGCCCGCTGGACTGCTGCGGTGATCCGCTCGGCGGCCGCGACCCCGATGGAGCCGGCCAGGAAGTCGAAGTCGCTGGCGATCACCGCGACCCGGCGGCCGTTGATCCGGCCCTCGCCGGTCAGGACGGCCTCGTCGCGGCCGCTGGCAGCCCGGGCGGCCGCCAGCTCGGCGGCGTAAGCGTCACTGGTCGGCACGGCCAGCGGCGCGGCGTCCCAACTGAGGAACGAGCCGCGATCCAGCACCGCGTCGCGCACTTCATCGGCCCCGGTCCGGCTCACAGCGTCAGCGTAATTAGGCTGGGATCTCATGATCGGTGTTACCCGCGATGAAGCCGTCACGACTATCGAGTTGCAGCGCCCCGAGCGTCGCAACGCCTTGAACTCCCAGCTCGTCACCGAGTTGCGGGAGGCGGTCTTGGACGCCGCCACCCACGACGTCCGGGCCATCGTGCTGACCGGGCAGGGCACGGTGTTCTGCGCCGGCGCGGACCTGTCCGGGGACGCGTTCGCCGCCGACTACCCCGACAAGCTGGTCGCGCTGCACCAGAGCATCGCCGACGTCCCGGTGCCGGTGATCGGCGCCATCAACGGCGCGGCGATCGGCGCCGGCCTGCAGTTGGCCATGGTCTGTGATCTGCGGGTGGCGGCCCCCGAAGCGTTCTTCCAGTTCCCGGTCGCCAAGTACGGTCTGGCGCTGGACAACTGGAGCATCCGGCGGCTGACCTCACTGGTCGGCTACGGGCGGGCCCGGGCGATGATGCTGACCGCGGAGAAGTTGCCCGCCGACGCGGCACTGCTGACCGGGATGGCCAACCGGATCGGCACCCTTGCCGACGCGCAGGCCTGGGCGCACGAGATCGCCGGGCTGGCGCCGCTGGCGCTGCAGCACGCCAAGCGGGTGCTCAACGACGACGGCGCCTACGAGGAGCAGCAGCCGGTGCATAAGGAGCTGTTCGACAAGGCGTGGGGTAGCCAGGACGTCATCGAGGCCCAGGTGGCGCGGGTGGAGAAGCGGCCGCCGAAGTTCCAGGGCGCCTAACGAGGGACCGGCGCGGTGACCGCAAACGCGGCGGAGCCCGCGGGTCGCCACCATAGACTCGTCGTCATGCTGCGTGGGGCACTTCGACTGGCGGGAACCACAGCGTCGCTGGCCGCTGGTGGCTGGACGCTTCGTGCGCTGCGCGGCACGCCCGCCGCGTTGGGCGCGGCACCCACCGCGATCAATGCGGTGGCCACCCGCTCCAGCAACTACCGCGACGGCATCTTCCACAACATCGAACGCGCCGCAATGGTCAACATGGACCGTGAGCAGCAGCGGCTGATGGTGCGTGAGCTGTTCGCCGATCGCATCGGGCGACGGCCCTCGGCGCCGATCCCGCTGGAGGTGCCCGACTTCGGTGTCGCCGTCGAGCCGCTGGCGATCACCTGGCTGGGACACGCGACGGCACTGGTGGAGATCGACGGTTATCGCGTACTGACCGACCCGGTGTGGAGTGAACGCTGCTCGCCGTCGGATGCGGTCGGGCCGCGACGGCTGCACCCCCCGCCGGTGGGGCTCGCGGCGCTGCCTGCGGTCGACGCGATCGTCGTCAGCCATGACCACTACGACCACCTCGACATCGACACCGTCACCGCGCTCGCCCGCAGCCAGCGGGCGCCGTTCATCGTCCCGTTGGGCGTCGGAGCGCACCTGCGTGCGTGGGGCATTCCCTCGGAGCGGGTGATCGAACTCGACTGGGACGAGAACACCACGCTGGGCGAGCTGACGCTGACCTGCACCCCGGCTCGGCATTTCTCCGGACGATTCCTGACCCGCAACCAGACCCTGTGGGCGTCGTGGGTGATCGCCGGCCCCGGCCACCGGGTCTACTTCGGCGGGGACAGCGGCTACACCGGCAGCTTCAGCACGATCGGCGCCCAGCACGGCCCGTTCGACGCCACACTGTTGCCGATCGGGGCCTACAACACCGCCTGGCCCGACGTCCACATGAACCCGGAGGAAGCGGTTCAGGCGCACCTCGACTTGAATGCCTCGCCGTCGGGCCTGCTGGTGCCGATTCACTGGGGCACCTTCCGGTTGGCGCCGCACCGCTGGGCCGAGCCGGTCGAACGGCTGCTGGTCGCCGCCGATGCCGCGGGGATTGCGACGGCAGTGCCCAGGCCCGGTGGTTCAGTGCGGCCCGGCGCCGCCGCGCCTATGGCGTGGTGGAGGCTCTAGCGCCATGACCAGGTGGGCGGCCACGGCCGGGGCCACTGTGCTGGCCGTTGCTTTGAGCGCGTGCACTCCGGCGGCGACTCCGGCCGCGCAGCACGACACCCCGCCCAACGAGGTGTCTGGCGTCGACATTCCGGCGGGTCGCGTCGATGCCGCGGTGGCCAAACTCGACGGCCTGGCGCAGGACCTGATGGCCAGCACCGGAATACCCGGGCTGGCGGTCGCGGTCGTCCACGGTGGGAAGACCGTGTACGCCAAAGGCTTTGGGGTGCGCGATACCCGCAAGGGTGACCGACCGGACAATGCGGTCAACGCCGACACGGTGTTCCAGGTGGCTTCGATGTCCAAACCCGTCGGCGCCACCGTGGTGGCACAGCAGATCAGCGCGGGGACCATCGCCTGGGACACCCCGGTGGTGACACAGCTGCCCTGGTTCGCCCTGTCGGACGCCTACGTCACCGACCACGTCACCATCGCCGACCTGTACGCCCATCGGTCCGGGCTGCCCGATCACGCCGGCGACCGACTCGAAGACCTCGGCTACGACCGCCGGGAAGTGCTGCAGCGGCTCAGATATCTGCCGCTGGCCCCGTTCCGTAGCAACTACGACTACACCAACTTCGGGCTGACCGCCGCCGCCGAGGCGGTGGCCGCCGGCGCCGGCGTGCCCTGGGAGCAGCTGTCGGCCGACGTGCTGTACCGGCCGCTGGGGATGGCCTCGACCAGCTCCCGCTACGCGGACTTTCTGGCCCGACCCAACCGTGCACTCACCCATATCAAGACCGACGGCAGTTATCAGCCGCGGTACCAACGCAATCCGGACGCCCAGTCACCGGCCGGCGGAGTCAGTTCCTCGGTGAACGACATGGCCCGCTGGCTGGCGATGGTGCTGGCCAACGGCAGCCACGACGGCACCCGGATCATCGCGCCCGAAGCGTTGCTCCCCGCAATCACGCCGCAGGTGATCAGTGCCCCCGCCGGGGTCGGCACCGCCCGGCCCGGCTTCTACGGCGAGGGATTCAACGTGTCGATCACCTCATCGGGGCGCACCCAGTACGGCCACTCGGGCGCTTTCCTGCTGGGCGCCGCGACCGCGTTTTCGGCTCTGCCGTCGCAGGACGTCGGAATCGTCGTGCTGACCAACGCCACCCCGATCGGGGTCCCCGAGACCTTGATCGCCCAATTCCTGGACCTGGTCCAGTACGGCGAGATTCGGGAGAACTGGCCGACGCTGTACCGACAGGCGCTGGCGCCGATGTCGCAACCCGAAGGCGCGCTGGTGGGTGCCCCACCACCGGCCCATCCGGCTCCCGCCCGGCCACTGTCGCAGTACGTCGGGGAGTACGCCAACAGCTATTGGGGACCGGCCACGGTGACCGAGGACCATGGTGCGCTCGATGTGACGCTCGGGCCGCAACACCAACGATTCCGGTTGAGCCACTACGACGGTGACACCTTCACCTTCGCCCTGCAGGGCGAGAACGCTGCGGACGGAACGGTGTCTAAAGCCACCTTCAGCAAGGACGCGGTGGAGCTGGAGTACTTCGATCACGACAAGCTGGGAAGGTTCACCCGTTGACGACAGCGCGAACCGCAGGTCTCACCGACACGCAAGTCGCCCAGCGGCGCGCGCAGGGCCAGACCAACGACATCCCTGCCCGCGCCGCGCGCAGCGTTCTCGAGATCATCCGAGCCAACGTCTTCACTCGGATCAACGCGATCCTGGGTGTGCTGTTGGCCATCGTGCTCACTACCGGCTCACTGATCAACGGGCTGTTCGGGTTGCTCATCGTCTTCAACAGCGTCATCGGAATGGTGCAGGAGATCCGGGCCAAACAGACGCTGGACAAGCTGGCCATTGTCGGCCAAGCGAAACCGTTGGTGCGCAGGCAGTCCGGGACGCAGCAGCTCCCGCCGGGGCAGGTGGTGCTCGATGACGTCATCGAGCTGGGCCCCGGCGACCAGATCGTCGTCGACGGCGAGGTCCTGGAGTCATCCGACCTGGAGGTCGACGAGTCCCTGCTCACCGGTGAAGCCGACCCGATCGGCAAAGACCTGGGCGACCAGGTGATGTCGGGCAGTTTCGTGGTGTCCGGCAGCGGCGCCTACCGGGCCACCCGGGTGGGCCGCGAGGCGTACGCTGCCAAACTTGCCGAGGAGGCCAGCAAGTTCACCCTGGTGAAATCCGAACTGCGCACCGGTATCAACCAGATTCTGAAATTCATCACCTACCTGTTGATCCCGGCCGGGCTGCTGATCATCTACACGCAGTTGTTCACCACCGACGTGGGCTGGCGGGCGTCGGTGCTGGCGATGGTGGGTGCCCTGGTGCCGATGGTTCCCGAGGGTCTGGTGCTGATGACGTCGCTGGCGTTCGCGGTCGGGGTCGTGCGGCTGGGGCAACGGCAATGCCTGGTGCAGGAACTGCCCGCGATCGAAGGCCTGGCCCGCGTCGACGTGGTCTGCGCCGACAAGACCGGCACCCTCACCGAGAACGGGATGCGGGTCTCGGAGGTCGCAGAACTCGATGGCGCCGAAGGCCTTCCGGTACACCAAGCGCTGGCCGCGCTGGCCGCCGAAGACGCCCGCCCCAACGCCAGCATCCAGGCCATCGCCGAGGCGTTCCCGACATCGCCGGACTGGACGTCGAGTGCCTGCGCGCCGTTCAAGTCGGCCACCAAATGGAGCGGTGTCTCCTTTTCCGAGCACGGCAACTGGGTGATCGGGGCGCCCGATGTCCTGCTCGAACCGTCCTCGGCGGCCGCCGAGCAGGCCGAACGGATCGGCGCGCGCGGCCTGCGTGTCTTGTTGCTGGGGGTCTGCGACCAACCCGTCGACCATCCTGAAGCGCCGGGACAGGTGACTCCGGCGGCGCTGGTGGTGCTCGAGCAGAAGGTGCGACCGGACGCCCGTGAGACGTTGGATTATTTTGCCGCGCAGGACGTGTCGGTGAAGGTCATCTCCGGCGACAACGCGGTCTCGGTGGGCGCGGTGGCCGCCGAACTGGGGTTGTCCGGAGAGGCGATGGACGCCCGCAAGCTGCCCACCGAACCGGACCGACTGGCCGGTGCGCTGGAGGACCACACCGTGTTCGGCCGGGTGCGCCCCGATCAGAAGCGGGCCATGGTGCACGCCCTGCAGGCGCGCGACCACACGGTGGCGATGACCGGCGACGGCGTCAACGATGTGCTGGCGCTCAAGGACGCCGACATCGGTGTCGCGATGGGGGCGGGCAGCTCAGCGGCTCGCTCGGTGGCCCAGATCGTGTTGCTGGACAACAAATTCGCCACCCTGCCCTACGTGGTGGGGGAGGGGCGCCGGGTGATCGGCAACATCGAGCGGGTGGCGAACCTGTTCTTGACCAAGACGGTGTATTCCGTGCTGCTCGCACTGCTGGTCGGGCTGGTCGGGCTGGCGTCGGCCCTGTTCGGCACCAAGCCGTTGCTGTATCCGTTCCAGCCGATCCATGTCACGGTCGCAGCGTGGTTCACCATCGGCATCCCCGCGTTCGTCCTGTCGCTCGCGCCGAACAATGAGCGGGCGCACCCCGGCTTCGTACGGCGGGTGATGAGCGGGGCACTGCCGGCTGGCGTGGTGGTGGGCATCGCCACATTCGCGTCCTACCTAGTGGCCTACCGGGGCAGCGAGGCCACCTCGGTCCAGCAGATCCAGGCCTCCACCAGCGCGTTGATCACTTTGCTGACCACCGCCGGATGGGTGCTGGCGGTGGTGGCGCGGCCCTATCAGTGGTGGCGTCTGCTGTTGGTGATCAGCTGCGGGCTGGCCTACGTGGCGATCTTCGCGATGCCGCTGACCCGAGAGAAGTTCCTGCTGGACCCCTCCAACGTGGCACTGACGCTGGAGGCGCTCGGTATCGGCGTGCTCGGCGCGGCCGCCATCGAGGCGATGTGGTGGGCCCGGGGCGGCATGCTCGGTGAGCGGCCGAAGTTGTGGCGGGAGTCGGCAACGACCACAATGACCCAGCGATAAACCGCGACACAAGGGGAAAGCACGACATGGCCAAGCTCTCCGGATCCATCGACGTCCCGCTGCCTCCCGAAGAGGCCTGGGCGCACGCCTCGGATCTGTCCCGCTACAAAGAGTGGCTGACCATTCACCGGGTATGGCGCAGTGCGCTGCCCGAGACCCTCGAAAAGGGCACGCAGCTGGACTCGATCGTCGAGGTCAAGGGCATGCTCAACAAGGTCAGGTGGACGATCGTGAACTACAAGCCGCCCACCGGCATGACCCTCAACGGTGACGGCAAGGGCGGGGTCAAGATCAAGCTGCTTGCCAAGGTCGCGCCGGAAGGCGACGGCTCCAAGGTCAGTTTCGACGTCCACCTGGGCGGTCCGGCACTGTTCGGCCCGATCGGCATGCTGGTGGCTGCCGCACTCAAGGGCGACATCAACGAGTCGCTGCGCAAATTCGTCACGGTTTTCGCGCCGAGTTAATTCGGTTGCACGCCGCGCCATCCCGCAGCTAGGGTGGCGGCCGTACGTTCACAGGAGGTCATGACATGACAGGCATCGTCGGTCTCACGCCGCTGTCCGCGCGCTGATCACCGCCGAGTTGCCGTAGTCCGGTCCCGGTTGTCAGCGCTCCCGCTGACCTTCCCGGAGACCACATGTCCTTCCCTTTTTCTGACTCTCAGGCTGTCGTCACCCTGACCGATGTCGGCTTCACCTGGCCCGACGGCAGTGCCGCGCTGGCCGGCGTCACCGGCTCGTTCGGTAGCGGCCGCACCGGCCTGGTGGGCGCCAACGGCGCCGGTAAATCCACCCTGCTTCGGCTCATCGCCGGCCAACTGCGGCCGACAACCGGGCACATCACCACGGTCGGGCAGGTGGCCTACCTGCCGCAGCTGCTCACCCTCGATGGCGAGGTCTCGATCGCCGAGTTGCTCGGCGTCGCCGATCGACTCGCCGCACTGCGGGCCATCGAGGGTGGCGATGCCGCAGAGACGCATTTCGAGGTGGTCGGTGACGACTGGGATATCGAAGCTCGCGCCGATGCGGCACTGCGCGACATCGGGTTTTCCTCGGGCAACCTCGATCGCCGAGTCGCCGAACTGTCCGGCGGGGAGGTCATGCTGGTGGCGTTGACCGGGCTGCGGCTGGCGGCCGCACCGATCACCCTGCTCGATGAGCCGACCAACAACCTGGACCGGGCCGCGCGCACCGGGCTGGCGCGGCTGGTCGAGGAGTGGCCCGGTGCACTCATCGTGGCCAGTCATGACACCGCGCTGCTGGAGCAGATGGACTGCACCGCCGAGCTTTACGACGGGCGACTCACCACATTCGGCGGCCCCTACAGCACCTGGCGGGCCCACTTGGAGGCCGAGCAGGCCGCCGCCCGGACGGCTGCCCGCACTGCGGAGCAGGTGGTCAAGGTGGAGAAGCGGCAACGCGTGGAAGCCGAGACCAAACTCGCCCGACGCAACCGGGCGGCCCAGGTCGCCCAACAGAACAAGCGCGCCGCGAAGATCGTGATGAACCAGAACGCTGCCAATGCCCAGGTGGCGGCGGGCAAGCTGCGCGGGCATCTTGACGGTCGGGTCCGGGACGCCCAAGCAGATCTGGACGCCGCATCCGCCCGGGTTCGTCGCGAGGAGCACATTCGCGTCGATCTGCCCGATCCGGAGGTGCCCAACAGCCGCCGGCTGGCCGAGCTGCCGGGAGCCGATGGACCGATCATCGTGCAGGGGCCGGAACGCATCGCGTTGGACGGCCCGAACGGGGTGGGCAAGACGACGCTGCTGCAAGCACTGCTGACGGGCGATGCCGGGCGACTGCTGACCGACCGGGTCGGATACCTGCCGCAACGCCTGGATCACCTGGACGACACCATGTCCGCGTTCGACGCGGTATCGGCGGTCTCCGGCAGGCACCCGCAGGCGGTACGGGCCCAACTGGCCCGGTTTCTGCTGACCGCCGACTGTGTGGCCCGGCCGATCGGCACCCTGTCCGGTGGTGAACGCTTCCGCGTCGCGCTGGCCCAGCTACTGCTCGCTGATCCACCGCCGCAGCTGTTGCTGCTCGACGAGCCGACCAACAACCTCGATCTGGACAGCGTCGGTCAGCTTGTCGACGCGCTGGGAGGCTATCGCGGAGCCTTCATCGTGGTGAGTCACGACGACGACTTCCTGGCGCGGCTCGGCCTGAGCCGAACGTTGACGATGCCGCGCAACGGCGTGCTGGTTGATGCGAGCTAGTGTCACAACATGACTCGCTCGCGTCCCGGTTGGCTGATTGCGCTGTGCGCGGCCCTTCTGTCGGCCAGTGCATGGCTGCCGTGGCTGACCACATCGGCCAACGGCGGCGGGCATGCCAGTGCGATCGGCGGCAGCGCCGGTGCCATCGCGCTGCCGCCTCGATTTGGAGTCGGTCAGCTGATCGTGCTGCTCGCCTCCGTTCTGCTGGTGGCCGGTGCGATGGTGGCCCGGGAACTCTTCACCCGGCTGGCCGCGGTCGTCGCAGTGCTGGACTCTGCGGTCATCGCTGCACTGGGCATCTGGTACTACCGGTTGAACGTCGCGGCGCCGATCACCGCCGGCTATGGCCTCTACATCGGCGCCGTCGCCGTAGTGGGTGCGCTGGGCTTTTCGGTGTGGGCGCTGGTGTCGGCGGTGCGTCGCGGCTAGTCAGGCGGTGAAGCCGCCGTCGACGTTCCAGTTCGCCCCGGTGACGTAGCCGGATTCCGGGCCCGCCAGGAAGCTCACCGCGGCGGCAATGTCACCGACCTGCCCGTAGCGTCCCAGTGCCGTTGTCTTCTTCAGGATTTCGGGGAATTCACCGCCGTCGTCCGGGTTCATCTCGGTGTGGATCGGACCGGGCTGCACGTTGTTGACGGTGATGCCGCGCGGGCCGAGATCGCGGGCCAGGCCCTGGGTGAACGACGCTACTGCACCCTTGGTCATGCCGTACACCGACAATCCGGGGACCGGAATCTGCTCGGCGTTGATGCTGCCGATGTTGATGATCCGCGCGCCTTCACCCAGGTGCTTCACCGCGGTGCGCACCGCCCAGTACATTCCGCCGATGTTGACCGCCACCAGACGGTCGAACTGTTCGGCCGGAAACTCATCGATCGGCGCCCAGTATCCGACGCCGGCATTGTTCACCAGCACATCCAGGCCGCCCAGTTCGGCGACGGCCTCCTCGACCGCGGCCGCGACCTGGGTGGGTACCGCGGCGTCGGCTTGGATCGCAATCGCCGTGCCGCCGTCCCCGGCGACTTCGGCGACGAGTTTCTCGGCGTCGGCCGGTGAGGACGAATAGGTGAAGGCCACGCTGGCGCCGTCGGCGGCCAACCGCCGGACGATCTCTCGGCCGATTCCGCGCGATCCTCCGGTGACCAGTGCGCGCCGTCCGGCCAGGGTTGCTGTGCTCATGTCGTTAGCCTCCAGGTAATTACGAACCGAGACGTTACTTAGTACGATCAGGTCAAGCTGATATTGCTACCGGTCCATTCCCGGTGTGATCGACGTCTCATGGAGAAACGCGCAATGGCGGTGGGAAGACCACGGGAGTTCGACCCCGATCAGGTCGTGGACGAGGCGATGAAGCTGTTCTGGGCGCGCGGCTACGACGGTGTTTCGATCTCCGATGTCACGGCTGCGACCAAGGTCAACCGGCGCAGCATCTACGCCGAGTTCGGCTCAAAGGAGAATCTGTACCAGCGGGCCGTCCAGCGTTACCTCGCCGGACAGGGAGGCTATGTCGTTGAAGCGCTGGCCTTGCCGACCGCCCGTGATGTCGCCGAAGCAATGGTGCACGGCGCGGCCGACACGGTCAGTGGCAACCCGCAGGGTTGCCTGACGGTTGACAATGGACCGGGTCTGGCCGAAATTCGCGAGGCCACAGTGCATCAGATCGCTGAACGATTCGACGCCGCGGTGACCGAAGGCGAACTGTCCGGAGTCGACACCCTGGTGCTCGCGCGGTGGATCGCTGCGGTGTGTCAGGGCATCGCAGTTCAGGCGCGCAGCGGAGCGCGCCGCGCCGATCTGCACGCGCTGGCCGACCGGGCATTGGCGGGCTGGCCCGAATCTCGGTGAGGTGGCGACGCCACTTGGCGGCGCGAGTGCCGCCAGTTCACCCTGGCGCGGCGATGACCTCAGCGAATACATCAGTGCTCGCGAGCCGGACACGTGCCGGGCCTGCCCAGGACTGTCACAATGCTGTGCGATGGTGACGTCATGACGCAGTCGAGGTCCGTAACGACGGCCGAGGTTCTTGAACGGGCCCAAAGGTTTCCTCGGCTGCGCTACATGGGCTCGAAATACCAACTGCTGCCGCACCTGGAGCGGTTGTTCGCCGATCTTGGCGGCGAAACGGCGGTCGATGCGTTCTCCGGCTCCGGGGTGGTCTCGTACCTGTTAAAGGCGCAAGGGTTCTCGGTCACGAGCAACGATTTTCTCGCGTTCCCCGGCATGATCACCCGTGCGACTGTTGCCAACTCGTCGGTGCGACTCACTGCCGGCGACATCGACCTGATCTGCGGACCGGCTGCCGATGACCGTGACTTCATCCAGACCAAGTTCGACGGGCTGTACTACACGCCGGAGGATCGTGCGTTCCTCGATTCGGCGTGGTCGCACATCGACCAACTGGCTGGATTCAAACGAGACATCGCGATCTCAGCGCTGGTGCTCTCCGCTGCTCGACGCCAACCTCGCGGAGTGTTCACCTTCACCGACTCCAGCAAGTACGCTGACGGCCGCCGCGATCTCCGCATGACACTGCGGGAGCATTTTCGTCGTGCTGCCGCGGAGTACAACGCCGTCGTGTTCAGTAACGGAAGCAAGAGCCGCACGGTCACCGGCGATATCTTCGACCTGGACGTCGAGACCCCAGACCTGGTGTATCTGGACCCGCCCTACGCGCCGCCGCGTGACGATGCCGACTACATGAAGCGATATCACTTCCTCGAAGGATTAAGCGTCTACTGGCGCGACGTCACGATCATGGAAGAGACAAAGACCAAGAAGATAGCGAAGAGATTCACCCCGTTTGCGTACAAGCGCACCATCGAGGACGCGCTACTGCGGACCTTTGAGCGGTTCGAGGATGCGGGCGCGATCGTGCTGTCCTATTCCTCGAACGCGCTTCCCGATGCCAGCCGGATCGTCGACCTGCTGGGCAAGGTGAAGACTGACGTCCGGAAGATCGCCGTCGACCACAAGTACAGCTTTGGAACGCACTCGGCGGCCACCCGCCGCGATGTGTCCGAGTACCTGTTTGTCGGAACCAATGCATGAGCGACGCCGTTCCGTTCCCTGATTACCTCGGTGCGCTCGGCCGATTGAGCGCGCACATCGATCCGCTCGCCGCTACGACCGAGACCGACGCCATCCGTCGCGCGGTCGTGTCGCTGGCTGCCCTGCCAACGATCGATCGCGCGTCGCTCACGGCCTGGGTGGCCGCCAACCCCCATGACGTACCCGTGCTGGCACTCTTCACCGGCCTTGGCCAGGAGAAGCTCAAAAATGCGCTCAAACATGAATTTGATACCTCCGGCTGGGTGCTGCTCGCCCGCAACCGAGCTTCGGAGCTGATCGACTGGCTCGACGACGCGTACTTTCTGGTAGCGCAGACCGTTGCGCAACTACACGCGCAGTACGGGGCCGCGGATGTACTCATCGCGCGTGCAGGTACCCGGGCCGCGGCGGCCGCCGCCGGGCAGCAGGGGCGCCACGTAGAAGACGAGATCGAAGCCGTCGTCAAGGGACTCGGCCTGCCCTATGAGACGCGCACGCGGTTCGTCGGGCGCAGCGGGCGTACCGCGCCGTGTGACCTGGTCATCCCTAACGGCAGCGCCGCAGAGATCGTGGTCGCCGCGAAGGGCTACGACTCGACGGGGAGCAAGCTCACCGACGCGGTCCGGGAAATCGAGGAGATGGCAGAGGTCCGCTCGCCACGGCAGTTTGTGATCGCAGTGATCGACGGGATCGGCTGGAAGAATCGCGTCTCGGACCTGCGGAAGATCCACCAGCTCTGGGATGATCGGGCGATCGACGGCATGTACACGTTGAGCACCCTCGACAAGTTCCGCAGCGATATCGAGGATGCTGCCCGGTTGCGAAAGTTCCTGTAACCAAAGCACTCTCGTGCGCAGGCAGTGTGCACTGGTCACCGCAGCGCGGCGATGACCTCCGCGAAGGCCTCAGCGTGCTCCTGCTGGACGGTGAAGTAGCTGATCCCATAGCGGCGGCGGCGTTCGCGCAGCGTGTCGGCCATCTCGTCAACCGACCCGGACAGCACCGCCGGTGAGGCCAGCAGTTCCTCATCCGACAGTGTCGGCGCGAATCGGCGGGTCAGCGACAGATTGGGCACCCCGGAGCCGTCGGTCGGCACCGCCGTGATGGCCAGGTTCAGCTCGAGGGCATCGAACCGGTTGCCGGCGGCCGCGCGGACGAAGTCGATCCGCTCGGCCAGCGAATCGTCGGCGCCGTCCACCCGCGACCCGGTCAATCCGATGATGTCCGCGTGGCGAGCTGCCGCCGTCAGTAGCCGGTCACCACTGCCGGCGATCAGGATGGGCACGCGCGGCTGGTGTGTCGCCACATATTTCGTCACGTGCTCGAGGTATTCGACGCGGCGACCGGCGCTGGGGAAGGGCAGCTCGGCGGCCTCGAACTCCGCGCGCACGTAGCCCGCACCCAGACCCACCTCCAGCCGCCCGCCCGAGAGCACGTCGGTGTCGGCGATGTCGCGGGCCAGCAGCGCCGGCTTGTAGAAGCAGGCGTTGAGCACGTAGGTGCCCACCCGGATCGTCGAGGTGGCCGCGGCAGCGGCGACCAGGACCGGAAACGGGGCCGGGGCGCCAAGGTGGTCGGGCACGTGCAGGACATCGAAGCCGAAACCCTCCAGCCGCCGCGCGGTCTCGGCGAGTTCGGTCGCCGACCGGATCGGGTTCAGGCCCACGCCGAAGCGAAACTGCTTGTCCACCAACTACCTCCTCAACCGGCTTTGCCGCGTGCAGGCCCCGCGGTCAGCGTGCCGGCCGCGACGGCGCCGGCGCGGGACTGGGCGGCGGTGCCGGAGACCGGGTCTCGCCGCTCGCCGACTCTTCCGGTTGCGCCGCCGGGAAGACCCACTTGCCCGACAATATTTCCTTGTCCGGTTGGTAGAGCCGGACCATGTAGTTCCATCCAGGCGTGGTGGGCAGGCAATTGGCTGTGTTGTCGTCCGAACAACCCCCGAACTGCACGGTCACCGATCCGTCCGCCGCTTTGTCCGCGGTGATGTTGTTGACCGAGTACGCCTGCTGCGGATTCTCGGTGAAGTAGCCGTTCTTGTTGTAGACGGTGACCGACCAGAATGCTTTCACCGGAACGTCTTTGACGGTCAGGCGGTAGACCGTGTTGCCGTCGTTGCGGGCCGGGGTGATGTTGAGGTACAGCGCCTCCTTCTCGGAGTTGCCGCCCCACGCCGCGGCCGCCCCGATCAAGTGCCGCACCGGGTCCGTGTCGGCCTCGGTGCCGAACATGCCCCGGGTGTCGGGGATGGTCTGGGCCAGCTCCAACAACGCGTCGGTGACCTTCTTCTGGCTGACCGGATCCCAGCGGGGCACGTCGAAGCTGCCGGTGTCGTCTTGTTGCGCGGTGATCGCGTCCTGCAGGCGGTGTGCTGCGGCCAGGTCGGCCGGATCGTTGGGATCGGCCAGGATGCGAATGGCGACGGCCACGTAGCGGGTTCCGGCATGTTGCTGATCCAGGGTGTGCTCGCCGCCGCCGTAGAACATGTCCGTGACGTATTCGTCCTGGTTGATCACCTGCGCTGACATGTACCGCTGGCCGGGATCGGGCAGGGTCAGGGTGACCGGACTGGCCTGCAGGTCGAACACCGCAGCCGAGTACAAGGTGTCGCGGTTGGAGCGCACCACCAGCTGCCTGTCGACCGGGGTTACGTCGCGCATGTGGAAGAAACGGCCGAAGCCGTTCTCGTTGACGATGTTGGTCAATTCCTGGTCGGTGACGGCCCGCACGAAGTTGTCCGGCGACACCAACACCATGCCGTTGGGGGTGCTGCGGGGCGCCAGGTTCGCCACTGGATCGGCGCCGGTCTTGGTCACCGTCAACCCGCATCCGCTCAGGACCAGTGCCGTCGCCACAGCGCCGAACGCAGAAAGCCATCGCATGGACATGCAGCGCAACCTACCGGTCGAAACCGGTTGATGTCGGCAACGGGTTTGACGACACGATCGCCCCAAACTGCGTGACGACTATTGCACCTCTTCCGGTCCGCACGTATGGTCCCAATAAAAATCAGCCGTGATTAAAAAGAGAAAATGGTTAACGAGATCGGGGGAGTAGTGGCCGTGGAAACGACCGGCAACACCGAAGCGCAGCGCCTTTCGCGGGCTTCGTCCTGGCTCCGCTCCTCGGGTCACGCACGGCGATTGGCGACCGCAGCAGTGGCGGTCGGCGGCGTGCTGTCGATGGTCATGGGCACCCCGCTGGGCACCGCCGGTAGCTCCGCACCTGCGGTGACGTTGACCGCGGGATATCAGCAGGCCCTCGATGCCCTGCTCGACGCCATGAAACAGGCACAGGCTTACGACCTGTCACTTCCCTATGCCTCGCCCGGCGACGCGGACACGCTGATGACGATGCTGCGCAACACCAACTACCAGCTGATCACCACCGGATTGTCGCGGGTCACCGAGCTGTTCAACGGAGTGTTCTTCCAATCGCCCGAAGTGGTCGCCGGGAACGTCGCCGACTCCCGCCAGTATTTCGACTACTTCACCCCCGACATCAACTACCACGTCACCGCGGGGCTGGCTCCCGGTGCGACCTACGTGCTGACCGGAACCCTCGGCGGGGCCACCGAGCACATGTCGATCAGCACCATGGCCGTCACCGGTGCCACGGCCCACACCATCGAGGACCTGGAACTCAACCACGGCCTGGTGGTCGACGACAAGGGCAACTTCACCATCTACATCGGGCCGGAAGCACCGGCGGGTGCGGTCAACTTCTTGGACTCCACGGACGCCACCGTCGGCGGCGCCGCGTCCCTGCTGATCCGCGACATGACGGGCGACTGGGCCAAGGGTCCGGCCAATATCAGCCTGCAATGCGTGGCCGACTGCCCGCCGTTCTTCTCCATCCCAGCCGGCGGATTCTTCCCCACCGAGGGGGGCGGAACCGACGTGCCGACCGAGCCGGCCAAGATCGGCTCCGTCGACGACGTGTTGAACATGCTGTTCAGCGCGTTCGCCCAGATCGTCGTGCCGTTCAACCAGCGCAGCATCGAAGGTGGGGCATCGGTGGGTATGGAGGTGCCCGCCAACACGATGATGACGCTGGCACCGGAGACCAGCTACGGAGTCGGTCTGGAGTCCGCGGTCGTCACCGGCGGCAACTGGGATCTGGATCCCGGCGAGGCGCTGATCCTCAAGGTGCCGAACGTCGAGGCGGCCTACAGCGGCATCGAGCTGATGAACGTCTACGGCGGCGCGCTGCCCTATGTCATGGCTCAGACCACCCTCAACCACACCACCACCTTCCACGCCGACGACGGCTACACCTATTACGTCATCAGCGCGACGAATCCGGGGGTGGCCAACTGGCTCGACACCGGTGGACTCGCCACGGGTGAGATCTTCGCGCGTTTCGAGAACGTCGACGATCGTGACGCCGCGATCGGCCTGGGGGTGACGGCGCAGGTGGTGCCGGTCGGCGACATCGCCCAGTACCTGCCCACCGACACCCCGACCGTCAGCCCGGAGGAGTTCGCCGCCGACATGGCCCGGCGGGTGATGTCATATGACTACGCGATGGACGTGTCCCGGATCCACGCCCAGCCCGCCTGGGTGCTGCAGCATCTGGAGCTCAACGCGCTGTCGGCGTTGATGGGCAGCGATAACTTTGAGTCGGTGTTCGGCAGCCAGCCCTCCACCCCGATCGAGCTGCGGTTCACCGACGCGCTGAGCCCGGACTGGGATGCCGTCATGCGCAGCATCATGGACCACCCGATGGAGAGCCTGACGTCGGTGTGGAACGCCCTGCCGGTGCTGACCAGCGACATCACGCTGCCGATCACCCTGGCGCTGGCCCAGACCGCCATGTCGGTGCTGATGCCGCAGATGTTCATCACGGCCATCGACGACGCGCTGTTCAACCCGAACACCAGCATCCTGGCGGGACTGCTCAACGCTCGTGACGACTTCGCGACGGTGATTTTGAGCGGTAACGACGACTGGCCGACCGAACTCAGTGCCCAGGCGGCCCAACAGTGGGCGAACATGTCCGACTTGATCGCCAACACCCCGAGCTTCAGCCTGGCGGATCTGTTCGGCTGATCCGGCGGGGCGTGCGAGTCTGTCGACTTGCTGTGGCTCTGAAATGTATTAGCTGGAGCTTCTTGACGGCCTAGCGGCGCCTGAGGATTGTCAGGACCATGGCTCTTCGGCGGCTGAGGATGGGGATGACGGGCGCGGCCAGCGCGTTTGTGGCGCTGGGGCTGGGGCAGCTGGCGTCTGCGCCCGACGCCCATGCCGACGACTTCGACATGCTCATCGACCAGGTCCTCAATTCGATGACGAGTTTCCTCGAGATGGGCTCGGTCAGCAGCGTGTTGGGGCCGCAGGTGGACACCGAACTCATCAGCTGGCTCGGCAGCCTCGATCCGATTGCCCCACTCAGCGCCGACACGCAATTGATGAGCCAGAACCTGCTGGTCAACCCCGGCTTCGAAACAGCCGATCCTTCCGGGTCGGGCTACAGCGGGGTGACCATCCCGGGCTGGACCGAGACCGGCACCCCGACGGTGATCGCCTACGGCACCCCGATGGGTTATCCGTCGCCGGTGTCGACTCCCATCCCCGCGTGGTCGAGCTTTCCGCAGACCGCGCCGCCGGGCGCCGGTGACAACTTCGCCGGCGGCGGACCGGTGGGCACCTCGAGCATCAGCCAGACCGTCGATGTCGCCGGTGCGGCGGGGACGCCGTACGCGCTGAGCGCGGATCTCGGCGGCCAGGGCTGGGACTCGTCCTCGGCTTCGGTGCAGGTCACCTTCTACGACGCCCACGGCGACGTGGTGGGCACCGGCCCGCTCGCGCCGGTCTCGGTATGGGATCGACTGGGCTTCACCGGGTTTGAGGACCGCTCTATCACCGGGACCGTCCCCGAAGGCGCCGTCTCCGCGCAGGTGACCACGACCTTCACCGACAGGGACTGGGTCCTGGGCAACTACAACGGCGCCTACGCCGACAACGAGTCGTTCACTGTCGGTGATCCCAGCCTTACCGCCGCCCCGCTGGTGGCACCCACGTCCGACGTCGGTCAACTGGACCACGTGTTCGTCATCTACATGGAGAACAAGGGAGCCGCCGACATCGTCGGCAGCCCCAACGCGCCGTACATGAACAGCCTGATCAACACCTACGGCTATGACGACAACTACTACGCGCTGGGCCACCCCAGCGACCCCAACTACTTCCGGATCCTGGGCGGATCGGACTTCGGCATCGACTACAACTCCGCCTTGAACTCCATCGACGCACCGAACCTCATGCAGGAAATGGATCAGGCGGGCATCTCGTGGGCCGGCTACGCGCAGAGCATGCCGAGCGCCGGTGACCTCGTGTCATCCGGTGACTACTCCGCCGACGAACTGCCGTTCGCCCAATTCGGTTACGTCTACGGCAACACCACCCCTGACTATCTGCCGGACCACCTGCTTCCGCTGACGCAGTTGTCCACCGACCTCGCTGACCCGAGCAAGTTCCCCGGATTCACCTGGATCGCCGCCAACGAGGACAACAACGGGGAAGGCCCGGTCGACACGCTCAGCGGTGTTCTCCAGTTCATCGCCACCCAACTCGGAGACCATCAGTACAACGTCGCGGCCGCCGACCAGTTCGTCCAGCAGGAGGTCTCCACCATCGAGAGCTCCAAGACGTGGACCGATCCGAACGAGAAGGACGCGATCATCATCGTCACGGACGAGGACAACAACAACCTCTCACTGGGCTTCGGCAACCAGGGCAATAACGTTCCGATGATCGTCATCCCGAGCGCGGGCGCGGTGACGTACGGGGGGATGCAATCCGGCAACTTCACCACCGACGCCTATTACAACGAGTACAGCCTGATGGCCACCATCGAAGACGCCTTGGGTCTGGCCCCGCTCACGGACAACGACATGTACGCCCAGGCCATGAACGCCTTCTGGAAGTAATGGTCGCCGGTCGCCATACCAAAAAACGGCTTGGTGCCTCAACCCCTCATCTAGGGAGTGTCAAGGATCAACCGAAGCCGCTGTCAAGCATCACCCGAAACACCGTCAAGCAACACCCGACACCGAAACGTCAAGCATCACCCGAAGTCATACAGTCAGGTCGTGCCCCTGTTGAGTGTCGGTTGATGGTTGACGGATCTGTGTCGGTTGATCTTTGACACTCTTGTGTTGTGGTTTAGGTCTGTGCGCTGGTGCGCAAGGCCCGTTTGTTTCGTACCGTGCCGGTGCTGGTGCGGGCGGCGGTTTTGACGAGTTGGTTTCCGATCCAGAACCGCAGCAGCTGGCCGTCGACATGGACATCGCAGCGGGCCCCGGCGTAGTGCCGACCGACGCTGACCTGCTGCCAGGACACGCACACCACCCCGTTGGTGGTCACCGTCCGCGACACCCAGTCATCCCCGGTGCGGTCATTGCCGGGGGCCGTCGCCGTCGCGCTGGGACTGACACCCCGCGCACTGGTGGTGAAGCGTTCGGCCGGGGTGGCCATCTTCAACGACTGATGCGGACGAACAGTGTTGTAGTGCTCCACCCATGCATCCAACGCCCGCTGGGCCGCCTTCAACGTGGGGAAAGGCGCTGCATTGCCCAGGAACTCAGCTCGCAAACTGCGGTGAAACCGCTCGATCTTGCCGGTGGTGGTCGGCGATCGTGGCGCCGTCAGCAGATGCTCGATGCCGCGTTCGCGGCAGATCGCGTCGAAGAGCACCTCCACCGGCGGATGGTTGAACCGCCCAGTGAAGACCTTGCCGTTGTCGGTCAAGATCTGCTCGGGAGCCCCGTAGGTCGCCAACGCATCACGCAGTCCCTCGCAGACCGCACCGGTACGTTCCCGGACCATCAACCGGGCGCAGACACACATCCGTGAGTGATCGTCGATCCCGGTCAGCGCTTTGGCGCTGGTGCCATCGGCCAGCGGGAAGCCACCCACGACATCCATCTGCCACAGCTCCATCGGCGCCCCGCGTTCCCAGCGTTTCCACTTACGCGAACGCCGATCCCGCAACGTCGGATCGATCAACCCGGCCCGCAGCAACGCCCGATACACCGCCGACGCCGACGGCAGCGGAGACACCTCACGTTTGGCCAGTTCGAACACCAGCCGCCGCGGCCCCCAAGTACGGGCGCGAGCGCCGCAACTCCAACACCACCGCCTCCACCGACGCCGGCATCTGATGCGGACACGACACCGGCCGATGCGACCGGTCAGCCAACCCCTCTAACCCCTCGGCCTCATAGCGGGCCAACCACGCATGCAACGTCTGCCGCGACACCCCGACCTTGCTGGCCACCTGGCATACCGACAAACCATCACTGATCACCGCCAACACGGCCTGATACCGCTGCTCGACCACGCTCAACTCCCTCATCTAGGGAGTGTCAAGGATCAACCGAAGCCGCTGTCAAGCATCACCCGAAACACCGTCAAGCAACACCCGACACCGAAACGTCAAGCATCACCCGAAGTCATACAGTCAGGTCGTGCCCCCGGCAGGATTCGAACCTGCGACACCGGCTTTAGGAGAGCCGTGCTCTATCCCCTGAGCTACGGGGGCGGGAACCTACCCATGTAGGCGCTGGAACCCATAGGGACAGCTCATGGTAGTCGGCGAGCTGGCGTTTGTAGGTACTGGGCTCGCGATATTCGCGCCTCCGGAGGTCACTCGCCGGTCGTGGTTTTGCTCCGCTCGTAGTGCCGGCGCGCCTTCATGCGGTTGCCGCAGATGGCCATCGAGCACCACCGTGCCGTGTTGGGCTTGCTGCGATCGATCAGGAACAGCTGGCATTCGGAGTTGGCGCAGGGGCGCAGCCGGCCGGGGCTGGAGATCCGTAAGCCGTCCCACGCGAGTATCACCCGCGCGACGGCTTGCGAGGTCTCGCGCGCGGACAGGGTCCAGGCGATGCCGTCGTCAGAGACGACGGGGGATAGCTCAACGCCGTTGAGGAATGGCTGCACGGCCTGCGGAGCCAGCTCGCCACGCACCACCGCCTGCAACGCGGCCCGGACGTCACGGAGTTCCTGAAGCTGCCCCCTGGTGAGAGCGATGCCGTGCGCATTCAGCCATGCCTGCGCGCTGGCCGGATCGTCGAGTTCATCGTGTGACACGCCATCGACGACCGGAGTGCTGTTGAGCAGGTCCAGGAGCAGGGCCTCATCGGCGGGCCCCGCCACAACAATCTCCATATAACCTCCAAAATCCTATTGACAGGTTACACCACGAGTGTTTGACTACTAACTATCAAAATCTATTTAGGGGGTTAGTGATGGTTACTTCTGTCCGGCACCAGTACGCCACCGTCGACGGGCGACGATTGTTCTACCGGGAGGCGGGAAGCGCCGGCGCGCCCGCGATCGTGCTGCTGCACGGCTTTCCGACCAGCTCCTACATGTTCCGGGACCTCATCACCCGCTTGGCGGACGACTACTACGTGATCGCTCCCGATCACCTTGGCTTCGGCTACTCGGACATGCCGCTGGTCACCGAGTTCGACTACACCTTCGACAATCTCGCCGCACTCACCCAGGGGCTGCTGGATCACCTCGGGCTCCAGCGTTACGCGATCTACGTCCAGGACTACGGGGCGCCGATCGGTTGGCGGCTGGCGCTGAACCGGCCCGAATCCATCAGCGCGATCATCACGCAGAGCGGCAACGGCTACGACGAGGGCTTCGTCGAGACCTTCTGGAAGACCGTCTGGGACTACCAACGTGAGCAGACGGCGGCGACGGAGGCGGCCATCCGCACGGCGCTGGATGTCGAGTCGATCAAATGGCAGTACCTGACCGGCGTGCCGGACGAGTCGCTGGTCAGCCCGGATACCTGGACCCTGGACGCCGCGCTACTGACTCGCCCGGGCAATGACGAGATTCAGCTCAAGTTGTTCCGGGACTACGCCACCAATTCGCCGATGTATCCCGCTCTGCACGACTACCTGCGCACCAGCGGAGTTCCGGTGCTGGCCGTTTGGGGACAAGGGGACCCGATCTTTGGGCCGGCGGGCGCCCGGGCGTTCGACAGGGACGCGCGCAATGCCGAAATCCATCTGCTCGATGGCGGTCACTTCTTACTGGAGACCGCCGCCGACGAAGTCGCCGAACTGATCAAGAACTTCCTGCGTCGCACCGGACAGTGACAGCTGTCCTCGAAAAATCCAACACACCAACAATATTCACTAGGAGATGACACCAATGGACACAACGCAGACATCGGGTGTTCCGACCGCGCCCGCAGTGGTGCGCGAAGTGCCAGGCGGCCCGGCCATGCGGGCCATCATTCTCGACGGATTCGGTGGCCTGGACGCGTTGACCTACACCGACATCCCCAAGCCGCTGCCGAAGCATGGTGAGGTCGTGATCAGGGTCAAGGGATTCGGCATCAATCACGCCGAAATGCACATGCGTCGAGGCGAGTGGGCCGAGGCCGCCGAAGTCAGTGGTATCGAATGCGTCGGCATTGTCGATGCCTGCCCCGGCGGCGAATTCCCGGTCGGCGCCAAAGTCGCTGCGCTGATGGGCGGGCTCGGCCGCACCATCAACGGCAGCTACGCCCAATTCACCCGGGTGCGCGCCGCGAACGTGGCGCTGATCGAGACGGATCTGCCGTGGGATCAGCTGGCCGCGCTGCCGGAAACCTACGCCACCGCATGGACCTGTCTGTTTCGCAACCTCGACCTGACCGCCGGGCAGACCATCGTGATCCGCGGGGCGACATCGTCTTTCGGGCAGGCTGCCGTGAAGCTGGCGGTGGAGGCCGGTGCGCGGGTGATCGCCACCACCCGCAACCGGGAACGGTTCGGCTTGCTGACCTCGCTCGGTGTCGAACGTGCCGAGCTGGAGATTCCCGATCTGAGTGCGCACCTTGCCGAGGCCAAGCGCGTCGACGCCGTCCTCGATCTGGTGGGCAACAGCACGATCCTCGACTCTCTGAACATCCTGCGCCGGGGCGGTACGGCGTGTTTGGCCGGCTGGCTCGGCGGACTGGATCCGATCGCTGACTTCAACCCATTGCTGCAGATGCCCAGCGGTGTCAACCTCAGCTTCTTCGGCAGCTTCGTGTTCGGCACTCCCGGCTTTGCGCTGGCGGATGTTCCGCTGCAGGACATCGCCGACAAGGTCCGTGCGGGGCGCCTGCAAGCCGCGCCCTCGCATGTCTTCGCTTTTGATCAGATCCGTGAAGCGCATCGCGTCATGGAAGCCGGGGAGGCCGGAGGCAAAATGGTGGTATTGGTCGACTGACATCCAGGCAAGTAGAAGGATGCACTCATGAAGATCGCGGTTGCCGGCGGTACCGGCAAGACCGGACGCAAAGTAGTCGAGCATCTCCACAGCCAGGGCCACCACCCAGTGATCCTCGCCCGCGCCCACGGGGTCGACCTGATCCAGAACACCGGAATCGATGCCGCGCTCGACGGCGTCGAGGCCGTCATCGACGTCTCCGACTTCGCGACCATGAACGCCAAGAAGGCACAGGCCTCCTTCGGCGCAGCCACCACCAATCTGCTGGCCGCCGCGCAGCGCAACGGAGTTCGCCACCACGTCACGCTGTCGATCATCGGCATTGACCGAGCAACCAGCGGCTACTACCAAGGCAAACTGCGGCAAGAGGAAGTGGTGAAGGCCGGCGCCGTCCCGTGGACGATTCTGCGGGCAGCCCAGTTTCACGAATTCGCCGACCAAGTCCTGGCGCAGGTGCCCGGGCCGATCGCCCTGGTGCCGAAAATGCAGTCGCAACCGATCGCGGTCAGCGAAGTCGCCGCTCACCTGTGCGGCCTGGTCACCGGCGAACCCCAGCAGATGGCACCCGAACTCGCCGGCCCCCGCGTGGAATCGGTCGTCGACATGGTTCGGCAGCTGATCCGGCGGCGCGGGCAGCACCGGCCGGTCATCGGACTGCGGATTCCCGGTGCGGCTGGGAAGGGCATGGCAAACGGCGCGCTGCTGCCGACCCAGCCCGGGCCCCGCGGCCACCAAACCTATGCCGAGTGGCTGGCCGCGCTCACACAGGACAACAGGTAAGGAAACCGGATGTCACAAACGCGCCCGCCGCGTCGTCAACCGAGCATGAATCCCAACGTGCATCGCGTATGCCTCATCTTGTTGACCATCGTCGGCATCAGCCTCGGAGCGTGGGCATACTTCGCTCCGCTGAACTGGTACAGCACATTCCCCGGCATGGGCATGCACTGGTTGCCGGTGCTCGGCCCGTACAACGAGCATTTCGTGAAAGACGTCGGCTCCTTGTTCTCCGGGCTCGCGGTGCTCAGCGCCCTGGCGCTGTACTACCTGGGCAACCGGCCCGTCGTCGTGATCACGGGGGTCAGCTGGTCGGTCTTCAATGTGCTGCACCTGATCTACCACGTCGGCATGCTGCACATGTACGGCCCGCGTGATGCGGTACTGAACGTCGTCAGCCTCAGCCTGCTGCTGGTGTTGTCGCTGACCCTGCTCATCCCCGCACGCAGCCGCGCCACCGAGGATCACGCATGACATACGACTACGACGTTGTGGTGATCGGTTCGGGATTCGGCGGCAGCGTCGCGGCGCTGCGGCTGACCGAGAAGGGTTATCGCGTCGGTGTGTTGGACATGGGCCGCCGCTGGGCCCCCGCCGATTTCCCGCCCAACAACTGGCACGTACGCAAGGCGATGTGGGCACCGAAACTGGGCTGCTTCGGTCCGCAACGGCTGACCGTGCTGGGTAAGACGTTCATCGCCAGCGCCGTTGGGGTCGGCGGCGGGTCGTTGATCTACGGCAACACCCTCTACGAGCCTTTGGAACGGTTCTTTCATGACCCGCAGTGGGCGCACATCACCGACTGGAAGTCCGAGCTGGCGCCGTATTACGAACAGGCCCGCCGGATGCTCGGGGTGACGCCTACCCCGCACACCACCCCGGCCGATGAGGTGCTGCTGGCCGTGGCCCGCGACCTGGGGGTCGAGCACACCTACCACCCGACCAACGTCGGAGTCTTCTTCGGCGACGAACCCGGCAAAACCGTTGCGGACCCGTTCTTCGGCGGGGCAGGGCCGGACCGCGCCGGCTGCATCGGTTGCGCGCAGTGCTTCACCGGTTGCCCGCACAACGCGAAGAACACCACCGAGACCAATTACCTGTATCTGGCCGAGCGCGCCGGCGCCCAGATCCACCCGATGACGATGGTCACCGATGTGCGCCCCGACGGCGACGGGGGCTATGTGGTCAGCACGGTGCGCACCGGCCGGTGGGTGCGCAAGCGCAAACGGGACTTCACCGCCGGCCAGGTAGTGTTCGCCGCGGCCTCGCTGGGCACCCAGCGGCTGCTGCACCAGCTGCGCGACACCGGATCATTGCCGCATCTCTCGCCGCGCCTGGGCGAGCTGACTCGCACCAATTCCGAAGAGGTGCCGGTGGTGTTCACGCCCGATCGTGACGACTTCGCCCAAGGCGTGGCGATCACCTCGTCGATCCACCCGGAGGCCAACACCCACGTCGAGGTATGCCGCTACGGCAAGGGGTCCAACCTGTTGTCGATGATGGGCACCCATCTGATTGACGGCGGACCGTGGCGATTTGCCCGGCTGATGCTGACCATTGCACGCCACCCGGCGATGATGTTGCACAGCATGTTCCCCCGCAACGCCTCATCGCACTCGATCATCGTGCTGGTGATGCAATCGCTGGACAACTCGCTGACCACCTACCGCAAGCGCGGCCTGTTCGGCACCCGGATGACGGCGAAACAGGGTGTGGGTGAACCCAATCCGGATTGGATCCCGACCGCCCACGATGTGGCTCGCCGAATGGCCGAAAAGGTCGGCGGAATAGCGGGCGGCACCTACCTCGATGCGCTCAACATCCCGTTGACCGCGCACTTCATCGGCGGTTGCCCGATCGGTGAATCCGCGGATACCGGGGTCATCGACCCCTATCAGCGCGCCTACGGACATCCGGGCGTGCACGTGGTCGACGGGTCGGCGATCACCGCCAACCTGGGCGTGAACCCGTCGTTCACCATCACCGCGCAAGCCGAGCGGGCGATGGCGTTGTGGCCCAACAACGGTGAGCCTGATTCCCGCCCGCCGCTGGGCCAGCCGTATCGGCGCATCGCGCCGGTGGCCCCGCGCCATCCGACCGTTCCCGAAGGGGCGCCGGGCGCGTTGCGGTTGCCGCTGTCGCCGGCCTGAGGGCTCGGGCTTCGCAGAATGCCGGTCCTGCTGTGGTATCGCCGCGATCTGCGGGTGGGTGATCTGCCGGCCCTGTCGGCTGCGATCGCCGACGACCCCGAGGTGCTGTGTTGTTTTGTGCTGGACCCGCGGCTGGAGACCTCGTCGGGGCAGCGCCGACTACAGTTCCTCGGTGACTGTCTGAGGCATCTGCGCGACGACCTCGACGGCCGGCTGTTGATCACCCGCGGGCTCCCGCAGCAGCGGATCCCACAGCTCGCCGCCGAGATCTCGGCGACGGCCGTGCACGTCTCGGACGATTTCGCACCGTTCGGGCGCCGTCGTGACCAGCGGGTCCGAGCCGCGCTCAGCCAGATCCCGCTGGTGGCAACCGGATCGCCCTACCTGATCTCGCCGGGCCGGGTCGTGAAAGACGACGGCAGCCCGTATCGGGTCTTCACGCCGTTCTTTCGGCGGTGGCGCGAACACGGCTGGCGCCGTCCGGCGCTGTCACGCTCCGAATCGGCGCACTGGATCGACCCCACGGCGCTGTCCGGCAAGGGTGCGCAACCGGTGGAGATCCCCGACTTCGGCGGACCGGCCGATGTCCCGGCCGGGGAAGCCGCCGCGCGTGAGCATTGGAAAGCGTTTGTGGCCAGCGGGTTAGACCGCTACGACCAAGACCGCGACCTGCTCGGCCGTAACGGGGCTAGTCGGATGTCGGCCTACCTGAAGTTCGGCAACATCCACCCGCGCACCATGGCCGCCGACCTCGACCACAGCCCAGGGGAGGCAGCCTATTTGCGGCAGTTGGCCTTCCGGGATTTCTACGCCGCGGTGCTGCACCACTGGCCACGCAGTGCCTGGGAAAACTGGAACACCGAGTTCGACGCGATCCAGACCGATACCGACGCCGAGGCGCAACGGCGCTTCGAGCGCTGGAAGGCCGGGACAACGGGCTTTCCCCTTGTCGACGCGGGCATGCGTGAACTGCTCGCCACCGGATTCATGCACAACCGAGCGCGAATGATCGTGGCCTCCTTTCTGGTCAAGGACCTGCACCTGCCCTGGCAGTGGGGTGCCCGCTGGTTTCTGGATCAGTTGGTCGACGGCGATCTGGCCAACAATCAGCATGGCTGGCAATGGTGTGCGGGCACCGGAACCGATGCGTCGCCGTACTTTCGGGTGTTCAATCCGACGCTGCAGGGCCGAAAGTTCGATTCCGACGGGTCCTACGTGCGTCGCTGGGTTCCGGAGTTGGCCGATGTCACCGATGCCCACCTAGTGCGGTGCGGGCGCCCCCCGGGTTACCCGGAGCCGATCGTCGACCATGGTCACGAGCGCGCCGAGGCGCTGCGCCGGTATCAACGGATCAGTACGTAGCGCCGCCGGCACGCCCCAACAGATGCCGCAGTAGCGGTTCGAGTTCGCGGGAACGGAAACGATGTTCGGCCCGGCTCAGACGCGCCGGCAGTACTCGCTGGCTCGCGCAGGCCAGTTCGCGCGCGCCTTGGGCGCCGAGCAGCAGGCGTGGCCCCAGTTCCGGCACCGGAAGAATCGTGGGCCGGCGCAGCACGCGTCCCAGTGTCTCGGTGTACTCGCTGTTTCGTACCGGATGCGGAGCGACGGCGTTCACCGGTCCAGAAAGCCCGGTGTCCCACAGGGCTCGGTGATAGATGTCGATCAGGTCGTCGATCCCGATCCAGGGCAGCCATTGTCGGCCGCTGCCCAACCGACCGCCCAGGCCCGCGGCGAACAGCGGCCGCATCAACCGCAGCGTCCCGCCGCGCGGCGACTGCACTATGCCGGTGCGAACGCGCACGACGCGCTTCCCCGACTTCTCCGCCGGCGCCAGCGCATCCTCCCAGTCGGCGACGACGTCGGCCAGGTAACCGTCCCCGCGCTGACTGTCCTCGGTGAGGACATCGTCGCCGCGGTCATAGCCGTAATAGCCGACCGCCGAAGCACAGATCAGGGTGCTAGGCCCGGCAGCCGTGGCGGCAACGAGCTCGGCGAGTCTGCGCGTCGGACCGATTCTGCTGTCGCGGATCACCCGGCGATGCTGTGCGGTGAAGCGTCCCGCGATCGACGCACCGGCCAGATGAATCACCGCATCGATGCCGGCCAGCAGATCGCGATCCGGATCGTCGGGATTCCACTGCCGCTCGTCGGGGTTGCCGGCGGTGCGCCGCACCAGCCGGATCACCCGATGCCCCCCGGTGCTCAAGAAAGCCGTCAGCGCCGAACCCACCAGCCCGGATGCGCCGCTGACCGCCACCGTAAGAGGCTGTAGGCCATGGGCTTTGGCGCGCTGGTGCGCCGCGAGGTCATCGGCAAGCTGGCGATGCCGATAGACGAACATCGGCCGCAGCAACGCCCCGGGCACCGGCGTGTCGACCCGGTCGGTCATCAGCGTCCAGCCGCCGCCGAGATCGTCGAACTCGTGGATGTGTTGCCACTTCATCACCCACCTCGCCGGAAGTGACGCCAGGCCGCCGCTGCCGAGCTCGTCGGCGAATTGCCGGGGCGGGTCATAGCCGCTCGCCTGGTGTTCGGCCACCCAGCGCAGCCCACCCGGCAGAGCCAGTTCGGCGGTGCCGTCGCGCAGCGAGTCGGCTTCGCGTCGCAAGCGCATCGCCTGCCACGGCGGGCTCAGCCGCGTGAAGGCCCCCGGCCTGGCGTGCCAGGCGAAGACCTCGTCACGCGGTGCCTCGAGCTCGCTGGAGAAGACCAGACTCATGTCACGACGCTACCCGGATCGAGCAGTCCGCCGCCGCTACGAGCCGTACTGCTTGCGCAGCTGAGGTTTGACCACCTTGCCGCTGGCATTGCGGGGCAGTGCGTCGATCAGCACCAGTTCCTTCGGATGCTTGTAGCGGGCCAGGCGCTCGTTGAGGAAGGGTTCGAGGTCTTCCAGTGTCAGTGGTGCCTCGCCGGCGACTGTTGCCACTATGGCCACCGGAACCTCGCCCCACTTGTCGTGGGCACGCCCGATCACGGCGGCCTCCTGGATCAGTGGGTGCTCGAACAGTACGTTCTCCACCTCGGCGCAGTAGATGTTCTCGCCGCCGGAGATGATCATGTCCTTCTTGCGGTCGACGACGTAAACGAAGCCTTCGTCGTCGACGCGGACCAGATCCCCGGAGTGGAACCAGTCGCCGGCGAACGCCTCGGCGGTCGCCTCGGGCTTGTTCCAGTAGCCCTGCATCATGGTCGGCCCGCGGTAGACGATCTCGCCGATCTCACCGGGTGCCACGTCGTTCATGTTCTCGTCGACGACCCGCGCCGAGATGGTCGGGATCACCTTGCCCACCGAGCCGAGTTTGCGGATCGCGTCCTTGCCCTGGAGCACGCAGGTGATGGGTGACATCTCGGTCTGGCCGAACACCGCGACGTTGAGCGCGTCCGGGAATGTCTCCGCCATGGCCCGCAGTACGGTGTCGGATGCCGGAGCCGCCCCCCAGCTGATCACTTCGAGCGCCAGGTCGCGTTGCGGCACAGTCGGATCGGCACAGATGACCTGCCACTGAGCCGGTACGAGGAACACCGAGGTGGCGCGCTCGCTCTCCCAGGCGTCGAGGGTGTCGGTGGCGTTGAACGCACCGAGCGGGTGAATCACCGTCTTGGTGCCCAGCATCAGGTTGGGTGCGATGCTGCCCAGGCCGGCGATGTGGAACATCGGTGCGGCGCAGAAGTACACGCTGTCCGGGCTGATCTGCAGCGCCTGGATGCAGGTCAGCGACTGGGCCAGCAGGTTCGAGTGGGACAGGATGGCGCCCTTGGGACTTCCGGTGGTTCCCGAGGTGTACATGATCAGGGCCGGGGTGTCTTCGGGAACGTCAGCGCCGGGGTGCGGGTCGCCCGGCTCGGCGATCAGCGATTCGTAGTCGTCGCCGAGAACCACGGCCACGTCGAGTCCGGGGGTGTTCTTGCGGACGGCCTCCATCAGCGGTGCCAGCAGCTGATCGGTGATGACGCCCTTGGCGCCGCTGTCGGTGACGATGTAGCTGATCTCGGGGTCGGTGAGGCGGAAGTTGACCGGTACGGCGATGGCACCCAGGGCGTTGATCGCCAAGGTCGCCTCGATGTATTCGGTGTGGTTGAGCATCACGATCAGCACCCGGTCGCCGAAGGAGATGCCGCGCCGGAACAGTGCCCCGGCCAGGCGCTCGGAGCGATCGTGCAGTTGTTGCCAGGTGGTGTCGTTGCCGCGACAGCGGAAGGCAACGGCGTCGGGACGCATTTCGGCGTGGGTCGCCACCTGATTCATCCAGTGGTTGCGGCGAGAACGCAGCGGCTGAGCGATCATTCGCCGAACACCGCCTTGCGCTTCTGCAGCATCGCGGCGGCGCCCTCGAAGAAGTCGGGCGAGCCGAGCAACTCCACCTGACCGGCCTTCTCACGGGCCAGCGCGGCGTCGAGCGCTGCGAGGTTGGTGGCGTTGAGCGCACGCTTGGTCAATTCGATGGCGCGACGCGGTCCGTGGGCCAGTTTCTCGGCGGCCTCGTTGACCCGGGCGTCCAACTCCGCCTCGCCGAGCACCGCGTTGATCAGACCGGCATCGCGGGCGGCGGTCGCCGACAGACGCTCACCGAGCAGTGCCATCTCGTTGGCCACGGCCCGTCCGGCAGCGGCCGCGATCAGGGCGGTGGTGCCGCCGTCGGGCATCAGGCCGATGTTGGTGAACGACAGCAGGAAGTAGGCGCTCTCGGCGGCGTAGATCAGATCCGCGGCCAGCGCCAGACCTACGCCGACGCCGGCGGCCGGCCCGTTGATCCGCGCGATCACCGGCACCGGGGTCTGCGCGACCGAGTTGACCAGCCGCGAGGCGCAGTCCATCACCTCCTCGGGGCTGACGCCGCCGGCCGTGGCCGACAGGTCGGCGCCGGTGCAGAAGGCCTTGCCTTCGCCGGTGATGACGATGGCCCGCACACCGGGGTCGTCGGCCGCGCCGGCGATGACGTCACCGAGGCCCGCCATGGTGGCGTAGTCGATCGCGTTGAGCCGGGCGGGGTTGGTGATCGTCACCCGCAGCACCCGGCCGTCGCGGGTCGCGGTGAGTTTGGCGGAGCTGGCGTTCTCGGACACGGTCAGACCTGCCCTTCGATGAACCGGGATTGCAACACGTCACTTCCTCCGTGGATGAAAACGTAAATTGTGGTTAACGTATGGGCGGCGGGTCCAACAGTCAACACGGGGGAGAAAATGGCCATGGCTGCGGGATCGGTCACTGCGGTGCAGCGTCGCCCCAAGGACCGCAAGGCGCAGATCGTCCGTGCCGCGGCCCGTGCGTTCAGCGATCGCGGCTACCACGCGGTCGGGGTCGACGAGATCGCCGCGGAGGTCGGTGTCTCCGGACCTGCGCTGTATCGGCACTTCGCCAACAAGTACGCGCTGCTGGTCGCGACCGCCCAGCACACGGCGGGGGTGCTGGTGAGCGCCGCTCGCTCCGCCGACGATCCGAGCCGGCCTGCGCCGGAGCGGTTGCGCGCGATCACCGCGGCGCTGATCGAGACCACGATCGGGACGCGGCGCGAGGGCGCGTTCTATCGGTGGGAGCGGCGCTACCTGCAGCTGCCGGATCGCAAGGAAATCCGGGCCGGCTACGACGCGCTCAACGCCGCGATCGCCGAGCCGCTGGCGGTTATGCGCCCAGAACTTCCCGAGGCCGACACGGCGATCTTGGCCGCTGCCGCCCTGAGCGTGATCGGCAGCATCTCCGCGCACCGAACGCGGTTGCCTGCTGCCGCACTTGCGGACCTGCTCGGCGAGCTGTGCTGGGCGGTTCTCACCGTGGAGCTGCCGCCGGCGCCGTCGGGTCCTGCGCCGCGACGACCGGAGCGGGGTCTGCCCAGCACATCCAAGCGAGAACGGCTGCTCGCCGAGGCCATCCGCATGTTCGGCCAGCGCGGCTTCTACGAAGTCAGCATCGAGGAGATCGCCGCCGCGGCCGGACTGAACGGCTCCAGTGCCTACCGCTACTACCCGAGCAAGGCGGCCTTGCTGGCCGTCGCCTTCCATCGGGCCAACGGCCGCGTGCTGATGGCCATCACCGATTCCCTGGCCGAGTCGACCAGTCCAAGGCAGGCGGCCCTGCGCATCGCCGAGCGCTATACCGCACTGGCATTCGCCGCGCCCGAGCTGATCAACATCTATTTCGCCGAGTTCGCCAACTTGCCCGAACCCGACCGAATTGAACTGCGCGGTCTGCAGCGGCAGAACGTCGACGAATGGGCTCACCTGGTGAACCAGGCCGGCGCGGGCGATACCGAAGCGGTGTTCCGTGTCCACGCGGCGCTTGCTCTAGTCGTCGATATAGGACGCCTGGTTAACTTTGATGATCGAGACGAACAGCGGTCCCGGATTCACGCCTTGATGGCGGCTGTACTTTTCGGCACCGGCGGCCGGTGACTGCAGACCGCCAGGCTGGCTACGATCGAGCGATGACTGCCGCACCGACAGGACAGCGAAACGCCGCCACCGCCGCGCGAGGGCTCGCCGGGCTGCTGCTGGGCGCCGGGGCAGGACATTTCGTCGTCCCTCAACCGTTCGACGCGATCGTTCCGCCGGAGTTGCCGGGCAGCGCACGCATGTACACGTATCTGTCGGGAGTCGCCGAGCTGGTCATCGGTGCCCTGCTGTTGTCGCCGCGCACCCGCCGCATGGCCGGGCTGGCCGCGGCCGCTCTGTTCGTTGCGGTGTACCCGGCGAATATCCACTCGGTCCGGTTGTTCTGGGCCAAACCCTGGTTGCGGGCCGGGGCGATCGCGCGCCTGCCGTTGCAGATTCCGATGATCATCGCGGCGCTGCGGGTGTGGCGCGCCGGTTAGTCCGCCCGGCAGCGGTGGATTCAGGAGGAATGGGTGGCCTACATCAAGGCGACCGAGCGTGAGGGGCAGATTGTCGCGGCCGCAATGCGCGTACTGCGTGACGTTGGCGTAGCGGGCACGACGTTGCGTGGGGTTGCCGCTGAAGCCGGAATCCCACTGGGCACATTGCACTACGTCTTTCCGTCCAAGGACCTGCTGCTGCGTGCAGTGATCGCCGCGGTCATGGACGACGTTGTGGACGCGGTGCGCGCCGATCTGCAGCTCGACCGGGGGGTGGCCCATGCGCTGCGGCAGGGGGTGACGAACTTCTGGACCACGTTGGTGGAAAGCGACACCGGCCTGCAGATCATGCAATACGAGCTGGCCATGTACTCGGTGCGCAGCGAAGGCTCCGGCGGCCTGGCCCAGCTGCAATATGAGCGCTACACCGCGCTCGTCACCGAGTTCTGCTCCCAAGCCGCGCAGGCGGCGGGGGAGCGCTGCGCCGTCGATTTCGACAGTCTCGGACGGCTCGCGCTTGCCCTGGTGGACGGCCTGATCGTGCAGTACGTGACAAACCCGGACTCCGAGCGGGCACGACGCGACCTCGACCGCGCCGTGGACATGGTCGTGCGATTCGCCGATCCGCAGCCCGTCGGCAAACGCCCGCGCCGCACCGGCTGAGTCCATCGACTACTGCCCGCCGATCAGCATGAATCCTTGACTCGGTCGGTTGACCGACTTAGATTACGGGGCGTGAAGTCAGACGACGGAGCGATGGCCAGCACGGTGGCCGTCGTGGGTGCGGGGATGTCCGGACTGACAGCTGCCCGCGAGCTGCACCGCGCCGGCGTCGACGTGCTCGTTTTGGAGGCCGCGGACCGGCTCGGCGGACGGGCCATGACCGAGACGAGCGCGTTGGGGTCACGGGTGGACCTCGGCGGTCAGTGGATCGGCCACGACCACCACCGGCTCAAGGCGCTGGCTTCTGAACTGGGCGCCACGCAGTTTCGAATGCACTCTCGGCCGTTGCCCATCGTGGTCGACGGATCGCGGAGAGTGCGGGCAGCGGCGCCCTCGATGTTGGCGACCCTTCTCGTGCTCGTCGGCGTCGAAGCCCTGTCTCGCATCGCCAAGACGCAACGGTGGAATGCCACCACGGTGCAGGCCTGGCTGCGCCGAGTCCCGGGGCGCGCTCGGCGGCTGCTCGAAGTGCTTGCGTACATCTCGTGGACCGCTGACCTTAATCGCTGCTCCATTCACGCGATGGCGCAGAGCATCCGCCAGCAGGGCGGGCTGCGAACCATGTTGGCGACGGCCGGGGGCGCCCAGGAGTCCTTGGTCGCCGAAGGGATCGGCTCGCTGATCGAGGGCCTGGCCGCCGAACTCGGTCCGCGAGTGCTTCCGGGGCGCCGGGTCACCTCGATCGTGCAGAGCGGCGATGGCGTCACCATCGGAACGACCGCGGGTGACGTCCGTGCCGCGAAAGTCATTGTGACGGTGCCGCCGCCACTCACCGGACGAATCACCTACGAGCCGCCGCTCCCGCCCGGCCGTGCCGCCTTGGCGTCCGATACCTATATGGGTTCGGTGTACAAGGGCGTGGCGGTCTATTCACGCCCGTTCTGGAGGGATCGAGCGGGCGGCGAGTTCCTGGTCCTGGATAAACCCGGACGCGCAGTGTTCGACACCGGCGCGCCGGGCGGCCCCGGCCATCTGTGCGTGCTGGTGGGGGGACCGGAGGCGCGCGAGCTCGACCGACTGGAGGCCGCCGAGCGGCGCAACGCGGTGCTCGGTGCGCTGGCCCGCTACGTCGGTCCCGACGTTCTCGAACCGGCGAGCTGGCACGAAAAATCTTGGCACCTCGATGAATACGTCGGCGGCGGCTACGTCGCACTGGCGCTGCCCGGGACTACCGACGGTATCCCGCCGATCGAGTGCACCCCGACCGGCGACATTCATTGGGCGGGTACCGAGACGGCGCGCGAGCACGCGGGTTACATCGAGGGCGCCATCGAATCGGGCACCCGGGCGGCCCGTGAGGTGCTCGAGGCGCTGTCGGTCTCCTGGTGAAGCACGGCGCGGTCAGGCCTGGCGTTGTCCGTAGCGGCGGCGGAACTTCTCGACCTGCCCGGCGGAGTCGACGATTCGGCTGTTTCCGGTCCAGAACGGATGTGACGCCGCGCTGATCTCCACGATCACCAGCGGGTAGCTGCGAGGGCCCGCCGGGGTGGGCCACTCGATGGTGCGGTCGCTGGTCACGGTGGAACGGGTCAGGAACGTCTGGCCGGTGGTGGCGTCCTGGAAGACGACGGGGTGGTAGTCGGGGTGGATGCCGGGTTTCATCGCTGGTCTCCGTCTTGAGTGCGGTACGGGGAAATATCTGCTGTGGCCGTTGGGGTCTCGTCGCACGGTTCCTGGTGGTGGTCGCCGAACGGGTCGGGGTAGCCGGCCCACTGATGCGTGCTGCGCAACTCGTCGTCGGTGAGCAGAGCCTCCGACAGGGTTTCGCGGATCTGCTCGGGTCGGGCGCCGCAGACCAGAACCACCAGCGAGGTGTGCCGGTCGCCGTAGCGGTGGTCCCAGATCAGATCCGCGAACGCATGCCGCTCCGGGGACACGCGGGCGGCCTCCTCCGCTGTCATCGCGGCCAGCCACTTGCCCACCGCGCAGGTATGCAACCCGCCACCCGCGGACTCCAGCCAGATCGCTCGCTCGCCCCGGTTGGCCAACCACAGCCGCCCGCGTGCCCGGATCACCCCGTCGAGTAGCGCATCGAGGGCCGCGTGCAGGCGTTGCGGATGAAACGGTCGGCGGGCGTGGAATTCGATCAGCTCAACCGCGCCGTCGGGCCGCAGCGGCGGTTGACCGGCCAGCAGCGGGGCGTGTGGATCATCGGCTCGACCGCGGCGGGCGCCGTCGTCGAGGTGGGTCAGTGCCTGTTCAAGGCGATCGGTTCCGGCGGTGATGCGTGCCAGCGGAGCCAACCGGCGCAGTACCGCCAGAGCCGTCGGGTCTGGGGCGTAAACCACCAGGGCGTCGGCGGATTCGGCCTGGCCGACCACCACCTGGGCGATGGTGCGGCCGTCGTCGAGTTCGTCGTCGCCGAGCGCTTGCGGCAGCCACGCGGTGGCATCCAGGCAGGTGACGACCGCGGCGACCGCCACATCTCGACCGGCCGGTCCATCGATGTATCCCGGTCCCACGCGGACCCGCACGTTGCGGATCGCCCAGCAGATGGGCTGCGGCTCCAGCCAATTGGGCAGCTGAACGACGATGCGTTCAACGCCGGCCCGCCGGTGCAGTCGGCGCAACAGGACCAGCAGGTCGTTGCGCAGGGTGCAGGACACACAACCGTGCGCCAGCTCCAGGGCCAACGTCGTGGCAACCGCTGTCGTGCTGGTGGTTTCTCGCACCACCACGTGACCGTCCAGGCCGTAGGCGACGGTCACCGTGCCCGCCTTGGCCTGCAAGGCTTTGGTCGCTGCGTCGGTGCCGTACTGCCCGGCCACCAGGATCACCGGAGTCCGCATCATCCTCCTATTGAAAATCATTGTCATTAAGGCCGTTCCTACGGTAGCCTCCAGCGCGTCGCTTGTCGACAATCATTGTCAATAAGGGTTGAAGGAGAGCTCCGTTGTCTGCACGCTGCCAAGTCACCGGCCGGGTGCCCGGATTCGGGAATGCGGTGTCGCACTCGCATCGCCGCACCCGGCGCCGCTGGTCGCCGAACATCCAGGTCAGGACCTACTACCTGGCGTCGCAAGACCGCCGGATCCGGCTACGGGTCAGCGCGAAGGGCATCAAGGTCATCGACCGGGACGGCATCGAGACCGTGGTGGCCCGGTTGCGACGCGAAGGTGAGCGGATCTGATGGCGCGCACCGACATTCGTCCCATCGTCAAGCTGCGCTCCACCGCGGGCACGGGCTACACCTACGTCACCCGCAAGAACCGGCGCAACGACCCCGACCGCCTGGTGCTGCGCAAGTACGACCCCGTGGTCCGTCGCCATGTCGACTTTCGGGAGGAGCGCTGAGTCATGGCCAAAAAATCCAAGATCGTGAAGAACGAGCAGCGCCGCGTGCTGGTGGCCCGCTACGCCGAGCGGCGCGCTGAGCTCAAGGAAATCATTCGGTCGACGTCGAGCAGCCCGCAGCAGCGACTGGCCGCCCAGAGCGCGCTGGCGCGCCAGCCGCGCGATGCCAGCCCGGTCCGGTTGCGCAACCGCGACAGCGCCGACGGGCGCCCCCGCGGCTACCTTCGCAAATTCGGACTCTCGCGCGTGCGTATGCGCCAGCTCGCGCACGAAGGCCACCTGCCCGGCGTCCGGAAGGCGAGCTGGTAGATGGCGATCAAACCCAAAGATTCGCGGCGTGTTTCGCGGAGCGCGCCCAGGTCTGTCAAGCCGAACCTGCTCGCCAAACTGGGCCTGCCGGTGGTCGACTACAAAGACACCGCGACCCTGCGCATCTTCATCTCTCCGCGCGGCAAGATCCGTTCACGTGCCGTCACCGGCCTCACCGTTCGTCAACAACGCCAGGTCGCGTGCGCCATCAAGAACGCCCGCGAAATGGCACTCCTGCCGTATCCGGGTGTCATCGCCGAGTAATCGGTTGACGGCTCCCTAGCTCAGCCGATGTGGAACACGACCTCCAGAGCCAGGAATCCGAAGACGAGCAGTCCGAGGATTCCGGCGAGTACCGGAAGGAGAAGTACTGGGTCTTTCATGGATGGAGACGTTATACAGCCGTTGGTTGTAAAAAAAGGGAAAAGTGTTGCCGATCACGCGATCTCGGGACTTTGGTCTGTGATCGCCGTCACTGCGATTGGCTGCGGTCCTCAGGTGTAGGCGACGTGAACCCGGTGGATGTTCCCCTCGAACGGGAACGGTGCGCGCTCCCGGTAGTCCAGGGACACCGGCGAGCCCAGGCAGGTGCCGATGTCGAGGCAGTCGTTGGCGGTGAACAACAACGGTGCGCTGACGGGCACTTGGCCCTCGGCAACGGTGTCGCCGTTGACGGCGACGGTGATATCGAGCGGTCCGGCCGGGCGAGGCTCCGAATACTGCGTGGTCACGGCAATGGTGGCGCGGCTGGGCGGCACCTTGCTCGCCGTGCGGATCTTGGTGCGCGACAAGATGAACAGGTTGTACTCGTAGCAGAGATAGCCGTCATCGAAATAGCACGTCAGGCCGCCGGCGCCGGCTCCGAGGGCATAGAGCACCCCGTTCGCGTCGGCCGGGATGTCGGCATCGATGGTGACCACGTTGTTCTTGTTGCCAAGCGCCGGCGCGCAGAATTCGGGCATCCGCACGGTATCGCCGGTGAAGTCCCACTCGGTGTAGGGCGGGGCGATGCGCAGCTCGGGGTGATAGACGGGCACCCACAGGCCACCGCCGATGGGCAGCACCGCATTGCGGGCTGCCTCCACCATGAACATCTCGCGCAGCTGGGCGAGCTTCTCGGGCAGCTGATCGGCCAGGTCGTGGGCTTGTGACCAGTCCTCGTCGAGGTTGTAGAGCTCCCACGCATCGGCATCGGGGGTCCAGGTGGCGATGCCGCCCGGTTGGCCGGGCACCCACGGCAGCCGGGGCCCGCGAGCCGACGCCATCCACCCGTCGTGGTAGATCGCCCGACTGCCCATGATCTCGAAGTACTGGGTCTTCTTGCCGCCCGGCGCTTCCCGGTCGGCCAGCGTGCGCGCGAAGCTTGCTCCGGCCAAGGCCATCTGTGGTTGTCCGTGCACCGTCTGCGGTGCTGCGATCCCGACGACTTCGTAGATGGTCGGCACCACGTCGTTGCAGTGCAAGAAGACCTCCCGCGGCACCGGGTCGGCAGCGATCTTCGCTGGCCAGCGCACCACCATCGGGTTGCGGGTGCCGCCCAGATGCGATGCCAGCAGTTTCATGCCCTTGTACGGGGTGGATCCGGCCCAGGCCCAGCCCGCGTGGTACTGGTTGTCGACCAGGGGAGATCCCAGCACGTCCAGGCCGCCGAGTGCGTCGAGGGCATCGATGTGCTGACGCACGGTGGTGGGGATCCCGTTCTGGGCCAGCAGTTCCGAGATGGTGCCGTTCTGGCCTTCGCCGGAGGAGCCGTTGTCGCCCCAGATGTACAAGAACAGTGTGTTGTCGGCGTAGCCGAGGGTTTCCAGCTCGTCGGCGATGCGGCCGACCTGAACGTCGACGTGCTCGGCGTAACCGGCGGCGACCTCCATCAGCCGGCGTTGGAACGGCTTTTCATCCTCGGGGATGTCGTCCCAGGCGGTCAGGGTCTCGTCGCGTTCGGTGAGCGAACAGTCCTGGGGAATCCAGCCTTTGGTCTTGGCTCGTTCGAACACCCGCTGGCGGTAGGCGTCCCAGCCGTCGTCGAACTTCCCGGCGTACTTGTCGGCCCACTCCTTCATGACGTGATGCGGGCCGTGCAGGCATCCGCTGGCCCAGTACATGAAGAACGGTTTGCCGGCGTTGAAGGCCTTGTGTCGGCGCAGCCAGGAGATGGCGTCATCGGCCAGGTCCTCGGACAGGTGATAGCCCTCTTCGGGTGTCCTCGGTGGGGCCACCACGGTGGTGTTGCGGACCAGGTTGGGCTCATACTGCGATGCCTCCCCGGCCAAGAATCCATAGAAGTATTCGAAACCCAAACCGGTGGGCCAGTTTTCGAAGGGGCCAGCGGCGGTGGTCTCTTCCGCGGGAGTGTTGTGCCACTTGCCGAAGGCCGACGTGGCGTAACCGTACTGCTTGAGTACTTCGGCCACGGTGGCGCTCGACGCGGGGATCTTGCCGGCGTAGCCGTCCCAGTCGTTGGCCAACTCGGCGATCTGTCCGTTGCCGATCTCGTGGTGATTGCGGCCGGTGAGCAACGACGCCCGGGTGGGTGAGCACATGGCTGTGGTGTGAAACCGGTTGTAGGACACGCCTTGGCCGCAGATCCGGTCGAGGGTGGCGGTGTTCACCTCGCCGCCGAACGTTGACGGCAGCCCGGGGCCGGCATCGTCGATAAGCACGATCACCACATTGGGCGCATCGGCGTGCAGCCGTTGCGGGACCGCCCGCGGACTGTAGGTCGACTCCTGCAGGGTCCGGCCCGCGACACTGCCCGAGCCGACCGGCGGGAACGGCAACACCGCGCCGTTGGGCAACACCGGAGCCACTACTTGATCGCCCAACGCCAGTCTCCTTATCTCGGGTGCACCGTCCACGGCCTCGAAGACATCGTCGTATGCCGCAGGCCGTTCAGCTACTCGAACCGCCTCGTGGCGGGTCGGGCGCCAGGCTGCCATCCGGGGCGATGTGGGCGAAGATCTGCTGGAGCAGGGTCAAGATGTGCGGGTCATCCACGGTGTAGATGTGGTGGCGCCCGTCACGGCGTGCATTGATCAGCCCGGCCAATCTCAGCTTGGTCAAGTGCTGGCTCATGGTGGCGACGTTGACGCCGGCTCGGCCCGCCAGGGTTGTCACGTCGTAGGCGTCCTGGGCGGCCAGCCACATCACGTGTAGGCGTGCCGGACTGCTGAGCAGCGCGAACGTACTCGCGGCGGAGGCCAGTTGGGGTTGGGTGGGCTCGTCGTGCCGGGTGACTGAACTGATTTTTTCGGGCAGCCGTTCTTCATCTTTAGACATGTCGGCATTCATTTTGTCCCAACTCCCATGGCGGGATTCGCCGAACGACACATTCATATAGTTGCGCAATCGCCAAAGTATCGCCAGAATTGGGCAGTTCACGCGGCATATTGGCCGCCCGGCGGGTGTGACCGAAGCCCGCTGTCAGACCACAGGATTGGTTGCTGCCGAATTGATTCCGACATCATTGCTGCTGCGTCCGGCCACCCTGGGAATCCGTGCGGCCTCGGCCGTCGTCGGCGCGGCCGCCCGTGGTGCATCGGCTACCACCGAGGCGGTGGGGGCCATCACCTCGGCTGGACTGCAGGTCGCCGCGCTGCCGATTCGCGAAGCCAGTCGGGTGCTGTCCGGCGAGTCCACCACGGCGACGCTGACGCGCAGGTGCTGGCGCGGGGAGAACCGCGCTTGGATCGAGGTCCGTGGTCTGAGTGAATCTCCCGAACTCGGCCAGCGGGTGCTCGACGCTCTCCTCGCTGAAGCCGGTGTGGTGTCGGCGCGGCTGAACCGCCCGCTGTCTCGGGTCGTGGTGGAACTGGCGGCCGAGGGCGAGCAGGTTTCACTGAATGACCTGTGCCGCCTGATCTCCGGGGTCGAACGCGGCTACCGTCGCTCCGAAGGCGGTGCAGCTCCGGTCGGTGCCGAACCGGCTACCGTCCTGCCCGGCGACGGGTTGTTGCTGATGGCGAGGGGCGTGATGGTCGGCGTCAACGCCGCCGGGCTGGCCATCGCGGTCGCCGGGCGCGCGTTGCGGCTGCCACAGGCACCGATCACCGTCGACGCCGTCGCGGCGCTGGCGAACTACCAGCCGTGGCTGCGCAGCCAACTCGCCGACCGAATCGGCCGGGGCCCTGCCGACACGGTGCTGTCGTTGATCTCCACCGGAGCGCGCATCGCCACCCTCTCGCCGGCCACGCTGGCGGTGGACCTGGCGTTGCAGGGAGTCAAGGCCGCCGAATCTGCCGCCGCGGCGCAGGCCTGGATCCGCCACGAACCGCACCTGGCCCGGCACGCCGATCAGGCGCAGGTACACGTGTCATCACGGCCGGTGCCCCTACCGGAGGGCGCGGTCGACCGGCACGGCCGGCGGGCGGGCTACGTCCAGCTGTTCGGGGCCGGCCTGGTAGGAGTGCTCACCCGCAACGTCACCACAGCCGCCACCGCAGCCGTGGTCGCCGGCCCGAAAGCCATGCGCACCACCACCGAATCGTTCGCGGCCACCCTGAGCCGGTCACTGGTCGAACAGCACTCGGCGCTGCCGCTGCGCCCCGAAGGCGTGCGCCGCCTCGATCGCGTCGACTCCGTGCTCATCGATCCGCGACTGCTCTGCACCGCGGACGTGCGCCACCCGCTGGCCACTGCACTGCTGGCCGAGGCGCGGGCGTCCGGCGCCGAACTGGTCACCCTCGACGTCGAGGCCCTGGGTGAACTGCGCCCCGCGTTCGACGAACTGGCGCCAGTGGCTATCGCCGCCGATGACGAACAACTCGACGAGGCGCTGGCCGCCGCACTGGCGGAACGTCAGCAAGACGGCCGCACCGTTGCGGTGCTGACGTCGACCGGCGCGCAGGCACTCGCCGGCGCCGATGTGGGCCTGGGGATCCTGCCCGACGACGCGGAGGCGCCGCCGCCGTGGGAAGCGGATCTGCTGCTGGCCGACCTGGCCGGCGCCTGGCGGGTGCTGCACGCGATACCGGCGGCGCGCGCGGCCGCCCAGCGCGGCATCTCGCTGTCCACCGGGGCATCGACGATCGGCGCGCTGCTGATGGTTCCCGGAGTGCGCACCGGCCGGCGCAGAGGAGGCCCCGGGCCGGTCACCGCTGGGGCGGCCACCGGATTGCTCTCGGGATACCTGCTGGCTCGCCAGGTGGCGCGGACGCCGGCGCCACGACCCGCACCGTCTTACGAGTGGCACGCGATGTCGCTCGACGAGGTCCGCGCGATCCTGCCGGTCCCCGACGTCGCCTGTACCGCTGCCGAACTCGACACCGCACCGCCGCACATGGCGTGGCAGTTCATCAAGGCGGTGCGCGCCGAACTGTCGGATCCGCTGATGCCGGTGCTGGCGCTCAGTTCGGTGGCCACCGCAATGCTGGGCTCGCCGGTGGACGCGATGATGGTCAGCACGGTGCTGATCGGCAACTGCATGCTCGCGGCAGCCCAGCAGTTGCAGGCCGAGAACCGGCTGAACCGGCTGCTGGCCCAACAGACCCCACCGGCGCGCACCGTCGAGCCGGGCACCGACCGCTACGCCGAGATCGTCGCGGACCGCCTGATCCCCGGCACCGTGATCGAGGTCCGCAGCAACGAGGTCGTACCCGCCGATGCGCGGCTGATCGAGGCCGCCGATCTCGAGGTCGATGAATCCTCGCTCACCGGCGAGTCACTGTCGGTGGACAAGCAGACCGCGGCTGTGCTGCCCGGTGCTGAACTCGCCGAACGGCGCTGCATGCTCTACGCCGGTACGACGGTGATCGCCGGCACCGCACTGGCCGTGGTGACCGCCGTCGGCGCCGACACCCAGGCTCGTCGTGCCTCCGAGCTGGCCGCCGGGGATCTGCCGGTGGTCGGCCTGCAGCACCAGCTCAGCCAGCTGATGAGTCGCGCGTTCCCGGCCAGTGCCGGCGGCGGGCTGATGGTCGGCCTGCTGGGGATGCTGCGCGGCGGTGGACTGCGGCTGGCCCTGGGCAACGCGATCGCGGTCGCGGTGGCGGCGGTGCCCGAGGGCATGCCGCTGATGGCGACCCTGGCCCAACATGCCTCGGCCCAGCGCCTGACCGATTCCGGTGCGCTGGTCCGCATTCCCCGCTCGGTGGAGGCCCTGGGCCGGGTCGAGGTGGTCTGCTTCGACAAGACCGGCACGCTGAGTGAGAACCGGCTGCGGGTCACCCGGGTGTACCCGGTCGCGGGTTACAGCGACGACGACGTGCTGCGGTCCGCGGCCAACGCCGCGCCCGCACCCGAGGGCGACCCCCACGCGCATGCCACCGATCAGGCCGTTACCGAGGCGGCTGTGGGGATCTCCGACGGCGGCGCACCCCTGTGGACCATCACGGACGCGCACCTGCCGTTCCGCTCCGGCCGGGCGTTCTCGGCATCGGTGTTGGGCAAGGAACTGATGATCAAGGGGGCCCCGGAAGTGGTGCTGGCCGCCTGCGCCGGCCTCGGTCCGGACAGCGACGCGCCGGTCGCCGAACTGGCGGCCGGTGGGCTGCGAGTGATCGCGGTGGCGCAGCGTCGACTCACCGCCGCACAGGTGAAGTCCCTGGCCGGCGACCCCGATGCCCTCGCCGGGTTGTGCCAGGCCGGGCTGACACTCACCGGTTTCCTCGGTATCTCCGACACCCCCCGCGCCGAAGCACCGCAACTGCTCGCCGACCTGGCGGACCGGGGCGTCGGCATCCGGCTGATCACCGGTGATCACCCCGTCACCGCCACCGCGATCGCCGCGGAACTGGGGGTGCCGGTCACCGCCGATCAGGTCATCACCGGCGCGGAGTGGAATGCGCTGTCGCGCAAGGACCAGGAACAAGCGGTCGGAGAGCGGGTGATCTTCGCCCGGATGTCCCCGGAGAACAAGGTGCAGGTCGTGCAGACCCTCGAACGCAGCGGACGGGTCTGCGCCATGGTCGGCGACGGCGCCAACGACGCGGCGGCGATCCGGGCCGCCAGCGTGGGCCTTGGTGTAGTCGCGCGCGGCAGCGACTCGGCGCACCTCACCGCCGACATCGTGTTGACCGACGGGCGCATCGGTGCCCTGGTGGATGCCATCGACGAGGGCCAGCGACTGTGGCGCGGCGTGCAGTTGGCGGTGACCGGCTTGCTCGGCGGCAACGTCGGCGAGGTGATCTTCGGTGTCGTGGGCACCGCGCTGTCGGGGACATCGCCGCTGAACAATCGCCAGCTGCTGCTGATGAACATGCTGACCGACGCGCTGCCGGCCACCGCGGTCGCGGTGAGCACCCCCGCCGGCTCCTCGCATCGGGTCGTGCACGGCATCGACGAACGCAGCCTGATGCGCGCCGTCGCGGTCCGCGGGGCGATCACCGGGGCCGCGGCCAGCGCTGCGTGGGGGATGGCTCGCCTTTCTGTTGTACCGGGCGCTCCCCAACGCGCCGCCACCGTCGCGCTGATCACGCTGGTCACCACGGAGCTGGCCCAGACCCTGGTCGACTCCCACGCGCCGTTGGTGTTGCTCACCGCCGCCGGTTCGTTCGCGGCGTTCGCGGCGATGATCAGCCTTCCCGGAGTCAGCCAGTTGCTGGGTTGCGTCCCGGTGGGACCGCTGGGCTGGGCGCAGGCTCTGGGAGCCACCGGCGCCGCCGTCCTGGGGATCGCCGCGGCTCCGCACGTGCTGCCGGCCCGGCTGCGCGAGCCATCGGATACCAGCACCGAGAGCGCGTCGGGCCCGCTGGCCACCGTGGCTGTGCTGCGGCCGGCAGACGCCGAGGTCGCCGAGGTGGCGACCGTGGGTGGGTCTACCGTGAGGGTCAGCCGTACCAACTGACCAGCGGAGGCGTGGCATGCACCCATTCCGGCAAGCCGTCGAGGCCCGTGACGCCGCGGCCATCGAGGCGCTGCTGTCCGACGATGTCGTGTTCACCAGCCCGGTGGCATTCAAGCCCTACCCGGGTAAGCCGGTCACCGCGGCGATCCTGCGCGCGGTGATGCGGGTTTTTGAAGACTTCCACTACGTGCGCGAGATCGCTGACCCGGGAGGGCGTGACCACGCCCTGATCTTCGAAGCGTCCGTCGACGGCAAACGGCTCACCGGATGCGACTTCCTGCATTTCGACGAGGACGGCAAGATCGACGACTTCGTCGTGATGGTCCGCCCGCTGTCGGCTGCCACCGCGCTGGCCGAAGCCATGGCGGAGCAGTTCGAGCAGATCACCCGTGAGGCCGCCGCGCACGGCGGTTCAGCGAGGCTCGACGGAGGAGAGGCGAAGCTGGGACCGCCGCATGCGCACGGCGGGTGAGCGGAGCTCGACGGTGCGTGATCAGATGCCGGTAGTCGCGGCCGTCGCCGTAGGCGGCGCCATCGGCGCCTGCGCGCGCTACGCCGTCGCGCTGGCACTGCCGACCCCGGCCGGTGGATTTCCTTGGGCCACACTGGTTACCAACGTGAGCGGGTGTGCGCTGATGGGGATGCTGATGGTGGCGATCACCGAGCTGTGGGTCGGGCATCGACTGCTGCGTCCGCTGTTGGGCACCGGCGTGCTCGGCGGTTACACCACGTTTTCCACCTTCGCCGGCGACGTCGACACCCTCGTTGCCGCCGGACGGCCGGTCCCGGCTTTGGTCTACCTGCTCACCACACCGGTGGCAGTGTTGATCGCGACCTGGACCGCCGCCAGCCTCACCCGCCGTCTGGTCATCAGGAGGACAGCATGAGCGAGCTCACCGGACGCGCATTGCGCCTGACGGTATTCCTCGGAGAGAGCGACACCTGGCATCACAAGCCGGTGTACAGCGAGATCGTGCACCGGGCACGGCGAGCCGGACTGGCCGGCGCGTCGGTGTTCCGTGGCATCGAGGGCTACGGAGCGTCCTCGGCCATCCACACCACCCGGCTGTTGTCGATGTCGGAGGACCTGCCGGTCTCGGTCATCATCGTCGACGCCCCCGAGCGGGTCCGTGCCTTCCTGCCGCAGCTGGACGAGCTGGTCACCGAGGGCCTGATCCTGCTGGATGAAGTCGAGGTCGTCCGGCACATCGGGCGAAGCCCCGCCGGCCAGTGACCTGGCTGCTGGTCATCGCCGGCGCGGCGGTGGGGGCGCCGCTGCGCTACCTGACGGACCGATTTGTTCAAGCCCGCCACGATTCCGCCTTCCCGTGGGGAACGCTGGCCGCCAACGTGCTCGGCAGCCTGGTCCTGGGTGCGCTCACCGGCGCCGCCAGCGCCGCCGACCCACGGTTGCACCTGTTGATCGGCACCGGTCTATGCGGAGCGCTGACCACCTATTCGACCTTTTCCTACGAGACACTGCAGCTGGCCGGTGTTGGTGCGCGACTGTACGCGCTGGCCAACCTGGTGCTCACCTTGATCTGCGGGCTGAGCGCCTATTACGTCGGCAATGTCGTGGCACAAGCGATTTGGGTCTGACGATCCGCGGGTTAGGCGACGCTGCCCACCTGCTTCCAGCTTGAGGTGCCACAATCGAGCCCGACAGTGTCCCGTGGCGTGCGCCCAGTCCTTCCAGGAGTAGTCATGTCGTTCTCGGTAGAGCTCAGCGATGACGTGATCGAGGTGCGGGACTGGGTCCACCAGTTCGCCGCTGAGGTCGTCCGCCCGGCCGCCGCCGAATGGGATGAGCGCGAAGAGACGCCGTGGCCGGTCATCCAGGAGGCGGCCAAGATCGGCCTGTACTCGCCGGAACTGTTCGCCACCCAGGCCGCCGAACCGAGCGGAATCGGCATGCTGACGGTGTTCGAGGAGCTGTTCTGGGGCGACGCCGGCATCGCCCTGTCGATTCTGGGCACCGGACTTGCCGCCGCAGCCCTGGCGGGCAACGGAACTCCCGAACAGCTGGGCCAATGGCTGCCGGAGATGTTCGGCACCGCTGATGACCCCAAGCTCGCGGCGTTCTGCTCCTCGGAACCCGACGCCGGTTCCGACGTCGGTGCGATCCGGACCCGTGCCCGCTTCGACGAGGCGACCCGCGAATGGGTGCTCAACGGCACCAAGACCTGGGCCACCAACGGAGGCATCGCCAACGTGCACATCGTGGTCGCCTCGGTCTATCCCGAACTCGGTTCGCGCGGACAGACCAGCTTCGTGATCCCGCCCGGCACTCCGGGCCTGGCGCAGGGTCAGAAGTTCAAGAAGCATGGCATCCGGGCCTCGCACACCGCCGAGATCGTGCTCGACAACGTACGGTTGCCCGAGGAGATGATCCTCGGTGGCCGGGAGAAATTCGAGGAGCGCGTCGCCCGGGTCAAGTCCGGTGCGTCGGCCGGGGGACAGGCCGCGATGAAGACCTTCGAACGGACCCGCCCGACCGTCGGCGCGATGGCGGTCGGCGTGGCCCGCGCCGCCTACGAGTACGCCCTCGAATACGCCTGCCAGCGTGAGCAGTTCGGTCGCAAGATCGGCGAGTTCCAGGCGGTGGCGTTCAAGCTGGCGGACATGAAGAGCCGCATCGACGCCGCCCGGCTCATGGTGTGGCGCGCGGGCTGGATGGGACGCAACAACAAGGCCTTCGACAACGCCGAGGGCTCGATGGCCAAGCTGTTCGCCAGCGAGACCGCCGTCTACGTCACCGACGAGGCGATCCAGATTCTCGGCGGCAACGGCTACACCCGCGACTACCCGGTCGAGCGAATGCACCGCGACGCGAAGATCTTCACCATCTTCGAGGGCACTAGTGAGATCCAGCGGCTGGTCATCGCCCGGGCGCTGACGGGGTTGCCGCTGCGCTGAGCAGCGCGGCCGGCTACTTCGCGATCGTTGCGCGCAGTGGTCCGCCCACGCTGTTGAACAGCAGGTCCCCGTTGGGCAGTCCCTCGATCAGGGCGTAGGCGCCGTTGCCCAGATTCGACTGGCCGAAGATGGTGCGGTGCACCGTCTCCCCGGTCTGCCAATTCAGCCCGGTCACCTCCCAGCCGTCGGTCTTGGTGTAGCCGTTGAGGAAGACGATCCCCGACGTCGTGGATACCGCCGGCACCATGGAGGTGGACACCACGTCGCCGCGCGTCCAGGCTGACGTCCACCGGTGGGCGGCGGGATCCCATTCGAAGCGCTGCACGCCGTGCGGGGGCGGAGACACGGGGCCGTTGGCCAGCACATCGACCAGCCGGTCCGGTGTACCTCCTGCACCGATGTTGTTGACCACGAACGCGCCGCGCCCGCTGACCACCACGGATTGTTCGCTTTGAATGAACTCCGGGAGCGGATCCGGTAGACCGGCGGTCACGTCGATCTGATCGGCGATCCGGTTCGACTTCGTGCCGGGCTTCTGCTGGAAGCCCTCCGGAATCGTGTTGCGCCAGAACGCCACCAGCTTCATGTGATCGGAGCCGTCGGTGATCACGACCAGCTCGTCGTCATCCTTGGTGTAACCCATCAACGTCGGTGTCGAGCCGGTTCCGGAGCCGAATTTGATGGTCGGGGGTTGGCGCCCGGTGTCGTAGGCCGACCACCATGCGCCGTCCGCCTCGTCCTGCGACAGCTGGGATCCGGTCCAGACGATCTTGCGCATCAGCTTGTCGGAGGCGACGTAGATGCCGTTGTGCTCGTCGACCGCCATCGAATTCGAGACTGTCTCGCCATCACCGAACTTGATCTGCTGCAACGGTGCTGACAGATCTCGGTCGATCACCGACAATGATCCGGTGCTGAGCACCAGCAGGTGGCCGTCGTAAGTCATCGAGGTACCGACGATGTTCTCGGGGATGCCGAGGCTGGTGATGTTGCCCGTCAGGTATGGCTTGAAATCGATGCGCGAAGCGATGGTGATGCCGTCCTCGGGCCGCTCGGCGTTTTTCAGCGCGAACTTGATGATCTCCGATTGCTGCGTCACGTAGTAGACGAAGTTGTCGCGATCGACCAGGCTGTAGACGCCATTGGCGATCCGCTGCCAGTTCGCCCCGGCCCAATGGTCGCCGATAGCGGCCTCGATTTGGCCGACTTCGGTGAACCGCTGGTTCAACACCGCGTCGAGCTGCTGCGTGGAAATCGGTTGCACCCCGGGAGCATCCAGCGCGGCAACCTGCTTGAACCCGCCATTGGAGACGTCGACGTAGCGCACACCCGAGCTCGAGGACACCCACCGGTAGTTCGGATCGGTGGACGCCAGCGTGATGATGTTGACCGGGCCGCCGGGAACCCGGGCCAGCTGGGTCGGGTCGAGGTGGAAAGTGCCCCGCGGGATCGGATCGTCGAAGCTGTCCGACTGCGCGGAGTCGATGTGGGTGATGCCGTACTTTGCCGCCGACAGATACGGGTTGGCCGCTGATCCGGTGGGCGGTACCGCGGATTCCTTTCCCGACGGCATTAAACCAGAACCGCATCCGCTCAGCGCCATGAGCGCTGCCGCGGCCAACGCCGTGCGCGTCCGTGCTCGCTGCGCCATACCAGCGGATGTTAATCCGCTAGCCGTGCCACGGATGCCAAACGCGGACCCCGGTCAGAAGGTGAACCGAGTGCAGTCGGTCGGGAACGCGAACCAGGCCAGTGCTCGCCGGGGGATGAGCATGCGCAGTCCGCCGCCGTCCTGCCCCGACCACGCATCGGGGCCGGGAGCGTACTGGGGGTGGTATTTCTCAAACGCGGTCGCGAGCCGGGCGCCGAGGTCTTCCGGGTCTGCTGAGGTCGCGGTGGAGACGCCCTCGACGATCACCACCTGCGTGCCGCTTTCCAGCGTCAGGGTGCAGGCCGGATTGCCTTGGAGGTTGCGTGCGTGGCGGGTCGTTGGTGCGCCGTCGTAGTAGAACCGGCCGTCGAGCCACACCCCCCAACGCGGCACCGAGTGCGGGGTGCCGTCCGGGCGCACCGTGCTCAACCAGTAGTGCTGGGATGCGGTCAGTCGCTGTTCCACGTCTGACCAGCTCAACAAACCCTCTGCTGAACTTGGCAATCCGTAACCCTCGGGCAGGATGGGACGTGTCGCAGCAGGGTCCGGTGTGGGTTCCATGACCCGCACGCTAGCGCCGCCGTGCGACAACGGGGGCGATACCGTTACCGACTACCCGGCCGTTTTCCCGTTGTCGGTCATGTAGACCGCGCCGTGCACCGCGGCCGCGGCATCGCTGGCCAAGAACGCGATCACCTCGGCGACGTCGCTGGGTGCGCTCATCCCGCGCGGCGAAGCCACCCGCATGATCAGGTTGACGTCGGCTCCCTCGGGAAGCTGGAAGTTGGTCACCTGCGGGGTCAGCATCCCGCCCGGGCAGATCGCGTTGACGCGTAGCTTTTCCGCGGTGAACTCCACGGCCAATGCCCGGGTGAGCCCGACGAGCCCGTGCTTGGCTGCGCAGTAGCCCGCCGAGTACGCCTGCCCTTCCACCCCGGCGATCGAGGCGACGTTGACGATATTGCCGGCGGTCTCCAGCAGGTGCGGCAGCGCCGCGCGGCACAGGAAGAACGGCCCGTTGAGGTTGACCGCCAGATCATGGGCCCACTCGTCGTCGGTGACGGCCTGCGTGTGGCGCATCTGATGGGCGCCGGCGACGTTGACCAGAACATCGAGGCGGCCGAACTGGGCGACGCATTGCTCGACCGCCGCAGCACAGGCTGCCGCGGTGCTGATGTCGGTGGGGGCGTACTGCCCGCCGGGAACGTCGGCGAACACTGTGGCAAGCCGCTCGGCGTCGCGCGCCAGCCCGAACACCGTCGCACCGCGGGCGGCGAACAGTTGGGCGGTCGCCGCGCCCAGCCCGGACGACGCACCGGTTACCAGCGCCACTTTGCCTGACAGATCGGTCATTTCGACTCTCCGCATCACCCAGTCGACCGGCACTGATGCGCAGCCGTCTACCGTCCAGTTATGGCTTCAGTATCAGTGATCACCGGCGGTGCGGGCGGCATGGGTCTGGCGACGGCCAAGATCCTGGGCCGAGACCACACCGTGGTGCTGTGTGATGTTCGGCAGCAGCGGCTCGACTCCGCGCAGGTCGCGCTCTCCGAGCTCGGTATCGCCGCGACCGCCGTCAACTGCGATGTCACCGATCGTGACGCGGTCACCCGGCTGTTCGGCACCGCATCGGGCCTTGGGCCGCTGGCGTCGGTGATCCACACCGCCGGGGTCAGCCCGAGCATGGGTGACGCCGAATTCGTCATGCGGATCAACGCGTTCGGCACCCTCGTCGTCAACGAGGTGTTCTACAACATCGCGCCCGAGGGTGCGGTGATCGTCAACGTGGCTTCGATGGCCGCGCAGCTACTGCCCGACAAGGCGTATCCCACCAAGCAGTTCCCGTTGGCGCTGGACGACGGCGACGCCTTCGTGGCCGCGATGACGGCGTATTGCAGCAACGCCCCCGAGCAGATGCGCTCGGGCTTCTCCTACACGGTCAGTAAGGCCTTCGTGAAGTGGTATTGCGCCTCGCAGGCCGAGCGGTTCGGCGGTCGCGGGCTGCGCATCGTCTCGGTGTCGCCGGGCAACATCGACACCGAGATGGGCCGGCGCGAAGAGAAGGCCGGGGTGGGCATGATGATGCCCGACGCGCTGATCCCGCGGTGGGGTACGGCCGAGGAGATGGCCGAGCTGTTCGCCTTCTGCGCCGGAGACAAGTGCGCCTATCTCACCGGCGCCGACATCCTCGCCGACGGGGGAGTGGTCGCCTCGATGCGCGAACGCGCCCGGGTGGCCGCCGAACTTGGGTAGCGTGCCGTTGAGGGGAAGGGGGCGCCGATGCGCTACACCCGCACTGATCCCATCGCGGCCCGTCTCAGCGAGGTCTGGGCCGTCCTGACCGACGTCGAGCATTGGCCGGACTGGACGGCATCGATGCGTGAGATCGTCCGCCTCGACTCGGGTCCGCTGCGAGTCGGCAGTACCGCCCGTGTCCGGCAGCCTGCTGGTCGTCCGATGGTGTGGACGGTCACCGACCTGGTGCACGAGCGCTCCTTCACCTGGACGGCGTCGACGGCGGGCATCCGCTTCACCGGCTTCCACGAGTTGTCGCCGACCGGGTCGGGGGTGCGGGCCGTGCTGACTTTTACGGTGAGCGGTCCGATGGCTTGGCTGGCCGGTCTGCTCGCCGGTAGCCGGATTCGTCGCTATGTCGACATGGAGGCGGACGGGCTCAAGCGGCGCTCGGAAGGCCGCGCGGCGCCCTAGCGCCCGGTCGAAGCGGGCGCCCGTCATGGGTCCGGCGACGGAAGCTGGGGCGCTGATCTGGTCGGTCGATTCGGGGTGCGGAATGCTCCGCAGCAGCTAAGTTAACGTTTGACACGCGGCGGGTGGGTGCTTACCGTGGAACAAACCTACGGAACCGTAGGTTCGGCTGGGGGGCCAAGAGACAGCCCACCTGTCTATCGGGGAGGGGACTGAAAAACTATGGGGAATGTCCAGACGGCACTGCTTCACGAGTTGGAGCCGATTGTCGAGCAGAACCTGAATCGCCACCTCAAGGCGGCCAAGCCGTGGCTGCCGCACGACTACGTGCCGTGGAGCAAGGGGCGCGACTTCGCCTTCCTCGGGGGCGAGGACTGGGTTCCCGAAGACTCGCCGCTGGACTCAGTCGCCAAGGCTGCGCTGCTGGTCAACCTGCTGACCGAGGACAACCTGCCGTCCTACCACCGCGAGATCGCCACCACCTTCGGTCGGGACGGCGCCTGGGGCACCTGGGTGGGCCAGTGGACCGCCGAGGAGGGCCGCCACAGCATCGCGCTGCGTGACTACCTCATCGTCACCCGCGGCATCGACCCGGTGAACCTCGAGAACATGCGGATGCAGCACACCATCGCCGGCTATGACTCCGGCGGCAAGTCAGCGCTGGGGGTGCTGGCGTATGTGTCCTTCCAGGAGCTCGCCACCCGGGTGTCGCACCGCAACACCGGCAAGGCCTCTGGATGCCCCCTCGCTGACCAGTTGCTGGCCCGCGTCGCACTCGACGAGAACCTGCACATGGTGTTCTACCGCAACCTGATGCAGGCGGCCCTGGAGATCGCCCCGGACGAGGCGATGTGCGCCATCCGCGACGAGGTGCTCGGCTTCTCGATGCCCGGGATGAACATGCCCGGCTTCCAGGAGAACGCCATCATGATCGCCAAGGCCGGGATCTACGACCTGCGTATCCACCACGATGACGTCATCCAGCCGGTGCTGCGCTTCTGGAAGATCCACGAGCGCAACGACTTCGGTGCTGTGGGCGATGAGGCCCGCGAGCAGGTCGTCGGCTTCATGAAGATGGTCGACGAGCGGGCCACCTACTACGAAGAGAAGGCCAAGGCGCGCGAGAGCGTCTCCGCCTAGCCCTTGATCGAGGTGTAGTAGGTCGTGTCGGCCATCGACACCGAGTCGGCGCCTCGTGCGGGCGTCGGACGCCCGTACTGCGTCAGCAGCTCGGTCATGGTCTGGCCGGTCGATGTCCAGCCCAGGGGCTCGAGGTAGGTGCCGACGTCGTTGCGGTCTCCCTCGTAGCCGAGTTCGGAGAACTCCAGGTCGAAACCGTGCGCCCGCCATTTGTCAGTGGCGCTGCGCATCATCTCCCGGGCCTGCTCGTGCTGGGCCGCCGAGATGTTCGGAATGGCCTCGGTGGCCAGTCGGCTGCCGTCGGCACTCAGTGCGGTGATGTTGTCCAGCAGCCGATCCTGCGCTTCCGGAGGGAGATAGCCGAGCAGTCCCTCCGCGATCCATGCGGTGGCCTGGGTGCGGTCGAACCCCGCCTCGATCAACGCGGCCTGCCAGTCATCGCGCAGATCGACGGCGACGCCGCGGCGATCGGCGGTGGGCTCGGCGCCCAAGTCGGCCAGCGTCGCGGTCTTGAACGCCAGCACCGCGGGTTGGTCGATCTCGAAGATCGTCATGCCCGACGGCCACGTCAGTCGGTAGGCGCGTGCATCCAGACCCGATGCGAGGATCACCGCCTGGCGAATGCCGGCCTGGGTGGCGGCGGTGAAGAATGCGTCGAAAAAGCGGGTGCGGGCGGCCATCGCGTCGGGCATCTGCCCGAGCTTCCAGCCGGACTCGTGGTCGTCGAGATCGGTGCCCGCCAGTTCCCCGGCGGCCCATTTGGTCAAGAAGTCGACGCCGACCGCCCGGACCAGTGGCTCGGCGAAGCGGTCGTCGATCAGCGGATCGTCGGCCTTGGTGGCGATCGCCCGGGCGGCGGCGACCATTGTCGCGGTGGCTCCCACGCTGGTGGCCAGGTCCCAGGTGTCATTGTCGGTGCGTGCCATTGAGCGCTCCTTGAGGTGATGGACAGGGCGATTTGCTTAGTCTAGCAATTAATTAGTCTATTTAACAAACGTTACGAACCGGACGGTGCTTCCGGCTCCGCGGTCCAGGTGGTGGGCAGCATCGGAACCGTCGGGCCGCTGCCGAAGGCGTCCTCGTCCAACGTCGCCAAGCCGGTTGCGTGTTCCCCGCTACCTCGCGAGTGGGTTCCGGCCAGGCCCAAGGCGCCCGCGTTACGGTCGGACGCCGTCGTCGACGGTGGGGGCGTCGGTGCATCGGGTACGAGTGGTTCGGAGTCCATGGCCATGGTCGCGCCGGGCTCCTTGGCCGCGGTGCGGCGTCGGCGACGCGCTGGGCTCGAGGCGGCCTTCCGGGTCCGAACGCCCGAGGCGGGCGCCGCTTCCTGGTCGTTGAGCGTGGGGCCGAACCCTTTATCGGGTCCGTGGCCAGACGGTGCCGCCGCGCGGACCGCCGGAGCGATAGCTACGGCTGTCGGGATGAGGGCGGGGGTGGCGGGAGTCGGGGTGGTGGCAGTGACCGAGGTGGCGGGGGTCGGCGAGCCCGGCGCGAATCCTGCCGCCGGCACGTCATCGGAGGGTGGCGCTATGAGCACCGCCGGCACCCTTGCCGCGACCACGATGACGGGCTTTGTCACGGCCGCGATCACCGGCGCCATGGGCGGCACGCTCGCGACCTGGGCCGCCGCGGCGTTGATGGCCTCGATGATGCGGTTCACGATCTCCACGATGATCGCGATGATCGGGCCGTCCAAGATGTCGGCGATCTCCAGGAAGATCGCGAGGGTTTCGTACAGGGCGGTGAGGGCGTCGGCCGGGCTGCCGCCGGCGCCGTCATCGTCGCCACCGCCGCCGTCCTCGAACGCCAGGATCGGCGGCGCCGCCGGTGTGCGGGGCACGGTGGCCAAGGCCGTGTCCGAAATCGTTTGATAGGTAGCCATCGTGGTGGCCGCTTGGATCCACATACGGATGTAGTCGGCTTCGGTGAGGGCGATCGGGATGGTGTTGATGCCGAAGAAGTTCGTCGCCACCAGGATCGCGTGCGCGGCGTGATTGGCCGCCAGCTCGGCCATGGTTGGCATGGTGGCCAACGCGCTGGCGTAGGCCGCCGCGGCGATCTCGTGTTGGGCGGCGGCGCGCGCACTGTCGGCGCTGGCTTGCATGAGCCACGCCGAATACGGTTGGTGTGCAGTCACATAGCGTTCTGCGCTTGGTCCCATCCAGATTCCGGCATGAACGGTGCCCAAGGTGCTGTTCAAATCCGCCGCTGCCGAGGCGTATTCAGAGCTCAATGATGACCACGCTGACGCGGCGGCGATCAGCGCCCCCGGGCCCGGTCCACTGCTCAGCAATGCGGAATGGACCTCGGGCGGCGAAGCCAGCCACGTCGGCGCAATCGGATGCAATTAGCCCATCAACTCCTTCGACGACGAACTCCTTCGACGACGAACGCGCAATAGTCACGCTAGGAGCGGTTATCGACGCGGGCGAAAAGGGTGGGCGGCGTAGGAGTTAACGTCCAAAGAACGCTCGGCAGGGAAGGTGGAGCCGTCGTCTAGCGCACGGTCAGATAGATCAGCGCCACATTGAGCGTCCCGATCACCGCGGTGATCGCCCAACCGAGGGCCGAGGTCAGCGGCCCGTTGGCGTCGGCACCCATCAGCGCCCGGTCGCCGGTCACCCGGATCAGCGGTACCAGCGCGAACGGGATGCCGAAGGACAGCACCACCTGCGAGATCACCAGTGCCCGCGTGGGCTCGACCCCCAGGGCCAGGATCGCCAGCGCCGGGCCCAGCGTGATCAACCGGCGCCAGAGCAGCGGAACCGACACCCGCAACAGGCCCTGCATGATCATCGCGCCGGCGTAGGCGCCCACCGAGGTCGACGCCAATCCCGAGGCCAGCAGTCCGATCGCGAAGAACAGCGCGACCGTCGGCCCCAGGGTGTTGCCGACCGCGGCGTGTGCACCCTCGATGGAACCGGCGTCATCCATGCCGCGCAGGTTGTTCGCGGCCACCACCAGCATGGCCAGATTCAGCGTTCCGGCCACCAGCATCGCCAGGCCCACGTCCCAGCGAGTGACCCGCAGCAGCCGCCGTCGCGCCGGGCCGGGCTCGGGCTGGCCGTGCCGATCGCGGGCCAGGCCCGAGTGCAGGTACACCGCGTGCGGCATCACTGTTGCGCCCAGGATTGCGGTGGCCAGCAGCACGCTCTCGGTGCCGTCGAAACGGGGCAACAGGCCCGCCGCGACGTCGGCGGGCGCCGGTGGGGCGACCACCAGGCTGGCCAAAAATCCGATGGCGATGATGATCAGCAGCCCGCTGGTCACCTGCTCGAAAACCCGCGGCCCGCGCCGGTCGCCGACCGCCAGCAGCGCCATCGACACCACCCCGGTGATGAGGCCGCCAAGCACCAGCGGTAATCCGAAGATCAGGTTCAACGCGATGGCGCCGCCCACCACCTCGGCGAGATCTGTTGCCATGGCCACCAATTCGGCCTGCAGCCAATAGGCGATCCGGACCGGTTTGCGGCTGTGGGCGCCGATCACCTCCGGCAGCGAGCGTCCGGTCACCAATCCGAGCTTGGCGGACAGGTACTGCACCAGCCCGGCCATGACGTTGGCTGCGACGATGACCCAGACCAGCAGGAAGCCGAATTTCGCTCCCGCACTGACGTTGGCGGCTACGTTGCCCGGGTCGACGTAGGCGATGGCAGCGACGAAAGCCGGGCCGAGCAATGCCCAGCCCGGCTTCAGTCGAACCGCGGTGTCTGCGGCCACCGACACCCTTTCCATCCGGATTAACGAACAGGAAAGTCAGGGTAGCCGGAATTTCGCCGACGGTCCGCGGTCACGGCGCCGCCGTGGTCAGCCGGCGCTGTAGAGGCCGCGCCCGGTGACCAGCGGCAGGTCCAGCGTGGTCCGGATGCCCGGCTCGGCTGCCACCACTGCGGGAATCGCGTTGACGACCCGCATCGCGGTGGCCACCAGGCCGGCGTGGTTGTGGTCGCCGTTGGGGCTGGACAGGCACAGGTCCAGCGCGTACGACGGCTCCCCGGTCACCTCGACGCGGTACGAGCCGCCTTCCTGAGCCGGCTGCGGCCACTCCGGGCACAGGTCTTCGCGCAGCCGGGTGACGTGCTCAAGGACCACGGCGGCCTTGCCGTCAACCATCCCGCGTACCTCGAATCGCAATGCCGCGGCGGTGCCTTTGGCGATGTCACCCGAGGAAATCGAGAAGTCCTCCGGCGCGGGCACCCGGATATGGGACTGCTCGACCGAGTCGAGTTCCAGGCCCAGGCCGGCTGCGAGCTGGCGCACCACCGAACCCCACGCCAGGCTGAGCACACCGGGCTGCAGCAGCATCGGGGTCTCGTCCATCGACTGGCCGAAGCCCATCACGTCGAACATGACGGCCGCGCTGTCGTAGGTGGCGTAGTCGACGATCTCCATGCAGCGGATCTGCTGGACGCTCTGGCAGGTGCCTGCCAGGGCCAGGGGCAGCAGGTCGTTGGCGAAGCCCGGGTCGATGCCGTTGATGAACAAGCTGGCGTTGCCGGCCTTGGCGGCGTCCTCGATCGGGGTCAGCATCTCTGCGGGGATGACGTTCCACGGGTACTGCAGGAACACCGCGCTGCTGCCGACGACGTTGATGCCGGCGCCCAGGATGCGCTTGAAGTCCTCCAGCGCCTCGACGAGCCGGTTGTCGGCCAGCGCGGTGTAGACCACGCAGTCAGGCTTGGCGTCGAGCACCTGCTGCAGGTCGGTCGTTGCGGTCACGCCGGTCGGCGTGTCAACACCGGCCAGTTCCGCAGCGTCTTTACCGGCCTTGGCGTCCGAGGACACCCACACCCCGGTCAGTTCGAACTCGGGGTTGGTGATCAGAGCTTTCAGTGCGTGGACACCGACGTTGCCGGTACCGATCTGAGCAACACGAATAGTCATAGGTCAGCAGTTCCTCACAGATCCGGGACGGGCAGGTCAAGGTTCGGGAAGGTGATGCCGCCGTCGACTTCGAGCACCTTGCCGGTCAGGTAGTTGCCGGCCGGGGAAGCCAAGTACAGGGCGGCAGCCGCGATCTCCTCGGGGTCACCGAGTCGACGCATCGGCGTGGCCTTTTCCATGGGGGTGCGCAGCTCTTCGTTGGCGGCCACCACGTTCAGCGCCGAGGTCATGATCGATCCCGGGGCAATGGCGTTGACGCGGATCTTCGGGCACAGGTCCAGTGCGGCCAACCGGGTGTAGTGGGCCAGCGCGGCCTTGGCCGTGCCGTAGGCGGCGAACCCTCGTCCGGGCACCCGCCCCATGGTGGAGGTGATGTTGATGAACGAGCCGCCGCCGGAGTGCTCCAGCATCAGCGGCACCGCTGCGACGGTCAGGGCATGCGCCGTGGCGACGTTGAACGTGAACGCGTCTTTGAGGTCTTTGGTCGACGTGGTCAGCAGGGTGTTGGGCATCGTTCCGCCGACGTTGTTGACGACGATGTCGAGCCTGCCGAACGCCTCGACCGCTTCGGCGGCCAGCTTGGCGGTCTCCTCGGGATGAGCGAGATCGGCGACGACGATGTGGGCACGACGACCCGCCGCGCGGACCTGCTGCGCGACGGCCTCTAGTTCAGATTGGGTACGCGATGCGATCACCACGTCGGCGCCCGCCTCGGCGAACGCGACGGCAATGGCGGCGCCCAAGCCCCGGCCAGCGCCGGTAACGACAGCTGTTTGATTATCGATTCGGAATTTGTCGAGTATCACGTAGGCACGCTAACAAGGATCGGACGTCAGCTGAACCCCTTTATTGAAACACGTTCTAATTTAAGGTCGGGGCCCGTAAGTCCGCTGCGCGCGTCGGTGGATTCGGGTATCATCGAACATATGTTCGATAGTAGGTTGCCGGGGCCGGAATCGTTGGCCGATGCCGACGACAAAGCCCTGGTGGCGGCCATCGCCGGGTGGTCGCAGGTGGAGGCCGCGGCCTCGGCGCGCCGCCTGGCGGCGATCGGCGAGTTGGTCGCTCGGCGCACCCGCGGAATCGACGCGGTGAACCGGTCACGCTGGTCCTGCGACTACTGGGATGCCGCGGCCTCCGAAGTCGCCGCCGCCGAACAGATCAGCCACGGGATGGCGTCCTCGCAGATGTATCTGGCTTCGGCGCTGCGGGAGCGGCTGCCAAAGGTCGCCGCCCTGTTTCTCGAGGGGGCGATCAGCACCCGGCTGGTCGCCACGATCGTCTGGCGCACCACCTTGATCACCAACCCCTACCTCTTGCACATCATCGACACCGAGCTCGCCGCGATCGCCACCGGTCTGGGGACCCTCTCGGCAGCCAAGACCGCTGCGGCCATCGACGCCCTGATCGACCGGTACGACCCCGAAGCCATCCGACGCCAAGAACGCGATGCCCGGGGCCGCGAAATCGTCATCGACACCCGAAACAGCGAGAACGGCACCACCGCCCTGTGGGGGCGGCTGTTCGCCACCGATGCCACCGCACTCGACCGGCGCCTGACCCAATTGGCCCACACCGTCTGCGACGACGACCCCCGCACCCTGGCCCAACGCCGCGCCGATGCCCTCGGCGCCCTGGCCGCCGGCGCGGACGGCCTCGCCTGCGGCTGCGGCAACAGCGACTGCCCCGCTGCCGGGGCAGACGCCCGCGCGGGCAACGTCACCGTCTACGTCCTGGCCGACCAAACCGCCCTGCACACCCCCACCGAGCCGCGATTCGGCAACGGCCAACAGTCCCCGGCGCCGGCCCCACAGTCCCGACCCCCAGCGCATCGGCCACGGTCGGGACACATCATCGGCGGGGGCACCGTTCCCGCGCCACTGCTGGCACAGCTGGTCAACAACGGCGCCACCGTCAAACCCCTTCGACACCCCAGCGATCTGCCCGCCGAACCGCACTACCGGCCCTCCACAGCACTGGCTGCCGTCATTCGCGCCCGCGACCTCACCTGCCGATTCCCCGGCTGCGACCAGCCCGCCAGCTACTGCGATATCGACCACGCCATCGCCTATCCAATCGGCCCCACCCACCCGGCCAACCTGCGATGCCTCTGCCGAAAACACCACCTGCTCAAGACCTTCTGGACCGGCCCCGGGGGCTGGAGTGACCGCCAGCACCCCGACGGCACCATCGAATGGACCAGCCCCACCGGTCACACCTACACCACCCGGCCCGGCAGCACACTCGTCTTCCCGACCCTGTGCATGCCCACCACCGCAGCAGCAGTAACCCCGTCACCAGCTACATCAACCGTCGACCGCTGCCTGATGATGCCCACCCGCAAACACACCCGAAGCCAAGACCGCACCCACCGCATCAACACCGAACGCGCCCTCAACAAAGCCCCACCCTGACGCCTATGAGCAGTCGAAGCCACGTCAGGCGTGCCGTACTCCCTGCCACCCGTCTGGAGTTTCGTCGGGGCCTCGTTCGGGCAAGCGCCTAAGCCCGGGCCTTCTTGGCGGGGGCCTTCTTCGCGGCTGCCTTCTTAGCGGGCGGCTTCGTGGACTCCGATCGCTTCTTCACGCTGGCCTCCAGCTTGGCCAGTAGGTCGGAAACATCTTCGGTCGCATCCAGTTCGGCGGGACGCTCCTCGGGGGTGAACGCCTCGTCGCCTTCGAGTTTGGCTGCGATCAACTCGTGCAACTGCTCCTGATACGTGTCGTGGTAGCGGTCCGGGTCGAAATCGTCGGCCATCGATTCCACTACTTGCCCGGCCATCTTCAGCTCGGCCGGCTTGATCTCAACCTTGGTGTCCAGCGCGGGGAAGTCGGGGTCGCGAATCTCGTCCGGCCACAGCAGGGTGTGCACCACCATCACCTCGCGCTTGGAAAAATCCTTGACCCTTAGCGCCGCCAGCCGCGTCTTGTTACGCAGCGTGAAGTGCACGATCGCCACCCGCTCGGTCTCGGCGAGTGTCTTGGCCAGCAGCACATAGGATTTGATTGATTTTGTGGCAGGCTCCAGAAAGTAGCTGCGGTCATAGAGCATCGGGTCCAGATCCGCGGCCGGCACGAACTCGAGGACCGCGATCTCATGATCGCGCTCCTCGGGGAGATTCGCGATGTCGTCGTCGGTGATCACCACCATCCGCCCGTCGTCGGACTCATACGCCCGCGCGATGTCGCCGTAGTCGACGACTTCGCCGCACTCCTCGCACACCCGCCGGTAGCGGATTCGCCCGTGGTCCTTGGCATGCACCTGGCGGAACTTGATGTCATGGTCTTCGGTGGCGCTGTAGACCTTCACCGGCACGTTGACCAGACCGAATGCGATCGAACCCTTCCAGATGGAACGCATGAGGCCAGTATGCCCACGCGAGAGTGCCGATAACCTGCTTTGGCGCGACGTAGGTTGGTGAGATGGCCGCTGAGTCCGTCCAGACCCGGGTCAAGCTGACCAACGCCGACAAGGTGCTGTACCCCGCCACGGGCACCACCAAGGCCGAGGTCTACGACTACTACACCCGGATCGCCGAAGTGATGCTGCCGCACATCGCGGGACGCCCTGTAACGCGCAAACGCTGGCCCAACGGTGTGGATCAGGGATCGTTCTTCGAAAAGCAGCTCGCCACTTCGGCGCCGGGCTGGTTGGCCCGCGCCGACATTCAACATCGCTCCGGCATCACCACTTATCCGATCATCGAGGACCTCGACGGCCTGGCCTGGATCGCCCAGCAGGCTGCACTGGAAGTTCACGTTCCGCAGTGGCGTTTCGAGGCGCAGTGGTCCCACGGCGGGAAGGTGCTCAAGCCAGGGCTGGCGACGCGGCTGGTCTTCGACCTCGACCCCGGCGAGGGCGCAACGATGAGCCAGCTCGCCGAGGTGGCGCGCGCCATCCGCGACCTGATGTCCGAGCTCGGCCTGGACACCTTCCCGGTCACCAGCGGCAGCAAAGGCGTGCACCTGTACGCCGCCCTCGAGCGCCCGGTGAGCAGTACCGGTGCCGCCACGGTAGCCAAACGCGTTGCGCAACAACTCGAAACCGCGATGCCCGAGCTGGTGACCGCGACCATGGCCAAGAAGCTGCGGGCCGGCAAGGTCTTTCTCGACTGGAGTCAGAACAATGCGGCCAAGACCACCATCGCGCCGTACTCGCTGCGCGGCCGCGACCATCCGACGGTCGCCGCCCCCCGCACCTGGGCCGAGCTGGACGACCCGGACCTGCGGCAGCTGCGCTTTGACGAGGTGCTGGACCGCGTTGAGCGCGACGGTGATCTGTTGGCCGGCCTCGATGGCCCCCTGGAAGGCCAAGATCGCCTGGCCGTGTACCGGGCCAAGCGTGATGCGGGCCGGACTCCCGAACCCGTCCCGGCCGCGGCGCCGGCGCCGGGCGAGGGCAACAGTTTCGTCATCCATGAGCACCACGCCCGCCGGCTGCACTACGACTTCCGGCTGGAGCGCGATGGGGTGTTGGTGAGCTGGGCGGTGCCCAAGAACCTCCCGGACTCCACGTCGGTCAACCATCTCGCGGTGCGCACCGAGGACCATCCGCTCGAATACGGCCGCTTCGAAGGCACCATCCCCAAGGGCGAGTACGGCGCCGGCACGGTGAATATCTGGGATTCGGGTACCTACGTGACCGAGAAGTTCGAGGACACCCCCGAGAAGGGTGAGGTGATCGTCGTGCTCGCCGGCAGCCGGATCTCCGGGCGATACGCACTGATCCGCACCGGCGGTGATCAATGGCTGGCGCACCGGATGAAGGACCAGCAGGCATTCACGTTCAGCGAGCTGGCCCCAATGCTGGCTACCCACGGCTCGGTGACGCGACTGGACCCAAGCCAGTGGGCTTTCGAAGGCAAGTGGGACGGCTACCGGCTGCTGGCGGAAGCCGATCACGGTCGACTGCGGTTGCGCGCCCGCAGCGGACGCGACGTCACCGGCGAGTACCCGCAGCTGCTGTTTCCGGCCGCCGACCTGGCCGAGCACCACGTGGTGCTCGATGGTGAACTCGTCGCGCTCGACGACCACGGTGTCCCCAGCTTCGCCGAGATGCAGAACAGTGCCCGTTCGGCCCGCCTGCAGTTCTGGGCTTTCGACTTGCTCTATCTCGACGGGCGCCCGCTGCTGCGGGTGGCCTATCGGGATCGTCGTCGTCTCCTGGAAACCCTGGCGCGCGGAACCGATCTGGTGGTCAAAGACCTCCTGACGCCCGACGGCGCGAAGGCGCTCGAACAGTCCCGCAAGCTGGGCTGGGAAGGGGTCGTCGCCAAGAAATGGGATTCGCCCTATCAGGCGGGGCGCCGATCGACGGCATGGGTCAAGGAGAAGTACTGGCGGACCCAGGAGGTGGTGATCGGCGGTTGGCGGGCTGGTGAGGGGGCTCGTGGCGGGGGGATCGGGTCGCTGCTGATGGGCATCCCCGACGGTGACGGACTGCGGTTCGTCGGCCGGGTCGGTACGGGTTTCACCGAGCGCCAGCTGGCCGCCCTGAAGAAGATGTTGGTGCCCCTGCGCGCCGGCGAATCACCTTTTGGGGCACCGCTTCCCGCGCCGGACGCCAAGGGTGTCACGTTTGTGGAGCCGACGGTGGTCGGCGAAGTGCGCTTCAGTGAACACACGACCGATGGCCGACTGCGTCAGCCCAGCTGGCGCGGACTGCGGCCCGATAAGACCCCGGATGATGTAGTGGGTGAGGATTGACCCGTGCGATGGGTGACCTATCGAAGCGAAGACGGTGAGCGCACGGGGGTCCTTGACGGGGACGTGATCCATGCGCTGCCGCCCGGTGTGACGCTGCTGGAGCTGATCCGGCTCGGGCCGGACGGTCTGCGCGACGCCGGCGAACGGGCGTTGGCCGCGCCGTCGGCGACGGTGCGGGCCGATCAGGTGAGGCTGATGGCGCCGATCCCGCGTCCGCCGTCGATCCGCGACAGCCTGTGCTTCCTGGACCACATGCGCAACTGCCTGGCCGCGACCGGCCGCAGCCGCGACCTCGACGACACCTGGTACCGAATCCCGGCGTTCTATTTCGCCTGCCCGGCAACGGTTCTAGGGCCCTATGACGATGTGCCCATGGCACCCGGCAGCGTGTGCCAAGACTTCGAGTTGGAGGTCGCCGCGATCATCGGCACGCCCGGCGCGAACCTGTCGGTGGAGCAAGCCGAACAGGCCATCATCGGCTACACGATTTTCAACGACTGGTCGGCGCGGGACCTGCAGGCTCAGGAGGGCGTCCTGGCGATCGGGCAGGCCAAGGGCAAGGACAGCGGGGTCACCTTAGGTCCCTACCTGGTCACTCCCGACGAGCTGGAGCCCTACCGCCGCAACGGCAGACTGAGCCTGCACGCCACCGCGATCGTCAACGACGTGATCGTCGGGCTCGGGTCGACCGAGGCCATGGACTGGAGCTTCGGCGAGATCATCAGCTACGCGTCGCGCGGAGTGCCGCTGGAACCCGGTGACGTCTTCGGATCCGGCACCGTGCCGACCTGCACTCTACTCGAACATCTCGATCCCGCTCTGCCGCAACCGTTTCCGGGTTGGCTGAGTGACGGTGACGTGGTGACGCTGCAGGTGCAGGGCCTGGGCGAGGTACGCCAGACGGTGCGTGCCAGCGCTCCGCCGATCCTGCTGGCGGAGCGCCCGCGCCCCAAGGATGCCTAAGCCGCCTAGCTCGCCCTGACGGTCACCGTGACGGTTGAGGCGCCGTCCGAGGCGATGATCAGCTGCGACGCGTTGGGTCCGGAGGTGACGTGTCCGCCGGTCACATTCACCGTGTAGCCGTTGGGGTACTGGCTGGTCGGAACGGAGATGGTGGTCTGTGATCCGGCTGCGAAGGGTCCGGACCCGTCGGCCTGGTCGGTGGAGTAGCTGAAGGAGAAGACTCCATTGTTGAACGACAACGAGGTCGGAATGCCGGAGATCGCCTGCGGGTAGGGCTGGGACAGGGCGTCAAGCTTGTCCCAGTTGACGTTGTCCCCGACCGGGTCCTTGCTCAGGTCGATCACCAGGGCCTGATCGTTCGGCGACGCACTGGTGATGTCACCGCCGGTGTAAGCCCACTCAGACCAGCCGAAGAGCCACTTGTTCGAGGCATTCAGGCTCGCCCCGATGGCCCCAAGGTTGTTGGTGGCACCGAACTCGCTGAGCCAGCCCGGGATGTTGTGGGCCTGGGTGTATTCCGACGCATACCCGAACACGATGTCGGCGTTCCAGTCGCAGCCGAAGCTCGAGCCGGGGATGAGTGATGTCGTGACGCAGTAGTGGTGGAACGAGAAGGCCGAATTCTCGTCTTCCACCGTTCCCAGGTGCGTTTGGACCGGCAGGCTGCCGAAGAGGGTGTTCGGCTCGAAGAACACGGTCTTGTTCGGGTCGACGGAGCGGATCGCCGCGTCGATCTGGTTGTAGAACGGGGTCAGCTGCTGGGCGTCGAAGTACGGGTTGCCCAAAATGCTGCCCAACGCCTGCGAACCCGCCCATGGCTCGTTCATGATGTCGTAGCCGGCCACGTTGGGGTCGCCCTTGAAGTAGTTGGCGACGGCCTGCCACGACAGCGCGTAGTGGTTCTGTAGCCCTATCCCATCGGGTGCTTTGTCGTTGGCCCAGAACGCATCCCAGGCGTAGTTCTGGGCGGGGCTGAGGGGGTAGGTGGCGGGGAAACCGAGGTTGTAGTGCGGTAGCCCGCCGGTCAAGACGGCCCAATCCGGAGCGCCTTCGCCGCCGAACTCCTCGTTGTAGAGGTCTTGGTGCATGTCGAGGATGGCGACGATGTTGTGGCGGCCCAGCATCTCCACCGTCTGCTGGACCGAGGCCAGGTAGTTGTAGTCAATAACTCCGGGCTGCGGTTCGACCCCGGCCCAGATGATGCCCAGGCGTACCGAGTTGAAGCCGTTGGCCGCCAGGAATGCGGCGTCTTCCTCGCTGAAGCCGCCGGCAGCCGGCTCGTAAGGCGGAATCTTGTAGACCTGGTTGAGTCCGCGCAGCAGCACGACCTGGCCGTCGCTGTTGGTGAGCCAGCCGTTGGAGACCTCGACCGGTGGGGCGACTGTTCCGGTGATGCCGCCGGGCAGGGTGCCGTAGTGGCCGGCCGCGCCGTGGGTTCCGTAGATCAGTCCGGCTACGCCGCCGACGCCGCCGAGGGCGGGCAGTCCAGCTGCGGTGGCGCCGTCGCCGGCGTCGCCGCCGTGGCCGCCGTTGCCGAACAGCCAGCCCGCGGCTCCGCCGTCGCCGCCGACGGCACCGGCTCCGCCGTGGCCGCCGGCGCCGCCGTTGCCGAAGAGCCCGCCCGCGTCGCCGCCGTGGCCGCCGGCGACGCCGTCGGTGGTGCTGTTCCAGCCGGCGCCGCCGTCACCGAAGAGCCAGCCGCCGTTTTCGCCGTCGGGGTTGGCTTCGGTGCCGTCGGCTCCGTTGCCGATGACCGTGGAGCCGAACAGGAGGTTGATGGCGCCGTTGACCTGGATGCCCAGGTCGCTGTCGATCCACTTTTCGGCGAGGTCGTGCAGGCCGGTGTAGAAGTCGAAGGCCAGGGCGGGGCTGGGCTCGGCCAGTGCGGCAAAGGCGCTGTCCCAGTGGCCGGAGGACAAGAAGGTGTCCCAGGCGGTGGCGTCGAACAGGGCGTCACCGTCGAGGGTGCCTTCGGTGGTGACGAATGGCGTGAACAGCACGTCCATCATGTCGTCGAGGTCGGCGTGCGCCGGCGGGGTCAGCGGCGTGCCGGCAGCGGTCACAGCCAAGAACGCGGCGATTCCGACAACCTTGCTGCCCACAACTTTGCTGCGGTGACGAGACATCTCGACAAACCCTTCTCACGACGCCCCTTTTTCTGAGGCCTGTCTGAGAAGGTAAACGAGTTACTTAGCCTGCGCAAGGCTGCGGCAGGGGAGGTGCGGGCGCCGCTCGTTGGCCCAGTCCGAAGTGATCCGCTATTACGCCGCCTAGACGCGCCTAGGACGCCCTCACTGTCACCTTGATAGTGCCGGAGTCGGAGTCGGACGCGATGGTCAACACCGGCGCGTTGGGCCCGGAGGTGACGTGTCCGCCCGTCACATTCACCGTGTAGCCACTGGGGTATTGGCTGGTCGGAACGGAGATGGTGGTCTGTGATCCGGCTGCGAAGGGTCCGGATCCGTCGGCCTGGTCGGTGGAGTAGCTGAAGGAGAAGACTCCATTGTTGAACGACCACGAGGTCGGCGTGCCCGAGATCAGCTGCGGGTAGGGCTGGGACAGGGCGTCGAGTTTGTCCCAGTTGACGTTGTCGCCGACCGGCGGCTTGGTCAGGTCGTAGACCAGCGCCTGATCGGTCGGTGAGGTACTGGTGATGTCGTTGCCGGTGTAGGCCCATTCGGTCCAACCGATCATGTGCTGGTTGGCGGAGTTCATGCCGGCGGTGATGGTCGGGATGTTGTTGGTGGCACCGAACTCGCTGAGCAGCGCCGGGATGTTGTGCTCCTGCGCATAGTCCATCGCGTAGCCGAGGACGATGTCGGCGTTCCAATCGCATCCGAAGCTCAGGGTCGAGAACAGTGCATTCACCATGCAGTAGTGGTGGAACGAGAAGACGGTGTTCTCGTCGTCGACCGTGCCCAGGTGGTTCTGGACCGGCAGGCTGGCTTCGAGGGTGCTCGGACCGAAGAACACGGTCTTGTTCGGGTCGACGGAGCGGATGGCTTCGGTGATCTGGTTATAGAACGGGGTCAGCTGCTGGGCGTCGAAGTAGGGGTTGCCCAACAGGCCTCCCAGGGTCTGAGTGCCTGACCATGGCTCGTTCATGATCTCGTAGCCGGCCACGTTGGGGTCGCCCTTGAAGTAGTTGGCCACGGCCTGCCACATCAGACCGTAGTGGTTCTGCAGCCCTATCCCATCGGGTGCTTTGTCGTTGGCCCAGAACGCATCCCAGGCGTAGTTCTGGGCGGGGCTGACGAAGTAGCTGCCCGGGAAGCCTGCCTCGACGTTGGGCAGCCCGCCGGTCAAGACGGCCCAGTCTGGTGCACCGTCGCCGCCCAGGCTGCCGCTGTAGAGGTCTTGGTGCATGTCGAGGATCGCGACGATGTTGTGGTTGGCCAGCATCTGGACGGTCTGTTGGAGCGACGCGAGGTAGTTGTAGTCGATGACGCCGGGCTGCGGCTCGACACCCGCCCAGAGCACGCCCAGGCGTACTGCGTTGAAGCCGTTGGCCGCCAGGAAGGCGGCATCGTCGTCGCTGAATCCGCCGGCTGACGGTTCGTAGGGGGCGATCTTGTAGACCTGGTTGAGCCCGTGCCACATGACGACCTGGCCGTCGCTGTTGGTGAGCCAGCCGTTGGAGACCTCGACCGGTGGGGCGACTGTTCCGGTGATGCCGCCGGGCAGGGTGCCGTAGTGGCCGACGTCGCCGTGGGTTCCGTAGATCAGTCCGGCTACCCCGCCGACGCCGCCGAGGGCGGGCAGTCCAGCTGCGGTGGCGCCGTCGCCGGCGTCGCCGCCGTGGCCGCCGTTGCCGAACAGCCAGCCCGCGGCTCCGCCGTCGCCGCCGACGGCACCGGCTCCGCCGTCTCCGCCGGCGCCGCCGTTGCCGAAGAGCCCGCCCGCGTCGCCGCCGTGGCCGCCGGCGACGCCGTCGGTGGTGCTGTTCCAGCCGGCGCCGCCGTCACCGAAGAGCCAGCCGCCGTTTTCGCCGTCGGGGTTGGCTTCGGTGCCGTCGGCTCCGTTGCCGATGACCGTGGAGCCGAACAGGAGGTTGATGGCGCCGTTGACCTGGATGCCCAGGTCGCTGTCGATCCACTTTTCGGCGAGGTCGTGCAGGCCGGTGTAGAAGTCGAAGGCCAGGGCGGGGCTGGGCTCGGCCAGTGCGGCAAAGGCGCTGTCCCAGTGGCCGGAGGACAAGAAGGTGTCCCAGGCGGTGGCGTCGAACAGGGCGTCACCGTCGAGGGTGCCTTCGGTGGTGACGAATGGCGTGAACAGCACGTCCATCATGTCGTCGAGGTCGGCGTGCGCCGGCGGGGTCAGCGGCGTGCCGGCAGCGGTCACAGCCAAGAACGCGGCGATTCCGACAACCTTGCTGCCCACAACTTTGCTGCGGTGACGAGACATCTCGACAAACCCTTCTCACGACGCCCCTTTTTCTGAGGCCTGTCTGAGAAGCTAAATGAGTTACTTAACAACGCGCAAGGGTGTGGCGGAAAAGCGGTGCGATTCAGTGCCCGGCTAAAGCGCCCATACCGCTGCTGGACTGGCGGTTATAGCTGGTGGGCGCGTTGCAACGCCGTGGCGGGGCAAAACGCGCGATAGTTCGCGACGACAACTATTTCCCAAAGCCCGGTCAGCACTGGGTCGCGGCGCGAATCCACTGGCGACGAGCTTCGCTCTGTCGGGCCTCGGCGGCCGCGGCGCGAAGCAGGCGGATAACCCGCTGGTGGTCGCCGTGGCAGACTTGTGGCTCAACCGGTAGATACTTTTGTGTCTTCATCTGTGAGTACCCCCTGCAGGTCACGCAATGAGAACTGCAGTACCCGACCGCTGTGGGTGGGCGGTCAGTGCACGTATCGGTCAACGCCGACGGCGCCGAAAAGTATCCCGATTCAGCTGACCAATACGGTGAGGGTGCACACCTGTGAGGGAAGACGTGACGGGCGTCACCCAGCCTTGGCGATGACGTGCTCGGCGAACCGCTCCAGGTTGCGGATCTTGGTGTCCAGCGGCTCGGTGTCGGGCCCGACGATGTAGGGCACCCGGAAGCCGACGATGACGTCGGTAACGCCCTTGTCCTCCAGGCGCTTGATGCCGTCGAGGGTGAATCCGTCGACCGAGATCACGTGGATCTCGAACGGGTCATCGGCGCGGCCCTCTTCCTCGCGCAGCTGCTTGAGGCGCGTGATGAGTCCGTCCAGCTCGGCCGGGTCGCCGCCGCCGTGCATCCAGCCGTCGTGGCGTGCTGCGCGGCGCAGCGCGGCTTCGGCGTGGCCACCGATCAGGATCGGGATCGGCTGCGTGGGGGCCGGCGTCATTTTGGTCTTGGGGATGTCGTAGAACTCGCCGTGGAACTCGAAGTAGTCGCCGGTGGTGAGGCCCTGGATGATCTCGATGCACTCATCCATCCGCTTGCCGCGCCGGGCGAACGGCACCCCCATCAGTTCGTAGTCCTCCGGCCAGGGGCTGGTGCCCACGCCCAGCGCCAGCCGGTTGTTGATCATCGCGGCCAGCGAGCCGGCCTGCTTGGCGACCAAGGCCGGCGGGCGGATCGGCAGCTTGACCACGAACGGGGTGAACCGCAGCGTGCTGGTCACCGCGCCCAATGCTGCGATCAAGACGAAGGTCTCGATGAACGCCTTGCCGTCGAGGAATTCCCGGTTGCCGTCGGGGGTGTAGGGGTATTTCGAGTCAGACTCGAACGGGTAGGCGACGCTGTCGGGGATCGTCATGCTGTGGTACCCGGCGGCCTCGGCGGCTTTGGCGAGCGGAATGTAATAGCTCGGGTCGGTCATCGCTTCGGCGTAGGTGAACCGCACGTCGTCTCCTCGGTCTTTGGGTGATGGGGCGCTGTTCTCTGCATAGCAGATTGGCCCGGCCCGACCTGAGCGGGGGAGTGCGATCAGATGCGCGGCGGCATCGCGATCTCGACGTTTTCCAGGGGAAACGGCGGATATCCGGCGGCGCCGATCACGGTCAACGTGCCCCACGGCGTTCGCTCGGCGACGCGCCCTTCGGCGGTGTGTTCACCAATCCGGATGCTGACCTTCGATCCGGTGACGCTTGCGCCGGGAAGGTCGTTGAAAAACATTCCTTGCCAATGGTATTGGCCATCAATCGGATCGAAGTGGCCGGTGAGCTGGACTCGCGTCGGGTAGTTCTCGCCGTTGTGGGTGAGAACCGCTGGGCCGTCGTAGGTTTCGTCGTCAACGCCTAGCGATCCGGTGAGGTAGAACCGTGAGATCCCCCGGGTCGGCAGCACCGGGTGCACCCGCAGGCGTGGTGAGCGTGACTCGATGCGGCTGGCTCCGCTGCGCCGTAGGGCATCGATGAGCCGGGCCACGTACCGGGCCTGCCGGTGGGTGTGCGGACCGGGGATGTGGAATCGGTTGGGGATGCCATGCCTGGCGACGGCGTCGTCGTTTGAGGCGGCGGTGCCGATCAAGGTGTGGGCGGTCAGCTCTTCGCCGTCGGCGCTGGTCACCGCCCAGGTGTCGGTGGCGCTGTCGAATCGTGTCGTCACGTTCGTCCCGTCGATAACGCGGACGCCGTCGATCAACCCGTGCAGGGGCGCCGGGTCGCCCAGCACCAGCACGTCGAGGACGCCGTTGCGGCTCACAGGAATCCGGCCCGCCGCCACATCCGCCGGGCCAGTCCGCCCATCAGCCCGACTTCGGTGAAGAACGCGGCCAGCGGCGCGAACGACGAGCGGGACGCCGCGTGGAAGTGCGGGTTGGCCCGCGCCACCCGGCGAGCTTCGCGACCGTCCAGCCCGACTCGGTTGTAGATGACCGGCAGAGTGAACAGGTGGCGGTAGAACGGTCCGCCGACGCCCTGCAGGTTGGCCAGCAGCATCCGGCGGTAGCGGGGCATCGCCGGCACGCTGCGCCGCAGGCCGTCGCGGGCGTACTGAATGTGGCGGGCTTCCTCGGTGACATGGATGCGCATTACGCGCCGCACGATCGGCTGCAGGTCTGGGTCGTCGAGGATCTGGCGCTGCAGCGAGTCAAAGATCTCCTCGCCGACCAGTGCCGCTCCCCACAGGATGCTGCCGCGGAACAGGAACGGAAGCGCGTTGATAACGATGCGCTGGTGCAGTCGCGGGCGCACCGGTACGCCGCCGATCCGATCGATGGTCTTGCCGAACATCAGCATGTGGCGGGTCTCGTCGCCCAGTTCGGTCAGCGAGTAGTGAGTGGTGCGCGCGGTGGGGTTCTTGTGCATCATGTCGCGCAGCAGTGCCTGGTTGAGGATGTTCTCGAACCAGATGCCCGCCGACAGGACGTTGACCAGTTCCTGGCGCGACATCTCGATCTGCTGTTCGCGGGTCATGGACTCCCACAGGCCGGTGCCGTAGAGGGTGCACATCCGCGGCGGCAGGAAGAACTTGTCCTCCTCCAGCGGGGCGTTCCAGTCGATGTCGACGACCGGTGCGTAGGACTTTTTCACCGAGCCCTTCAGCAGGCGCTCGGCAAATTCCTCCCGGGTCGGTTCGCTCGGCCGCACCGCACTGGTCATGACGGAAATCCCTTCTCGCTCGGACTTGTAAAAACTAGGAGCCACACCAAGAGATGTCAATACCGACGGTACCGGATACCGCCGGTTCTTTTTGTGACGCCCGTCACAGTAGATGGCCGGGCTGAAGCCTCCGCTGAAATATCGCCGTCTAGGTCGGAATCCGGCAGGTCGCAACCATTACCGAGCGGGGCGTCGGCTGCCACAATTGTGGCCATGCGCCCGGGTCTGGCGGACCGAAAAGCCGAGACGTCAGCGGTGTGCGCTTTCCTGGACGCGGTCCTGACCGAGCCCGCGACGCTGCTGCTCGAAGGCGAAGCGGGCATCGGTAAGTCCACGCTGCTGTGGGAGGCGGCCGCCGCCGCGGCCGACCGGGGCTACCAGGTGCTCTCGGCGGCGGGCGCTCCGACCGAGGTCCGCTACGCCTACGCCGCGGTGGCTGACCTGCTCGGCGGTGTCGACGCCGAGGTGCTGGCACAGTTGCCCGACGAACAGCGTGCGGCAGTCGATCGGATCCTGCTCGGCGGTGGTGACGGGCCGGCGAGCGATGAGCGGATGGTCGCCACCGCCTTCCTGGCGGTACTTCGCCGATTGAGTTCGGTTGCACCGGTGCTGCTGTGTATCGACGACGTTCAGTGGCTCGACATGTCGAGCCAGATGGCGATCGGGTTCGCCGAACGACGGCTCACCGGACGGATCGGTCTGTTGCTCGCCGTGCGGACCGGGGCCATGGGTGCTGCCGACATGAGTTGGCTGAATCCGGTACGGCCCGAAGCAGTGGCGCGTCTGCGGATCGCTCCGCTGACCCTCGGTGGCGTGCATGCGCTGATATCCGCCCGGCTGGGGCACACCATGCCCCGCCCGTCGATCACCCGAATTCATGAAATCTCGGGCGGTAACCCATTTTTCGCTCTCGAACTGGCGCGGTTCATCGCCGAGGATCCCACCCGTGCCGCGGTTGAACTCCCCGATGCTCTCGCCGCGCTGGTGGGTCATCACATCGGGCGTTCCGACGACAACGACGTCGCCGCTGTGCTGTTGGCCGCGGCCTGTGCCGCGTCGCCCACTGTCGAACGGGTAAGCCTGGCTACCGGAATCGGCTCCGATCGCGTCGTCGAGCTGGTCGAATCCGAGCACGCCAGCGGGGTGGTCGAGATCGACGGCAGCCGGATCCGGTTTCACCATCCGCTGTTCGCCACCGGTGTCTACAGCGCCGCCGGACCGGCGGCGCGCCGAGCAATGCACCGTCGCCTCGCCGAGACAGTCGAAGAAGCTGAGTTGACCGCGCGTCACCTGGCTTTGGCGGCCACCAGCGCCGACCCGCAGGTGTTGCAGGCGCTCGACGAGGCCGCCGCGGTCACCCGGGCCCGCGGAGCCCCCGCGGTAGCGGCGGAGTTGATCGAACTCGCGATCAATCTGGGCGGTGATACCCCGCTGCGGCGGATGGGTGCTGCTGAACAGCACTTTCGCGCCGGAGCTATCGCGCCGACGCGTGCCCACCTGCAAGCGATCTTGGACGGGTCGTCGTCGCCGCCGGAGTTGCGCTGTCTGTCGATGATCGCCCTGGCCGCAGTCACCGGCTACGACGGGAGTTTGGTGACCGCGGCCGAGCTGTTGGCGCAGGCCATCGACCAGTCCGCAGACAATCCGGTGCTACAGCTTCAGGCTCGACTGCTACTGGTGCCGCTCGCGAGGGTGATCGGGAACGGCCAGGAATCGGTCGACCTCGCTCGCGTAGCCGTGGCGCAAGCCGATCAGCTCGGTATCCCCGGATTGCGCAGCCAGGCGTTGACGATTCAGGCCCTGGTTCGCCTCTGGCACGGCCTTGGTCTCGATCCGCCCACATTGCAGCTGGCGCTGGAACTGGAGGATCCGAACGGCGGTCCGGCCGCGACTTACCGAGCCGGCACCGTTGCGCCGGTGATTCGTTCCTGGACTGGGGAACTGAATGATGCACCGAACCAGATTCGTACCATCCGGCACCGGCTTCTCGAAAGTGGGACCGAGACCGACATCCTCTGGATGGCCGACTACGCCACGATGGTCGAGCTCTGGCTGGGCCACTATGCGGTAGCGGGGGCGATAGCCGACGAGGCTGTGCAACGCGCCGAGCAGATGGGCGCCGCCATGGTGTTGGTGTGCGCGTGGGCACGCCGGGCCGCGGTGGCTTCTTACACCGGTGCCCTCGACGTGGCCCGCCGCGCCGCGGGTGCGGTCATCGACACCTGCCTCGCCAGTGGAGACCTGATGCACCGGCAATCGGCAACAGCCACCCTGGGCTTCCTCGACGTGTCATTGGGCGACCACGCCTCCGCGATCACGACGCTGGCGCCATTGGTGACTGCGTTCGATCCGGACCACGACACCGAAATGGTGGTCGGCGCCTACCTGCCCGACGCCGTAGAGGCGCTCACCGCACTGGGACGCCTCGACGAGGCCGAACCGCTGATCGTTGCGCTGGAGACCAACGGCGCGCGGCTAGATCGGCCGTGGATGCTGGCGATGGGCGCCCGCGGCCGCAGCCACTGGCTGGCGGCACGCGGTGAACTCGACGCCGCCGAGCGGACGGCCATCGAGGCGCTGCTTCACCACGGGCGGCTGCCGATGCCGTTCGAGACGGCGCGCACCCAGTTGTTGCTGGGCCAGGTTCAGCGGCGTCGCCGCCGCAAACAGGACGCTCAGGCGAGCTTGGGCACGGCGCTGGCCACCTTCGAACGGCTGGGGGCTCCGCTGTGGGCCCACCGTGCCCGCGCCGAGCTGGACCGCATGACAGCGGCGGCCTCGGGTGCCGGGCTGACCACCGCGGAGCGGCGGGTCGCCGACCGTGCGGCCGCGGGACTGTCCAACAAGCAGATCGCCGCGGAACTGTTCATCGCGGAGAAGACCGTCGAGATGACGCTGAGCACGGTGTACCGCAAGTTGGGCATCCGCTCCCGCGCCGGGTTGTTCGCCGCGCTCAATTCAGGAGATGTCCAGGGAAAACCCTGATTCCCTACGGGGTGGGGTTGGCTAGCGTCGAGCGAATGGACGACAGCGACGTGGCGCGTCAGTGTTTCTTGGTGGAGTGGTATCAACCGGACCTGGCCGAATCAACCGTCGACGCTGTTATCGACCGGCTGGCATCGGCCGCGGCTGCCGTACACGGGAGGCTGGTGGTCGCCTTGACCTCGCCCAGCGACGAGACCTTGTTCGGGGTGGTCGCCGCCGATTCCCCTGACGCGGTGGTGACGGCATGTCGTGAGGCCGGGTGGCATGTCGACCGGATCACGGCTGGGGTGCGGGCCCGCGCCGAGGCCGCCGGGAGCTGGCTTTAGTCGGATCTGGGAATGTCCCGGGCTTTCGGCCCGACGCAATTGAGAAAGTCAGGTTTTCGTCGTTTGCCCCGTGGCAAGATCTGCGCATGGGACCCTTCCTGCTCCGCGCCGCGCTGACCGGACTCGCCTTGTGGATCGTCACTCAGATCGTTCCGGGGATCGAGATCGTCGGCGGCGACACCACGCTGCAACGGGTGGGCATCATCTTCGTCATCGCCTTGATCTTCGGGCTGGTGAACGCCTTCATCAAACCGGTGGTACAGCTGCTGTCGATCCCGCTGTACATCGTCACCTTGGGGCTGTTCCACATAGTGGTCAATGCGCTGATGCTCTGGATCACCGCGTGGATCACCGACAAGACCGCCAAGCACTGGGGTCTCTACATCGCCGATTTCTGGTGGGACGCGATCTGGGCGGCGATCGTCTTGTCGTTGGTGGGCTGGGTGTTGTCGCTGGTCGCCGGACGCATCGCCAGGTAGGTCAGTCGCGGCGATCAGTCATCGTCGGCGGCTTGGGCGCCGGCCAATGCCGCGGACAATCCGGCTCGCGAGCGGATGCCCAGTTTGCGGTAGACCCGGCTCAGATTCATTTCGACGGTCTTGGCCGAGATGTAGAGCTGCGCCGCGATCTGTTTGTTGGACATGCCGCCCGCCGCCAGGACTGCCACCCGGTGCTCGGCGACGGTCAAAGTTGCGGTGGCACCGTGGGTCTGGTCGATGCGGCCCAGTTCGGCCTGTGCTCGCGCTGCCCACAGCGGCGCGCCGAGCTGTTGAAATATCTGCAGTGCGGCACGCAGGCTCGCCGTTGCACTCGACTGGCGTCGTCGGCGGCGCTGCACCGTGCCCAGCAGCAACTGGGTGCGGGCCTGCTCGAAGGGCATCGGCAGCCGCGCATGCTGTGTCATCGCCCGATCGAGGGCCGCGAGCGCGGCCGGCAACTCGCCGCGGGCAGCCAACACATGTGCTCGCCCGCGCGCCGCCACCGCGAGCGTCCACGGCCAATCATGGATGGTGCCGTGCTGCTCGAGCGTGTCGACCAGATACTGGGCGTCGTCGAGGTGACCCAGCGCGGTCAGCGTTTCGATGGCGTCGGGAAGATATCCGCCGCCCTGAACATCGCAACTGGGGGCGGTGCGGAATCCGTCGAGGAGGGGCTGTAGCACCGTCAGCGCCGCCGGATAGTTCTCCAGTGAGACCTCGAGGAACCCCAGGATCAGGCTGGGCTCTTTGGCCAACAGTGGTGCCCCGATGCGATCGGCGGTATCGATCGAGGCCGCGACCGTTTGGCGTGCCTCGGTTTCGCGGCCGGTGTATGCCGCGACCGCGGCCTGGACCGTCCAGGCAGTGACTAACGCCAGCCGGCCATCCATCTGCTCGGCGCGCTCGACCGCCTCGCGTGCCGCAGCGTCTGCCTCCTGATAGCGGCCCGCCCACAGCGTGATCATGGAAATCCGAACGGCCGCCCAGAGAATGTCCACCTCGGTGCCGCCCTCGCGCAGCTGTTGCTGGAGCGCGCGCATCCGAGTGAGCGCGCTCTCGAGGTCACCGTGGTAGGCCGGCATCATTGCCGCGGCGCCGCTGGCCCGAAACCAGGTGGTGGCGCCGCCGTGCGCATCCTCCAGCTCCAGCGCGAGCTGCAGAGCTTCGCGATCTTCGCCGAGCCCTCGTGCGAATTTAGCGAAAACCATGATCGACAACGCCTGGCTCCGCAGATTCGGTACGCCGAGCTGGTCGGCGAGGGCGACGGCCTCCTCCGCACGTGCGACAGCGTCGTCGAGACGGTCGAGCATGGCCAGCGGCAGAATCATCCGCAGCAGGCACAGCAGTCGCAGCGCGGCGTTGTCGCCGGCCGCATCGGCCGCTGCGGCCATCGCCTCCGCGGACCCCACCGTGTCGTCGTCGTATCCCAGCACCGCACCCAACCACATCAGCGCCATCGACCGCAGCACCCCCGGGGGCGCATCCTGCAAGCTCGTCTGCAGATGCCGGCGTGCGGCAGCCAGCGATCCCGCGCGGAACTGCAACTCCCCGGCGCGGACCCGGCGCTGCGGGGTGCCACCGCCCAATTTGATTGCCAGCTCGATCAATTCGGCGGCGACTGCCGGTGCGCCTCGAGCGGACGTGGATTCGGCGGCCGCGTCGAGCGTCGACAAGGTGAGCTGATCGCCGCTGGTCGCGGACAGGGCCAAGTGGCGTGCCTTGATCTCGGGCTGATCGATGACGTCGGCGAGCCGGCGATGCATGGCCCGCCGCCGTGCGGGCGTGGCACCGGTGTAGACGCCGGTGGCGAACAGCGGATGGGTGAAACGCACCCGATTCCCGTCGAGCCCGACGATGGCGCGGCTTGCCGCCGAGTCCAGCAACTCGACGACGCGGGCTGCGGTCAAGCCGGCCCCCTGGGCGACCAATTCGACGGTCGGCGCCGCGGTGGACGCCGCCGCCAGCAATACCGTGGACTCCTCGTCGTCGGCGTCGCCGATTCGGCTGCGCACCAACGCCGACAGACTGTCCGGCAGATCGACGATGTCATCGGATTCACCGGTTGCGGTCCGCGCCGCGAGTTCAAGTGCGAAGAACGGGTTACCGCCGGAGATGTCGTGGATGCGGGTGATCGCCGGGCGTGGCAGCGTATGCCCCAGCCGCGTGGCGATCAGGGCATGCAAGCCGCCCAGGGGCATCGGTCGGATGCGCAGCCGGGTGAGGGCCTCCGGCCGGCGGAACTGCAGCCGCGATTGCATCTCGAGCGAGTCCGGCTCCCCGATGCGGAGGGTGGCCAACATTCCGGCTCGTCCGCTGAGGCGGCGGGCGGCATAGCTGATCACCGCCTTGCTGGAGCGATCCAGCCATTGCGCATCGTCGATCGCCAACAACACCGGCGCCTGGGCGCTGAGGTGCTCGATCACCGACAAGAAGGCCGTCGCGACCACACGTTCGTCGGTGACCGGGCCGTCGGTGACGTCACCGAGCTGCGCGCGCCCCAGGGCCAGTCGGTGCATGTCGGGCAACTGGGCCAGCGTCGCGTCACCGACTCCGCTTAACAGGTCAGCCACCGCCGAGTAGGCGTAGCTGACCTCGGCCGGCGACCCGCGAGCCGACATCACCTGGAAGCCGCGGGTCAGAGCTTGGTCGGTGGCGTCAAGCAACAACGTGGTCTTGCCGATGCCCGGCTCGCCCTCCAGCAACAACCCCGCTGGGCCGTCCCCAATGCGCGCAAGGAAATCCGATAACGCGCGGACTTCGGATTCCCTCCCCGCCAACCCTGCCGACACGATCAATATGGTCGCAACCAACGGCGGCGCGCGGAACCGGTTGACAGGGAATGCAACCGGCGTAACGTTCCCCTTAGCTGAATCTCATACTATTTTCAGTGGGTGGGGGCCGTCCGAGATGATTCGCATTGGCGTGACAGTGGCGATCGCGACGCTGCTGGAGCTGGCCATATTGCCCCTGGCAGCGGCACCGGCGGCGCGCGCCGATGTCGTCGACGAGGTGCTCGACCAGCTGCTGGCGCCGTTCGTCGACGCGGCAACCAACGGTCTTGATGGGGCGGCGTTGACGACGCCGGCGGCCTGGGACACCTTTTTCGACTCCGCCCATTGGGAGGCGGTCTTCGCGGACCTGGGATGGCCGGGTAGCGGCGACGCATCCACATTTGATGCGACGGCGTGGTTCGACGAGAACCTCTACACCCCACTGCACGACGGCATCGAGAACTGGATTCACAGTGCGACGCCCACCCCGCTGCTTGACGGGCTGAACCAGCTCAGCGAGGCGGTCGGTCTCGGGCCCATGGTGGCCGATGGAGCCGACGGCACGGCGCAGCACGTCGACGGCTATGCGGGCGGCTGGCTGTTCGGTGACGGCGGGGCCGGCTACGACGCCACCGGCGCCCAGGTCGCCGGCGGCGCGGGAGGTACGGCGGGACTCCTCGGCAATGGAGGTGTCGGCGGTGCCGGTGGAGCGGGCGCAGCCGGAGGCGCCGGTGGCGCGGGCGGGGTGTTGCTGGGTGTCGGCGGAGCAGGCGGAGCCGGTGGTGATGCATCGGGCGCGACCGGTGGTGTCGGCGGGGTCGGCGGCCACGCGGCCGGGGTGCTGTTCGGAATCGGCGGCGCGGGCGGGCACGGTGGCAGCGGGGCTGATGGGTCCCACGGCGGTGACGGTGGCGACGGTATCGGACTGCTGGGCAGCGGCGGTCACGGCGGTGACGGCGGCGACAGCGGAGTGGGCGGCCCTGCTACGGGCTTGCCGGCGCTGGGCGGTGCGGGCGGCAACGGCAGTGCGCTGGGCACGCACGGCGCGGTCGGCCACTTCGGAGCCGATCCCACCCGCGCCCCGGTGGGTCCGGCAGCTTTGGCCAGCACAGGCGGCTGGATCACCAACGCTGACGGGCAGGTCGTCATCCTGCACGGCCTCAACGAGGTGTACAAGCTTGCGCCCTATGAACCTTCGGCGATCGGATTCAGCGACGACGACGCGGCCTTCCTCGCCGACAACGGGTTCAACGTGGTGCGGCTGGGCGTTATCTGGGCCGGCGTGGAGCCGCAACCCGGCGTCTTCGACGACGCGTACCTCGCGTCGATCGCCCAGACCGTGCAGATCCTGCACAACCACGGCATCACCGCCATCCTCGACATGCACCAGGACGACTACGCCGGCAAGTTCGCCGGCGAAGGCGCCCCCGACTGGGCGGCACAAGACGGAGGTCTGCCCAACCTCGATTTCGGGTTCCTGCTCAACGGCCTGCTCAATCCCGCGAGCAACCACGCCTGGGATGCGTTCTGGTCCAACTCGCACGCGCCCGACCAAGTCGGGCTGCAGAACCACTACGCGCTGATGTGGGAGCACGTGGCCGACTACTTCAAAGGCAACCCCGGAGTGGCCGGCTACGGGATCATGAACGAACCGGCCGCGGGCTCCCAGACCCTGTCAAGCCTGTTCAACTCCCACTTCGGCACCCAAGAGCTGACACCGTTCTACAACCAGGTGGACGCCGCGATCCGCGCTGTCGACCCGCACACCCCGGTGTACTTCGAGCCCGAGGTCATCAACGGCATCGCGTTCCCGATCAACCTGGGCACGGTCGACGACCCCAACACCGTCTTCTCGTTTCACAACTATCTGGGCTACGTCGGACCGCTGACCGACATCGCCGTGAACAACGCCATCGCCTACGCGAACGCCCACGGCATCCCGTCGTTCATGAGCGAATTCGGCTCCGGCGGCAGCTTCGACACCATCGGTGCCACCATGGGAGCCGCCGACAAGAACTTCATCGGGTGGACCGAGTGGGAGTACAGCGACCGGGGTGACATCACCACCACCGGCGGTGGCCATGGGTGGCTGGTCCACGACCCCGCGGTGGCGCCGACCGGCGACAACGTGGACGCCGCGAAGTTGGGCCTGCTGGCCGAGCCGTATCCCCAGCTGGTCTCCGGCACCCCGACCTCCTGGTCCGTCGTCGACGGCGCCCTGCATTTCAGTTTTTCCACCGTGATGGCGAACGGGTCGGGCAGCTTCGCCGCCGGTTCCATCACCACCATTTCGGTGCCCACGCTCGCCTATCCCGACGGCTATGACGTCGTCGTCAACGGCGGGCACGTCGTCTCGGCGGCCAATGCGGCCGTACTGGCCGTCGCATCCGACTCCGGTGCCACCACCGTCTCGGTCGTGGTGAGTCCCGCGGCAGCGACGGGATAACACCGCCACCGCAAGGTGAAAGAGTCGGGCGCGCCGCCAGGGAAACGGGCAGACTCGGGGGCATGCCGGAGCTGCCCGAGGTCGAAGCACTCGCCGATCATCTACGTCGGCACGCCGTCGGTTGCACCATCGGCCGGATCGACGTGGCGGCACTGTCGGTGCTCAAGACCTTCGACCCGCCGCCGACAGCGTTGCACGGTAACGAGGTGACCGGCGCGCACCGCTGGGGCAAGTATCTGGGATTGCAGGCCGGTGAGCAGTTCTTGATCGCGCACCTGTCGCGGGCGGGCTGGCTGCGCTGGTCGGATCAGCTGGCGGCTGCGCCGCTGCGACCGGGTAAGGGACCGATCGCGCTGCGGGTGCACCTGGGCGTCCCGGGGCAGGCCCCCGGCTTCGATCTGACCGAAGCCGGCACCCAGAAGCGGCTGGCGGTCTGGTTGGTCGACGACCCGGTAAAGGTGCCGGGCATCGCCACACTGGGGCCGGATGCCCTGGCGATCGATGCCGACGAGCTGGCTGGACTGCTGGCCGGCAACACCGGTCGCATCAAAACCGTCCTGACCGATCAGAAGGTGATCGCCGGAATCGGCAACGCCTACAGCGACGAGATCCTGCACACCGCCCGGCTGTCCCCGTTCGCCACCGCCGGCAAACTGTCGACAGCTCAGCTGACCGCGTTGCACGAGGCCATCCACACCGTGCTGACCGACGCCGTCACCCGCTCGGTCGGTCAACAGGCCGCCACCTTGAAGGGGGAGAAGCGCTCCGGTCTGCGGGTTCACGCCCGAACCGGGCTGCCGTGCCCGGTGTGCGCCGACACTGTTCGGGAAATATCTTTCGCCGATAAGTCATTTCAGTACTGCCCGACCTGCCAGACCGGCGGCAAGGTACTGGCCGACCGACGGATGTCGCGACTGCTCAAGTAATTCCTCGGCGCGATTTCGGCAGGCTGCGACCGCCATTAAGCTGCCCTGGTGACCCGTCAGAGAATCCTCATCACCGGTGCCAGTTCAGGGCTGGGTGCCGGCATGGCTCGTGTTTTCGCTGCGCAGGGACGTGACCTGGCCCTGTGTGCCCGCCGGGCGGACCGGCTTGATGAACTGAAAGCCGAACTGACAGAAAAGTTTCCGGGAATCAATGTCGCGGTAGCTGCGCTGGATGTCAATGACCACGACGAAATACCCAAGGTGTTCAACCACTTCGTCGCAGAGCTGGGTGGAATTGACCGGGTCATCGTCAATGCCGGCATCGGCAAGGGCGCCCCGCTCGGATCCGGCAAGCTGTGGGCCAACAAAGCCACCGTTGAAACGAACTTGGTGGCCGCGCTGGTGCAGATCGAGACCGCGCTGGAGATATTCAAATCTGCCGGCAGCGGCCACCTGGTGCTGATCTCATCGGTGTTGGGGAACAAGGGCGTTCCGGGCGTGAAGGCGGCGTACGCCGCCAGCAAGGCCGGGGTGTCGTCGCTGGGAGAGTCGCTGCGTGCGGAGTACTCGCGCGGACCGATCAAGGTGACTGTGTTGGAACCGGGCTACATCGAATCGGAGATGACCGCGAAATCGGCGTCCACCATGTTGATGGTGGACAACGAATCCGGGGTCAAGGCCATGGTGCGTGCCATCGAACGCGAAACCGGCCGCGCCGTCGTCCCGTCCTGGCCGTGGGCCCCGCTGGTATGGCTGCTGCGCCGATTGCCGCCGCAGTACACCAAACGCTTCGCGTGATCGGCTTCTGCTGGGGTCAGCGGGTCATCCACTCCAGGGCTTTGGCTCGCCGGCGGTAGATCAGCAGCACCGCCTTGGCGATCAAGAACGCCACGGCCACCCCCATCAGAAGCGTGGACACGGCGTAGGCGCCGTACTCGGCCCCGCGGTGGTAGCGGTCGTTGACCAACAAGGTCAGGGTCTGCGAGTGTCCCGGCAGGTTCGATGACACCATGATGACCGCGCCGAACTCGCCGAGTGTGCGCGCCGTGGTCAAGACCACGCCGTAGGTCAGTCCCCACCGGATCGATGGCAGCGTGGCCCGCCAAAGCGTCTGCCACGCATTGGAGCCCAGCGTTGCTGCGGCCTGCTCCTGTTCGATTCCGATCTCCACGAGCACCGGCTGGACCTCGCGCACAACGAACGGCAGCGTGACGAAGATGCTGGCCAGCACCATCCCGGGCAGCCCGAAGATGATCTTGAATCCCAGATTGTTCTCGACGAAGCCCAGCGCCCCCGAAGACCCCCACAGTGCGATCAGGGCGACCCCGACGATGATCGGCGAGACCGCAAACGGCAGATCCAGGATCGCCTGAAGGATTGATCGACCACGGAATTTGTTGCGTACCAGAAGGATCGACGTCGAAACGCCGAACAAGGCGTTCAGCGGCACTACGATGACCACCAGTAGCAGTGACAGTTTCAGCGCCGACACGGCCGCAGGGGTGCTGATCCAGGCCCAAAAGTGGGCCAACCCGTGCTCAAACGTTCGGTACAGAATCACCGACACCGGGGCGATCAGCATGACACCGATATAGGTCAACACGGTGAAGCGCAGAAGGTGACGCTTCTCCATCCGCGCCGTCACTCGGCCTCCTCCTCGCGCTTGGCCGCACGCCCACCCACGGTCCGCAGCAGCACCAGTACCGCGAATGAGATCGCCAACAACACGATCGAAATTGCTGCCGCGCTCGTGTGGTCGTCGTTCTCGACCAGCGAGCGAATCCACTGCGACGACACCTCGGTCTTGCCCGGCACGGCACCGCCAATCGTCACGACCGAGCCGAATTCGGCTACGCACCGCGAAAACGCAAGTCCGGCACCGGTCAACAACGCCGGCTGCAGCGACGGCAACACCACCGTCTTGAAGGTGACCAGGCGCGTCGCGCCGAGGGCCGCAGCCGCTTCCTCGACGTCGCGGTCGATCTCCATCAACACCGGCTGGACGGCACGGACCACCAATGGCAACGTGACGAAGGCCAGTGCCATCGCGACCCCGGGCGGGGTGTGCTGCAGGTGAATGCCGATCGGACTGGAGTTGCCGTAGAGGGCGAGCATCACCAAGCTGGTGACGATTGTCGGCAGCGCGAACGGCAGATCGATCAGCGCATCGATCACGCCCTTTCCGATGAAATCGTCGCGCACCAATACCCAGGCGGTCGCCAAGCCGAACACCACGTCGAGCACGGTGACCAGGACCGAGATCGTCAATGTCACGCGGAACGATTCGACTGCCGCGTGCGAGGTGACGGCCAGCCGGAAGCCGTTCCAGCCCCTCCCGCCGGCCTGCCACGCGATGGCGACCAACGGCAGCAGCACGATCACCGACAGCCACAGCGTGGTCACGCCGATGCGCAGCGGCGTGATGACGGACCGGCTCGGGGCGGCGGGCGCAGCGGCGGCGTCCACCACCTCCGTGCCGGGGTCGACACGCTGCGCCGGGTCGAGGGGAGTCGCGACTGTCATCGGCCGGATCCGAAAGAAGAATGCATGCTGGCCTTCCAATGCCCGAGATGTTCGGCACCGGTCACCGAAAGTGACTACCGAGAATTAGCAAGTGGCGGGGGAGTCAGCGACAACAGTGCACAAAGCCCGCGAAGCCGCTCCCGAGGGCGCCTCGGCGGCCGAACGCCCCAGCGGCGCTCTGCCCAACACGGGATGGCATCTGCATGGCGCGTAGCTTAAAGAAACCTGGACGCCGAAATCTTTGTCGTGCCGCGATAAGTTTTCCGGCCGGAATGCAACCTGTCGCACTTCAGCAGGGCCGACATCGACGCGCGCGGCAAAAAGTCAGCGTGAGGGAAATGCCGAAGGCTGTGGCTACTTCCAGTCCCAGACCGACATGTCGCCCGCCGGGTAGTTCATGCAGATGTCGGTGGTGCGGGCGGTCACGCCTTTGTTGTTGAAGAACAGCTTGGCCCAGTTGGGCCAGCGCCACGACATGGTTTCGAAAAAGGCGTTGGTGGCGGTGTCCTCGGAATATTGGCGGCGGCCGGCGTAGTCCATGGCGAAGAACCAGTGGATGCGGTCTTGGGCGCCTTGCCGGTCGGCGGCGGGTTTGTTGTTGTAGTCGATCATGTAGCGCTCGTAGTAGACCGGCGCGACGTCGCGGGCTGCGGCCATGATCTGTTCGGCCGAACAGGGGGTGCGGAGGATCCGACTGGGGATCGGGTAGTCGTCGGTAGCGTCGGCGGCAACGACACCGGCGGTGGTCACGGCGCCGAGCAGGGCTGCGGCGGCGATGCCGAGGTGGACTGCATACTTCACGCCTGGACCTCCTCGGGCTGCCGCTGGATGGGATCGGGCCACTTCGCGGGAACCGGACGCTGGCGCACCAGCTGCGGCCACCAGAACCACTTGCCCAGCAACGCCGCGATCGACGGCGTCATGAACGACCGCACGATCAAGGTGTCGAACAACAGGCCCAGGCCGATGGTCGTACCGATCTGCCCGAGGATCACCAGGGGGCTGAAGATGAAGGCTGCCATGGTCGCCGAGAACACCAGGCCGGCGGCGGTGACCACGGAACCGGTGCCACCCATCGACCGGATGATGGCGGTGTTGAGGCCCGCGTGCATCTCCTCCTTGAATCGGGATACCAACAGCAGGTTGTAGTCCGCTCCCACCGCCAGCAGCAAAATGATGGCCAGCGGCACCACGACCCAGAACAGATGAATCCCGAAGATGTACTGCCACACCAGGACTGACAGACCCACCGATGCCCCCAAGGAGAGGACGACGGTGCCGACGATCACGAAGGCGGCGACGAGGCTGCGCGTCACAATCACCATGATCAGCAGAATGAGAGCGACTGCGGCCAACGCCGAGATCAGCAGGTCGTACTTCATCCCCTCCTGGATGTCCTTGTTGGTGGAGCCGATACCCGCGACGTAGATCTTGGCGTCCGACATCGGTGTTGCCTTGAGGGCATCGAACACCGACTCCTTGATCGCGTTGATGTGCGGAATCGCCTCGGGATTGGCGGGGTTGCCCTGATGGGTCACGATCATCCGGGCCGCCTTGCCGTCGGGCGACAAGAACAGCTTGAGGCCGCGCTTGAAGTCAGGGTTGTCGAAGGCCTCCGGCGGCAAGTAGAACGTGTCATCGTTCTTGGCGTCGTCGAACGCCTTGCCCATCGCAGTGGCATTGTTCAAAGCCTCTTCGCTCTGGCTGTTGATGCCGCCGGTGGTCGCAAAATTCGACAGGGTCAGGTCGCGGTTGCGCTCCTGAATCGCGATCTGCGGTGGCAACAGGGCCACCAGCTGCGGTTGCAGGGCATCGAGGTTGTCGAGGCTGGCGGTAATGTTGCCGAACTTCTCGGACAGCTCCGAGATCCCGTCCAGCGAGTCGAACACCGACCGCAGCGCCCAACACATCGGAATGTCGAAGCAGTGCGGCTCCCAGTAGAAGTAGTTGCGCAGCGGGCGGAACTGGTCATCGAAATCGGCGAGTTTGTCGCGCAGCGCGTTCATCGTCGTGACGGTGTCGTGGAACGCCTGCGTTTGTTCGTGGGTGACTGCAGCGCTCTGCTGCTGCAGGGCGAGCTGTTGGCGGAGCACCTCGATCGTGTTGTCGATCTCGCCGGCCTGCTTCAGCAGATCGTTGGCTCGGTCTTTCTGGTAGTCGAGATTCATGATCTGGCTTGCGCTCGACGCACTGATCTGGAACGGAATGGAGCTGTGCGTGATCGGCGTTCCGAGCGGTCGCGTGATGGACTGCACCAGGGCGATTCCCGGTGTGTGGAGCACTGCCTTGGCCGCACGTTCGAGTATCAGCATGTCTGCCGGGTTGCGCATGTCGTGATCGGTCTCGATCATCACCAACTCGGGATTGATCCGCGCTTCGGTGAAGTGGCGTTCGGCGGCTTCCATTCCGACGACACCGGGTGCGCTGTCGGGGATGTAGGGCCGGTTGTCGTAGCTGGTCCGGTAACCGGGCAACGCGAACACACCGATGAGCGCAATCATGCCGGTGACCACCAGGATCGGACCGGGCCAGCGCACGATGGCGGTGCCGATCTTCCGCCAGCCCCGGGTCCGTTGAGCGACCTTGGGTTCCATCAGTCCGAACCTGGTGGCGATCAACAACACGGCGGGGCCCAGCGTCAGGGCGGCCGCCAACGTCACGAGAACACCGATGGCAGCCGGTATCCCGAGTGTCTGGAAGTAGGGGAGTCTGGTGAAGCCCATGCACGCGACGGCGCCGGCGATCGTCAGCCCGGATCCGACCATGACGTGGACGGTGCCGTGCCACATGTCGTGGTAGGCCGCGACCCGGTCCATTCCCTTGCCGCGTGCCTCTTGGTAGCGGCCTACGACGAAGATCACGTAGTCGGTGCCGGCGGCAATAGCCAACAGTGTCAACAGATTCGTCGCGTAGGTGGACAGCCCGATGACCCCGGCGTGGGCGAGCGTCGCCACGACGCCGCGGGCCGCCGCCAGTTCGATGGCCACCGTCAGCAAGACGATCGCCATGGTGACCGGTGAGCGGTAGACGAACAGCAGCATTATGCCGATGACCAGGAAGGTGATGGCCGTGACTTCGTTGGTGCCGTCGCTGCCGACCTCGAAGTTGTCGGTCACCAGTGGTGAGGCGCCGGTGACGTAGGCCTTGATGCCGGCCGGCGGTGGCGTGGCGTCGACGATCTTGCGGACGGCGTCGACGGATTCGTTCGACATCGCCTCGCCCTGGTTGCCGCGGAGGTAGATCTGGGTGAGGGCTGCTTTGCCGTCTTTGCTCTGTGAGCCGCCGGCGGTCAGCGGGTCGCCCCAGAAGTCCTGGACGTGCTCGACGTGCTCGGTGTCGGCCTGCAGCTTCTTCACCAGGCCGTCGTAGTAGGTGTGTGCCTCGGGGCCCAGCGGCTGATCGCCCTCGAGCACGATCATGGCCGCACTGTCGGAATCGAATTCTTCGAAGACCTGCCCGATGTGCCGCATCGCGAGAATGCCCGGCGCATCCGGCGCGTTCATTCCGACCGAGCGTTCCCACCCGACAACTTCCAGCTGGGGTGTCATGGCGTTCGTGACGGCAGCGATGGCGACCCAGATCAACAGGATCGGGAGGGACAGTCTCCGGATGAGCCGGGCCGGCAGGGACCCTTGGTGGGTTTCGGCAGCAGTGTCGGTGTGCTGGCCGCTCATGCGGTCTTGTCCAGGCACGCGATGTATCCGTTCACGTGGTTCGTAGACCTTTCGTCCGTGACGACGCCGTTGACGGTGATGCGGCAGCCGATGGTGTCGCCGTCACCCTGTGCGCGAAGGTCGGCGTACATCGTCGGGTCGTCGGTGGTCAGCGTCTGCGACCACGGCAGCGGGACGTTTTCGGCGCGCTGCGGCTGGGCGTTGATGTCCAGAAAGTTGATGGTGGCCACCGATCCGGGCGAACCGAACACCTCGAACAGCACCTGTTTGGGGTTGTAGCCGGTGTTCTCCAAAGCCTCTGAGCCGGGCCTCGACACCTCGTTGTTCGAGCCGAAGATGCCGCGCAGTCGGTCGACACTGAACCCGACCAGAGCGACCACCACGATCACCACGATCGCCACCCACTGGCGGCGAACCAGTTTGGTTACCGAAAACTTGTTCAAAACAAAGCCTTTCGACGCCGCGCTGACGATCTCACCGAATGTGATGCGGTGAAATTGTCACGTAGGATGAAACGGTACGGTACCGTGCTGTTAGATCGCAACTAGCTTGACATCTGGGCACATGGCTGCTCTCGCGGAACAACCGTAGTGAGCTGGTAAGGGGACGATGATTTCCGAAGACGGTGGCGACGACTCGGTGTGCCCGTGGAGCGAGCGGGAGGCCGAGCTGTTGGCGATCACGCTGGAGCTGCTGCAGGAGCATGGCTACGACCGACTCACCGTCGAAGCCGTGGCCATTAGGGCCAAGGCCAGTAAGGCCACGATGTACCGGCGTTGGTCGACGAAGGCGGACCTGGTGCTCGCAGCGTTCATCGAAGGCACTCGGGCATCGGCCAGCCCGCCGAATACCGGCTCGCTGCGTGGCGACCTGTTGGAGATCGGCCGTTGGACCTGTGGCCAAGCGCTGGAACACATGCGCACCATGCGCGCAGTGCTGAACGAGATGTCACACAGTCCGGCGTTGCAGGAGGCGATGCAGCAAAAATTCGTCCACCATCGCAACTTGGTGATGGACACCGTACTGGCCGATGCGGTCGCGCGCGGCGAGATCGAGGCCTCGGTGATCAACCAGGAGATCTACGATCTACTGCCGGGCTACCTGGTGTTCC